>NZ_JBIRTN010000015.1:0-199875 GCF_044334705.1 Streptomyces sp. NPDC020731
AAGTGGCCGATGGCCTGGTCCAGGGCGTCGCCGTCCGCGGCGGCCAGGACGAGGCGGATGGTCGTGGCGTGGGGCGGGCGGATCAGGCCGGTCAGTGGGTCGGGCCGGAACCCGAGCAGGGCCAGGACACGCTGCGGGGCATCGGCGACCCACTCGCCGATCGCTGTGATCGAGGCGGCGCCGGACAGGACGGCGCAGGCCGCAGCGGTGAGCAGGGCCGTCCACGGGTGACGGATGCCGCGACGGGCTCTCGGGTCAGGCACCGCGGCCAGATGACTCCGCAGGTCGGCAACCCGTTCCGGCAGGGCAGGGCCGCCGGAGGCGTCCCCCAGTTGCTGAAGACATGACGGCATACGGGAAGACGGACGCGCAGGCATGGACTCGCTCGGTGCTCATACGGACTCGACACCCACATGATCACCAGCGGCCATGCCTGTTCCGCGTCCAGGGCCGCTGCGACAAGCCGCCATATCCGGCGCTCAGCAGACGAATCACCCAACTCGAGACTTCTCAAAGACCCTGATCCGCACCCCTGTCCCTCGGCCAGGCGGACATGCGGCGGAAGGAGCCCATGGTGTTGCTTCTCATCTCCCCGGACGGCGTCGCGCGGGCCTGGACACCCGCGCCTTCCGGCTGGACTGGCCGTCCGACTGTGTGGTCCTCGAAATCGACAGGGCGGGTGTGCTGGCGTTCAAGCACCGGGTGCTCACGGACCTGCCGGCCATCCCGAAGGCGAAGCGCGTCCCCGTACCGGTCGACCTGCGCGCCGACTGGGTCACCGCGCTGACCACCGCAGGCTTCGACCCGGCCGCACCGAGTGTCTGGCTGGCCGAGGGACTGCTCTTCTACCTGCCGAGCCCCGCCGAGACGTACCTCATCGACACGGTGGACCGGCTGACCACCGAAGGCAGCGCACTGACCTTCGAGGCCAAGCTGGGAAGGACCTGCTGGAGTACCGCGACAGCGCGATCTGCACGGCGACGCGAGAACAGATCGGCATCGACCTGCTCCGCCTCTTCGACAAGGGACCACGACCCGACTCCGCGGGCGACCTGACGGCCAAGGGCTGGTCCACCTCGGTGCACACCCCCTTCGACTTCACCCACCAGCACGGACGCGGCCCCCTCCCCGAGCCGAACGACGCGTTGGGGGGAACCGGTGGGTGTTCGCGCGCAAGCCCCGGCCATGACGTCCGCAGCGCTCACGGCGGCATCCGTACAGGAACCGGCATCCGGCACACCACCCGGAAGTCCGCTGTCCCCTTTCGCTGGACAGCGGCAGGTCCGGGACCCCTCCGCCCCGCAAGTCCCGTGCGGGGCGTCCGGGGAGAGATCCCTCACCGTGCGTCGCGGAGCTGACGAAGGTACGCAGCAGTCAGCGCAACAGCCCGGTCCTCGTCATGTGACAACTCCATGAGGGCACGTGACACCGTCGTCCCCGGAATGCCCGCCAGTGCTTGGGTCAGCCGCCCGCGTGCAGGCGTTCCCATGGTGTCGTGGGCGAGGAGGTCGACGAGCCTGGTCGCGATCCGATCGGCCGTCGCGGTGTCGCCCGCCAGCTTGCTCAGTGCGTCGGCCGCATCGGTGTCGTTCCTTCCCGCGACGATCATGTCGATGAGCGTCGGGACCGCTTCGACCACTCCACGTGTCCCGAGCGCCAGAGCCGCGTACCCGCGGACCCCGGCGTCGGGGTCCGTGAGAGCGTCCCGCAGGTGCGGGGTCGCCTCACCACCCGGCATCTCGGCGAGAGACTGGACGGCACGTTTCCGCACCGCGGCCACCGGTGAGCGGAGGCCCTTCGCCAGCAGTGCCGGGCCACCGTCGCCCGATCGCGCCAGCGCCCATTGAAGGGCGCCGGCGACGTTCGGCTCCGTCTCGCTCAGTACCGCCTCGACCAGGGCCTCCACCGGCACCGGAACCCCGTCGGCCGAGGAGAGGGCCGCGCGCTGGCGGGCGTCGGCGTTCTGCGACCCCAGTGCCTGGAGGAGCGCAACGACCTGGAGGACGTCCTCCCAGTCGGTGGGGTCTGCGGCGTCGATCCGGCGCAGCCGCGTGAGCAGCTCGGTCTCGGCCGCGATGCGGTCGCGTGTCTGACGGATGAGATCGCCGACGAGCGCCGAGGGCGTGAAACCGGGATCGTCGAGCGCGCGCCCGATCTCACGCAGCGACAGACCCAGCGACCGCAGGCTCTCGATGTGGAAGATCCGCCGGATGTCCTTCGCGGAGTACTCCCGATAACCGGAGTCCGTACGGCCCGAAGGCCGCACCAAGCCGAGCGATTCGTAATGCCGGAGCATGCGGGCGCTGACCCCGGACCGTCTCGCCACCTCACCGATCAGCACAGTTCTTATTGTCCGTCCTGAGGGGCCCCGGTGAGGACCACGATGCGCTTGGCCTCCTCGATCGCCGACTCGAATCCGGCGTCCGGGTCGCGCAGCAGCCGTTGTGTGGCGAGCGCGTGCGCACGCACGCCCGGGTCGTCGGCCGTCGTCGCGGCACGCAGAGCCGGCACGATCACTTCACCCAGCCCTACCAGCGCCTGGCTGAGACTCAGCTGTGTCTCCTGCTCACCGCGCCCGAGCTGCGTCGCCAGGACCGTGGCCAGGGAGGACTCCTCACCTTCCGGCACGAGCACGACCGCGGCCCGCCAGGCGCTCCGTGCCACCTCGTCGTCGGCGTCGGACAGCAGTGCCCGTGTGATCGCCGGCCACACCTGCCGGTCACCGATCTTGGACAGCGTGTGCAGCGCCTGGCTGCGTGCCTGCGCACGCTCCGAGCGGACTTCTCGGAGCAGCCCGGGGAGCGCCAGGGACACCGGGTGGCGGGTGAGCGCCCAGGTCAGCATGTCGCGGACGAAGAACTCGGGCTCGATCGCGCATCGTTCGATGAGCTTGTCGACGAAGCACGGGTCAGGCGCCGTACCGACCGCCAGAGCAGCCCTCAGTCGCACGGAGGAACGACTGTCCTCCAGTGCCTGGAGCGTTCGTGCCGCATCCGTGTCCTGTCTCGTCATGGTCATCGGACCACCTCCTCGGGAAGCAGTGAAGACCTTGCCACCGTGTCAAGGTCAAACGGGATCGGGGGGGTCCTGGAAGTCCTTCACCGCATCTCCGTACTCGATCGGTCGGCGGCGTCGGCCGGAGGGCGAGGGCGAGGTACGGCGGACGCCGCCCCCCAGGCCGAGACGCTTGTCCGTATCCAGGCGGAAGGTGTCGTAGGGGTTGGCGTCGGACCAGAACAGCGCGGTCGGGCTCGCCGGTCTTCGCCGCTGTGCTTCTGCGCCCGGGCCGGTTCGGACAGGACCTGCTGGACCAGCAGGGTGTTGACGTGGACGAGCGCGGACCGGAGCAGGTGCAGGGCGGGCATCGAGGTCTCGGCGTGCTCCTTGTCCGGGCCGGTCAGGGCGCCGTCCTTGCCGTAGTGGAGCACGGTGTTCACGCTGTTCCGGTTCTCGACGGCCCGGAGCCCGCAGTGGATCTCGCGGCGCAGGCCGGGGCCGGCGAGGTGGTCGCAGGCGAAGACCGTACGCACGGCACCGCCGAGTTCGACGACATGGCGCTTCTGACGTCGCGTTTCAGCAGCCGACACGGCCTCGCCGCCCCCTCGACCAACCGACAAGCCCTCCTCCCGGCGTCACCGCTCTGTCACAGAAGACCGGCGGGCCGCAACTTTGCCTGTGCGCCATGGATCCAACCTGCGACCACGACCCACCGTTTCCCCCGCGCATGGGAGCAGATCATGATCCACAGACGTTCCACGGCCGTTGCTGCCGCGTCGTTCCTGCTGCTGGGCGGTGTGGCCCTCACCGCCGCGCCCGCAGCCTTCGCGGGCACGCCCGGGGGCACCTACGCCGACGACCGCAACAGCGACTTCGACGGCGACGGCTACGACGACGTCCTGACCGGCGCTCCTGGCGGCACCGACGGCGGCAAGAAGGGGGCGGGCTACGTCACCGTCCAGTACGGCGCCGCGAGCGGCATAGGCACCGCCACCAGCACCCCCCGGGTCCGCACTGCCGTCTTCGGTCAGGCGACTGCGGGCGTCCCGGGCTCCGCCGAGTCCGGTGACGGCTTCGGCACCGCCGTGGCCACGGGAGACCTCGACGCCGACGGCTACGACGACGCGATCATCGCCGCGCCGGGTGAGGACGAGGGTTCCGTGAGCGACGCGGGCCGGGTGACGGTCCTCTACGGATCCCGGGCCGGGCTGACCCCCGCCCGCAGCGTCACCCTGGGGTCGGACGCGCCCGCGGCGGACACCCGGTTCGGCCTGGCCGTCGCCGCCGCCCGGCTCTCCGGAACCACGCCGGGCGACGTCCTCGCCGTGGCCGACCGCGGGGGCGCCTCCCTGTTCGCCTACGGCGCCGGCTCCCTGGAAGGAACGGGCCGGTTCGACACCGCCGGGGTTCCCGGCCGCGACTCGATGCAGCCCGCTTCCCTGACCACCGGGAACTACGACGGCGACGGGTACGCGGACCTGCTCGTGTCCGGCAGCAGCCTGGAGGAGGACTACAGGCCACGATCCTCCCTGTACATGGGCGCCGCAGACGGGCCGGTCTACACCCGCGGCCTCGTCGGCGGCTCCGCCACGGCGTCCGGCGACATCAACAACGACGGATACGACGACCTGGTCTACGGCAAGCCCGACAAGCCCGAGGACGAGAACGAACCCCTCACGGGCGGATCCGTAGGCATCTACCTGGGCTCCGAAGACGGCATGGAGAACGTGGACGAACTCGGCACTCCCGCACAGGTATGGACCCAGTACACCGCCGGTGTGCCGGGCACCGCCGAACTGGGCGACGGCTTCGGCGCCGATGTCTCCCTCGCCGACATCGACGGTGACGGTTACGCCGACCTGGCCGTGGGCGTGCCCGGCGAGGACATCGGCACCGTGGCGGACGCGGGCGGCGTGCGGATCCTGCGCGGCTCGGCCGCCGGGCTGACCGCGGTGGGCGCGAAGTCCTTCGACCAGAGCTCGGCGGGCGTGCCCGGCACGGCGGAGAAGGGGGACCGCTGGGGCGGACAGGTCCGGCTCGCCGACACGGACGCCGACGGCCGCTCCGAGCTGCTGGCCGCGGCACCCGGCGAGAACACCGACGACGGGGTGGTCTGGTGGCTTGCCGCCTCCACGACCGGGACGGTGAGCACCGGATCGTGGTCGTACGGCGGAGGCTCGCTCGACGCCTCCGGAACCGACGCGCGCTTCGGTACGTCGATCGACGAGTGAGCCGGAGCCCCCGGCGCTCCGCTGATCACGTGGCGGACAGGTCCCGTCACAGGGTTCGTCAGGAGGGCGCAGGTCTGTCACCGGGCGATGCCGGCGGTACTCGCGCCCCGTCCACGCTGGGCATGTTCCTGCCTGCGTTCGCCCACGGACAACCGGGGCCGGTCGCGTAAGCCGGGGAGCCGGGTGTTGTCGGCCTTCTGCTCGGACGCGGCCTGGTCGGGCTCCTGGTGCCCGTGCCCGGTGTGCTCGGCTTGGCGGTTCGGCGGCGTGGGCGCGCTGCTTGCAGTCGTCACGCAGGTGCGGGGTGGGCGTCCCGCGGCGCGACCCACCCGGCGGGTTCGAGGGCCTTCCACCGTTCGCCGGCGAACCGGGTGCCGCGGCCGGCGCACACGGGGCGGCGGGCCTCCCGCCCAGCCCACCGCTCCTCGGCCGTGCGGCGCGGCCGCGCCTCGCACTCGCGCTCGCGGGCCTCGTACCCGGCTTGCCGGCGGGTGTCGTGGGCTTCGCGGCGGGGGTTGCCGATCGTCTCCAGGAGGGTCTGGCCGTGCGGGCGGCCGAAGCGCCGGAAGACCGCCCCGGCCGGGCCCTGCTCCTTCAGCAGCCTCACGCCGGTGACCACGACGGGCAGCTTGCCGTCGTACAGGTGGAAGCCGTCGTGGACGGTGCCCTGCCAGTGCCGCCCGGCCGGCTGCGCGACGACGGTGTCCGGGTTGCGCGGGCCGACGTGGTTGAGGACCGGCAGCGGCGGCGGACGCGGCTGGTCGCCGTGGCGTCCGTCGGGCACCCACCGGTAGGAGCGCCGCATCGGAGCCTTGCGCGCTCGGCCGGTTCAGCTGCCTCAGTAGACGCTCAGGCCGTACGCCGACAGCCACTCGGCCACCGGCTGGTAGTAAGTGAAGCCTCCCGAGCCGCAGTTCCCGCTGCTGCCGACGATGATGCCGAGAGCCGTGCCGCCCGAGAAAGCCGGGCCGCCGGTGTCTCCGGGCTCGGAGCAGATGGTGGACCGGAACAGTCCGTATACGGTCCCCCCGCCGTAGTTGATGGTGACGTTCACCGCCTGGACGGTCCCACAGCGGTATCCGGTGGTCCGTCCGACATGGCAGACCGACTGCCCGACGACGGGATTCGCCGCGTTGGTGATGTCGCGGGTACCGGAACCGGCGCCCAGCGAGACCTCGCCCGGGTAGGCGACCGCCGTATTGGTGTACCGGACGCTCGCGTAGTCGTTGCCCGGGAAACTCACTCCCGCGGTGACGCCGACGCCGACGGTCAGGGCAGGGTCGGCGTACCAGGTACGGGCGCCCTGGGCGCACCGGCCCGGAACGAGCGCGTACAGCACGGAACCGGAGCGGGCGTTGAAGCCCACGGTGCAGCGGGTGCCGGTGCTGTAGAGGGTGTCGCCCCCGCGCACCGCGACGGCCGCCTGCTGCCCCGCTCGCTCCCCGGCATGCGCGGCCGATCCGATGACGGCGGACCAGCCGAAGAGCAGCGTCAGGACGACGACGGTCCGGAGGGGTCTTTCAAAACGCAGGGGACTCATGACGGCCTCCTATGGCATGTACCTGCCACTATGCGCCTCTCCGGCTCGGATGGTCAGGCCGAAAACCGCCAACCGCACGGCACGTGGGCGGGGCCGCCGCCGTCCTCGTACGCGAGACCGTCCCACCACCGACCACGCGCGAACCCGCTGCCGCCGCCAGCTGGGGGAACCCCGCCCGGCACATGCCCACGATCAGCAAAGGCAACCGGCGCGCAGAAGAAGACGGCAACAGCTGATCACCGAAATCGATCCCGGACAGGACGCGCTGCGGAAGCCGGACGTGGAATGGGCGTAGCGCCGCCGCCGTCCGGCGGTTGAGCCGGACCGTGCGATGCCCCGTACCCTTTGCGGGTGCCGTCCTCCCGCCTGCAACGTGTCGCCGTCCTCGTGCTCGAGGGAGCCAAGCCGCTCGACGTCGGCATCCCCGCGCAGGTGTTCACGACCCGCGCGAGCATGCCGTACGAGGTGAGAGTGTGCGGCGCGGCGCCGGGCCTGGTGACGGGCGGCGACGGCCTGTCGTATCACGTGGCCCACGGCCCGGAGGCGCTCGAATGGGCCGACGTGGTCTTCATCCCCGGCTACCGTCACCCCGACCGCGAGGACCCTCCGCAGGCGGTCGTCGACGCGCTGCTCGCCGCCCATGACCGGGGCGCCCGGCTGGCCGCCATCTCGACGGGGGCCTTCGCGCTCGCCGCGACCGGCCTGCTCGACGACAGACGCGCCACGACGCACTGGCACTACACCCGGGCGCTGGCGGCGAAGCACCCGCTCGTCCGGGTCGACGAGAACGTCCTGTTCGTCGACGAGGGCAGCGTGCTGACGTCGGCCGGCGCCGCCTCCGGCATCGACCTGTGCCTGCACATCCTGCGCCGCGACCTCGGCGTCGCCGCCTCCAACCACGCGGCCCGGCGCCTGGTCGCGGCCCCCTACCGCAGCGGCGGACAGGCGCAGTACGTACCGCGCAGCGTTCCGGAACCGCTCGGCGAACGCTTCGCCGCCACCCGCGAGTGGGCGTTGCACCGGCTCGGCGAGCCCTTCACCCTCGACATACTGGCGCGGCAGGCCGGGGTCTCGCCGCGCACGTTCTCCCGGCGCTTCGTCGAGGAGACCGGCTACACGCCGATGCAGTGGGTGATGCGCGCCCGCATCGACCTGGCCCGTGAACTGCTGGAGCGTTCGCAGCGCAGCGTCGAACAGATCGCTGCCGACGTCGGGCTCGGCACCGGCGCGAACCTGCGCCTGCACTTCCAGCAGATCCTGGGCACCACACCGAGCGAATACCGGCGCACCTTCACCCGCGGCGAGTAGCCGCAGACGGGGCCTGGCGAGATCCTTGCGAACCATGGCGCTCACGCCCGGGCCACGGGCGGACGCCACACGCGAGGCTGGTGGCGAACCGAAGGGACACCACTCATGACTCGCATCGCCATCAACGGCTTCGGCCGCATCGGACGCAATGTGCTGCGCGCGCTCCTCGAACGCGACAGCGACCTGGAGATCGTCGCCGTCAACGACCTCACGGAGCCCACCGCCCTGGCCCGGCTGCTCGCCTTCGACTCGACCTCCGGCCGGCTGGGCCGCCCGGTCGAGGTCGAGGACGGCGTCCTCGTCGTCGACGGCCGTCGCATCAAGGTCCTCGCCGAGCGCGAACCGGCGCAGCTGCCCTGGGCGGCGCTCGACGTCGACATCGTGCTGGAGGCGACCGGCCGGTTCACCTCGGCCAAGGCCGCGCGCGCCCACCTCGACGCGGGCGCACGCAAGGTGCTCGTCAGCGCGCCCTCGGACGGCGCCGACGTCACGCTCGCGTACGGCGTCAACACCGACGCCTACGACCCCGACCTGCACACGATCGTCTCGAACGCGTCGTGCACGACCAACGCGCTCGCGCCGCTGGCCGCGGTACTCGACGACCTCGCCGGCATCGAGCACGGTTTCATGACGACGGTGCACGCCTACACCCAGGAGCAGAACCTGCAGGACGGCCCGCACCGCGACCCCCGTCGCGCCCGCGCCGCCGGCGTCAACATCGTGCCGACCACGACCGGCGCCGCCAAGGCGATCGGCCTCGTGCTGCCCGGCCTCGACGGCAAGCTGTCCGGCGACTCGATCCGCGTGCCGGTCCCGGTGGGCTCGATCGTCGAGCTCAACACGACCGTCGCCCGCGAGGTGACGCGCGAGGACGTGCTGGCGGCGTACCGCACCGCGGCCGAGGGCCCGCTGGCCGGTGTCCTCGAGTACTCGGAGGACCCGCTCGTGTCGTCCGACATCACCGGCAACCCGGCCTCGTCGATCTTCGACTCGGCCCTCACCCGCGTCGAGGGCCGCCACGTCAAGGTGGTCGCCTGGTACGACAACGAGTGGGGCTTCTCCAACCGGGTGATCGACACGCTCGAGCTCCTCGCCGCCCGCTGACCGGCCCCTCGGGCCCGACTCGCCGCCCTCGCCGCGCACGGGGCCCGTGCGCGGCGGTCGTTCCCGTTGGCCGTGGTCGGCCCCTCGGCGGCATGCCGCACGGGTGACCGCTCGGCACCACAGCCTCGGGACGCCCTGGGCCCGCGGCGCATGCGCGCGGCAGGCGGGAACCTGTCAGAGGTTCCTAGGGTCCCGCGTGCACCTGGCACGCCCACAGGCTGGGGGTCCGGGGGTAGGTGTCGCGCAGGGTTCGTACGGCGTGGTGGAGGGCCTCGGCCGTCCGGCCGACGTCGAGGGTGCCGTCGCCGGTGTCCAGCGTCCGGTAGACGCTGCGGGCGACCTCGGCGCCGATGACGTCGTCGACGTGCCACAGCGAGCCGACGACATGGGGGAAGCCCGCCATCTGGAAGGCACTGACGATGTGGACGGCCTCGTCGGCCAGCTCGGGGCTGGTGCGCAGGGTGTCGCAGGCGGAGAGGTAGGCGAGGCGGACCGACGGCAGCCGCAGCCGCGCCAGGTGACGCACCGTCAACGGATGTTCGAGGTGGTCGTGCAGGACGAGCCGGCTGCCGGAGGGGTGTTCCGGGTCGCCCAGCGCGTGGCAGGCGAAGTGGACGTGGGCGTGCCGGTGCAGGGCGGCGACGACCGCGGAGTGCGTGGCGGAGGCGTCGGCCAGCAGTGAGGCGGCGGGCAGGGCACGGGCCAGCTGGTCGGCCTCCCGGCGGGCGCCCGGCAGCGGGATCTGGCCCGCTGCCTCCGCGACGCTGACGACGAGCGTGCCGCGGCCGGCCGGGCGGGCCAGCCGCCGGCGGGCGTGCCGCAGGGCGCGCAGGGTCGGTGTGTAGGAGGACACGACCCGGTCCAGGGCGCCGGGAGCGCCGTCGGGGCCCGCCGCGTGCAGGGGCAGCGTGCCGAGCAGGCCGCCGGGCGACCACCACACACGGGTCGCCGCGGGCAGCCGGCCGAGGACCGGGCCGGTGACCGTCCGCCACAGCCAGCCGAGGGTCTGCCGTACGTCCTGCTGGGCGCGCTGCGACTGCCTGCGGGAGATGCCGGTCGTCCGGAGGCGGACCAGCGCGTTCTCGAAGGTCCGCCGGCGCGCCGCTGTCGTCGCCGGATCCAGCCCCGGCAGAGGTACGGCGTCGACGGAGTGCTCGGTGACGACGAGGGCGTGACTGCCGTGGGGTGAGACGTCGACCAGGACCACCGGGCCCTCGGCGGCGGTCGCGCGCAGTTCGCGCTCGTCCCGGTCCCGTACCGGGCGCAGCAGTCCCAGCTCGGGGTGCTCGGCGCGGATCCGATCGGTGACCTCGCGCCAATCTGCCGCCAGGCGCTGCCGCAGATCGGCGCGTGCGTCGGTGCCGGCCGCTCCGTCCTCCTGGAGGAACTCCCGGGTGTCGGTGGCGGTGTCGAGGGCGTCGCGGAGCTCCTCGAAGCGGTCGGCGAGGTCCGGCGCGGCCTCCCTCAGCCGGGTCAGATCGCTGTCGGCGTCGAGGGCGTGGGAGAGGATCACGCCCCTGGCCCGTTCGAGCAGGCCGACGGCGAGGCCGGGCCGGCCGCACCGCACCGCGCAGGCGGCCGCCGCGGCGCCCAGCCCGACGGTCCGGCCGAGCACGAACTCCTGGTCGTCGCGGACGAGATGGCGCGGCGCCACGGACGGCAGCAGGTCGACGGCCACGACATAGCCGTCCAGGGCACCTTGCCAGTCCCCCAGCTCCGCACGGGTCTCGCCCCACGCGCGTGCCGCTTCCAGCCGTTGGTGGGGCGCGCAGCTCCGGTCCAGGGCCCCGGCCCGGAACACGTCCGCGGCCCGGGCGAGATCGGCCGCGCGCCGCCGGCGGCCGGGCCCGCGGTCGCGCAGGACGTGGCCGAGGCTCATGAGGCGCGAGGTGCGCCGCCCGTCGCCGAGCGGGGTGGCCTCGATCGCGCGGCGCAGCAGCGCGACCGCCTCCTCCCGGGCCGCCGACGACAGCAGCGCGAGGGGATCCGCGAGCCGCGCGCTCGCCGCCACCATGAGGGCGCTCGGCAGGTCGGGTGAGTGCGTGGGGAGCGCCGCGACGACCGAGTCCGCCAACTCGCGCACCTCGCGGAGGCCGCCGGCACGGGGCGTCCGGGCGAAGCGGACCAACAGGGCGACGGCAAGCCCATGACGCCGCCGGTGCAGCCGGGGGTCGCCCTCGGGTGTGCCGGCGATCGCCTGCCGGAAGAGGTCCACCGCCTCGTCGATCCGGGCTGCCGGGTCGGCGGCGCGTTCGACGCCCATGACCAGGCTGATGGCCGTGGAGCTCAGCAGCGCAGCCTGGTGCGCCCGCCCCAGGCCCGGCAGTGCGGCCGCCCGGCGCCGGCACTCCTGGGCCTCGCGCAGGTCCTCGCCGTCCTCGGTGAGCTGGTGGCGCAGCCCCAGGGCGGTGCCGAGGTTGAGCAGCCTCACGCCGAGCATCTCGTGCCCTTGGGGGGTGAGGGCCACCGCCTCCCGGTGGAAGCGCACCGCCTCGTTCAACTCCTCGGGTTTCCCGGAGCGTCGATACGCGGCGATCAGCACCAGCCCCAGGTCGCCGAGCGCTGTGGGGCGGTCCGGGTGGCCGGGCGGCATGAACGACTCGGCCTGCCGCAGCAGGCGCAACGCCGCGTCCAGGTCCGAGCCGTGGGTTTCCGGATCGCGTGAGTGGCGGGAGTACAGGGCCATCGCGGTCGCCAGGTGCGGGCCGGGACCGGCCGGTGCGGTGGCCGGGTCCGTGAGGGCGAGCGCCGCGTCCAGGTCGGCCGCCGAGCCGGTGGCGACGGAACGGGCACGCAGGACATTGCCGAGGGCGTTGCGCAGGGCGGCTTCCTCGTGGGGATTTCCGGCGACCGCGAGTGCCTCGGTCAGCACGGCGGCCGCCTCGTCGAGATCCTCCGTCCGGCCGGTGTGCTGTGCTCTCAGGACGAGGGCCATGCCCAGGTCGTGTGCGGCGCTCACGGGCTCCGGATTGCCGGGCCGCGCCCGCCGGCACAGGTCCACCACCTCGTCGCACTCCTCGGGCGTGGCGCCCTCGTACTGCCGCAGCAGCACCAGCGCGCCCCCGAGCGCGCTGAGGCTCCGCGGCAGGTACGGGCTGCCGGGCGGTAACCGGGCCAGGACGTCCTGTGCGATGCCGACGGCCTCGTACAGGTCCTCGGGGTCGTACGACTCCAGGTACCGGTCCCGGAGGCGGCCGCCCAGAGCGGAGAGGGCGCGCGACCGTTCGGGTGAGCCGGCCGGGAGGCCCTTGAGGGCCCGGTGGGCGAGCAGTACCGGGTCACCGGTCCCCGAGCTCTCGGGCACGTCCTCGAACGGCCAGGGCAGCCCGGCGACAGCCAGGGCCCGGTCCAGGGCCGCCCGCCGGTCCGCGTACCCGGGGTCGTACTCCGGTGTCGCCAGTATGGTGAGGTTGCCGCAGCCGACCGCGGTGGCGAGCCGGACCTCGTACGAGGGCGTCGAGGAGACCAGCGTGGCCGCCAGACGGTGGAGTCTGCGCAGGCCTTCGTGGGCGTCGGACGGTACGTCGTGCGCCCGGCCCTCCGCCGCGATCAGGGACGCGGCACTCTCGGCCCACCACTCGGCGGGCCCGTCCGCGTCGGCCGGGTCGGGACGGACCGCCGGATCGGTGGCCGCGAATCCGGCCGCCAACAGCGGTGGCACCGACTCCGGTTCGGCGACCCACACCGGGAACAGCAGCGTCCCCGCCATGCAGCCCTGTACGCTGCCGCGCCGCCCCGGGTCGGCCATCGCCCGGGCGACGCACAGCCAGCCGGCCGCGTGCCGGGCCTCCATGTCGGTCCGCGTGTCGGCCGTCCGCAGCAGGCCGCGCAGTTCCGCGTCCGCCCGGGGGCCGTACACCACGCGCGCGTCCACACCGCCGTCTGCCGTGCCGGCCCGCTCCAGGCGCTCTCGGATCGCCTGCACGAACCGGTCCCTGTCGTACCTCACCTGTCAGTCACTCCCCCGCCGCTGCCGGACCCGGTGGCACGTTCGACTCACCCTCAACTCTGCCTGATGTGCGGCACACTTGGACCATGACCGCATCTCCCGGCATTCCCCCGTACGACGACAGAGCAGCAGCCGCGCTGTGCGCCCTGCTCGGCTCACCGCAGGACCTGCGGCAGCCCGGGGTGCGGGAGGCCGCGGAGTGGGCGCGGGAGCTGCTGCGGTCGGGGGCGGCCGACGGTGAACTCGCGGCCGGCTACCACGCCCTGGACACGGCCCTGCGCCGCAGCGGGGACGCGCGCGGACTGGGCAGCGGGCCCCGGGTAGCCACGGTCCCCGGTGTCGCGCAGCACATCAAGGTGGCCGTGTGCCCGGGGCCGGCGCGCTGCGCACGCGTGGAGCGGGCCCGCGATCTGCTGCCGGCCCCGCCCTGTGCGGTCAACGGCACCCGGATGCGCAAGAGCAGGCTGGGCCCCGCGCGGTGACGCCGCCTCCATGAACTCCCTCCTCGCCACCCTGGGCGGCAAGCTCACCGAGCGCTGGCTCAACCTGCTGGTCCTGCCCGGCGCGCTGTTCCTCGCCGCCACGGCCGTCGGCACCACGCTGGGCCACCGCCACTGGCACGACATCGACCGGTTGCGCGCCCGCCTGGACGGCCTCGCCGCCCGCCCGGCCCTCGAGCACACCGGCACCGCCGCGCTCCTGGTCGCCCTCGTGCTGCTCGCGGCGACGGCGGCCTCGCTCGCCGCGCAGTTCCTCGGCGGCGCGATCGAACGGTGGTGTCTGCGCCCCGGCCGGGACGCGATCTCACGACGCCTCGCAGCCCGTCGGGCGCGCAGGTGGCGGGAGCTGGACGCGAGGCTGGGCGAGGCGGTGGGCAGGGCGCACGCCGATTCCGTCGGCCCCTCCGGCACGGTGAGCGTCCCGGGCAGCCTGCTGGCGCGCGTCCAGGGCCTCGCCGAAGCCCGTGACCGGGTGGCGTTGCGCGAGCCGGTCCGTCCCACTTGGTACGGCGACCGGATGCAGGCGGCGGCCGACCGGGTGGAGGCGGCCTACGGGGTGGACCTCGCCGCCCTCTGGCCCCGGCTGTGGCTGATCCTCCCCGAGACCGCCGTGCGGCAGATCCAGTCGGCCCACGACTCCTTCGGTGCCGCCGCCCGCCTCGCCGCCTGGGCCGTGGGCTACGCGCTGCTCGCCTGCTGGTGGTGGCCGGCCGCCCTGGCGGCCCTCGGCTGCGTGGTCGTGGCCCGCTCCCGCTCCCGCACCGCCCTCGACGCGCTCGCGGGTCTGGTCGAGGCCGCCGTGGACGTCCACGGACGTGAACTGGCCACCAGGGTGGGGCTGGTCTCTTCCGAGGCACCGGGACGGTTGGATCCCGACACGGGGGACGGGATGTCGGAGCTGTTCAGGAAGGCCGAGTAGGACCCCGCAGAGCGTGCGGCAACGCATGCTGCCGGCCCCCGCGTTCCCCGGGGACGAGATGGCCGCCGTCCTGAACCGGGCCGGTGTTCCCGCCTGACCGTCGAGCAGAACCGACTCGCCCGCGCCCCGAAGCGAAAGCCGCGATCAACCGCCCGGTCCTGGAGCCTGTTGGGAAAGCCCTGGTCGCATGGGGTCTGGCGTACATGGGTGGCGCCGTTGTCAGTGGTGCTGTGCATGATCGGCGCGTCAGTTCCTCACGGAGGTGGGAAAGCACTGTGCCGATCACAAACCAACAGGTGGCGGGACACGCGTTCCTGCGGCAGATGTACGACGACTCGTACTTCCCTGATCGCGTGGTCGACCGGGGGAAGGCGATTCTGGTGCGGCTTTGTGAGCGGATCGAGGCCGAGCAGCCGTCGGGTCCGAGGACCTTGTATGCGCTTACCCAGTCCGCGACGGAGGAGTTCAACCTGCTGGACAGGGAGTTCGTGGCAGCCGGGAGTGGGATCGAGACGGTCGCGCGTGAGTGGATCTGTGACGAGTTCTGTTTCGTCGCGTCGGCATACGGGTTCACGGACGCCGAGGAGGAGATGCTGACCGCCGGCCGGGACTGGTGAACGAGGACGGGAAGGCCACCTGCGAGCGAAGCCATTCGTCAGGAGCTGCGACCAGGACGGTCGTCTCGTAGCGGACGGCGAGCTTGTCGTATCGCGTGGCGACGGCGCGGTGTCTCCTGAGCCGGTTGATCCCGTACTCGACCGCATGGTGCTCGCGGTGGTCGGCCGGGCCGAAAAGTGGCGGCCGGCCGCCGCGGGAGCCGGGCTTTTGGCGGTTGCGCGCCCGGCCGGCCTTGTCCGGGATGGTGCAGCGGATCCCGTGGCGGCGCAGGTGGGTGCGGTTCTCACGGGAAGCGTACGCCCTGTCGGCACGCACCCGATCGGGGCGGGCGCGTGGCCGGCCCGGCCCGACGCGGGAAAGGCGCCAGCGAGGGCCGCGCGGCGGCCGGTTCACGCCGGGGTGACGCGCATCCCGCCCGCGGCGAGGATGTCGAGCAACGATCGGTCGTACGGCTCGCCCCGGCGTCAGGGCGGCGACGCGTCGGTCTCCGTCGTCGACGCCTCCCCGGCCACGACACCCACAGCGATGTCCACGAGATCCGGGTCCTCACCCGCCACAGGCCCGGATTGGGGCAGGGCCGCGGGGGCACGTGCACTTCAGGACGGTGGAGAGGTGATCGACAATGGCCGAACGATCGGTGGCGGCAGCGGAGCAAGGGTCCCGAACAGCGGACCGTGAGGACGCCCGGACGCCGCCGCTGCGACCCGGCGGCTACGAGCCGGCCGACTACGCGGCAGCCGTGGTACGCAGTGCCCGGGAGGCCGGGGTTTCGTCCCTGCTCGTGATGACCGTGCTCCACAACGAGGCGTACAAGCCGCACCATCCCCTGCTGGAGCGGTTGTGGCAGTGGTGGAAGCCCGGGGCGTCCTTCGGCCTGGCCAACATGCACCGGGCGACGTTCGAACGGGTCCGGCGGACGCACGGCCTGCCGGGACGATGGCAGGACCTGCGCGACGACCCCGCCTTCGCCATCCGCACGGCCGCCCTGCATCTGAAGGACCTCGACCGGAGCCTTCCGAGGCGGCACGTACGTCGTTACACCCGCGACGAACTCCTCGCCCTCGGCTACAACACGGGCGAACGCAACATGCGCGCCTTCGCCCGGGGCGTCCCGCCGGGTCCCATGGCACGGTCGTACCTGCGCCGCTTCCGCGCCTACCGGGGGCGAGCCGCCGAGGCCCTGGCCGACGGCGGCGAGCCACGCGACACGGTCACCGGCCGGTGACCTGAGCCGGAGATCCGTAGTCGGTCGGGTACGAGTCGCCCGCGTCCGAAGATTCCGCCCTTGTCACTCATGGAGGTGTCCCGCCGGCTGCGGATCACTCCGGACACGGTCCGCACCTGGCGGCGGCGCTTCCTCGAACGGGACCTGGACGGAATGTCCGACGAGCCCAGGCCCGGTGTCCCGCGGAGGATCCCCGGCACTAACGGGCGAGGAACGGGCTGAGCAGCGCGTTGAGTTCGGTGGGCGCGTCCAGTGCGATGAGGTGAGCAGCGGTGGCGAACTCGACCAGGGGGGCGTCGGGGATCTCAGTGGCGTAGCGCCGGCCGATGTCCTGGAAGTCGGTGACGTCGAGCTTGCCGATCCCGACCAGTGCAGGGACGGAGACGGCGGCGATGTCGCCGGTTGCAGTGCCCTGGGAGTGCTCCGCCACGATGCCCTGGTTCATCAGTGACGTCCTCATCGGGCCGCGGAGCTGGTCGGCCAGTCCGGTGGCGACGTCCTCCCAACCTCGAGCCGGCCCTCGCAGCCACATGTCCAGGTTCATACGGACGGCGGCGTCCAGGTCGCCCGAGGCCAGGGCCGCCGTTTCCGCCTCGTCGTACGCGACCATTTCCGAAGACCAACGGTATCCCGGCCATGGCGGGGCGAGCAGCGCCAGGGAGTGCGCACGGCCCGGGTGGGTGAGAGCGAAGTCCAGGGCCACGCGGCCGCCCCAAGAGGCACCGACGAGCCGGACACGTTCGTGGCCGAGGTGGTCCAGGAGACGGCGCAGATCGTCGGTCTCGCTGAACGGGCCGGTCGGAGGCGCCGATTCACCGAAGCCGCGCAAGTCGTAGCGGATGACGGTGTGCCGTTCTGCCAGGTCGGGCACGATCGCGTCCCACATCCGGTGGTCGGCGACGTCGGCGTGCACGAGTACGACGGGCGGCCCGTCGCCGGCGACGACGCAGGAAAGGTGACCGAGATCATCGGCGAGTGTGAGCATTCGCAGATGCCTGCAGGACGACGGTGCACGTGCCACCCGATAAGGGGAAGGTTCCACCCTCGCTCTCGCTGCCACTGCCATCTGGCTCCGCCAATGACGAACGGTAGTTCCTGACCCCGGTGAAGCTTCTCGGTCACGGCGCTGGAAGGGAAGACACGTCAGGGCTGGACGCTCAGGCCGCTGTGCAACCTGTCGATCCGCTCGATCGTCCGCACCACGAATGCGATCGAGCCGGTGAACGCCCGTATCCGGCGGGCGGTCAAGGCCCGCGGACACTTCCTCGACGAGCAGCCCGCCGCCCGCCCTCGCCACCGGACAGGGGGCGGCGGCGGGCGGAGCAGATGCGACAACTGCCGCACACTACGGCGTCCTCGGCCATACCCGCTTGGTGGGCGAGACAGCGGACAGTCGCCTCTGCCACCCGGTGGGACCCGGCTCGGCATCACCGGCAAGGCGGCCGGACGGTGTCTCGCCGGGTCCCGTCCAGCGGCGGTTCGAACTCAGCCGCCGCTCTTCCGTCGGAACGACCGCTGGCTCGCAGCCGGGCCGTGCGTGCCGCGGACCTTCGACGCATCGGTGTTCGCAGCGAGGGCCGCGGCCTGCGCCTGCTTGTCCCGCTTGCGCGCCAGGGCCTCCCGGAACTTGCCCTTCAGGTCGTACTGGCCGTCATCGTCAGGCACCAGGGCGCCGCTCTCGGTGTCAGCCGTCTCCGAACCTTCTTGCGAGGGAGAATCTGCAGTCATGGTGACCTCCTGGGGTCGGGCAGTGAAAGCACAGCTTGTCATGCCGGGCACGGCGCGGGCCGCCCATATCCGGCGACGCCGGCCACGGCGGCTCCATGGCAGCGCCGCGAAGCGTGAGCGCGGACAGCCGGCCGCGCAGCAGCCCGGCGTCCATCAGCGGGTGAGCCGGGGTGCGCGGATCGTCACGTGCGCGGACGGCCGGACAAGTCGGCGGGTCCTCTCCCACCGGGTGCCCCCGGTGTTCCCGGGCGAGGGTCGGCGTAACGGCGGGCACCGGTGGAACACGATGTAGTCCGCCTGAAGCCCTGGCTGGTCCTCGCA
This sequence comes from Streptomyces sp. NPDC020731, assembly GCF_044334705.1. NCBI lineage: Bacteria > Bacillati > Actinomycetota > Actinomycetes > Kitasatosporales > Streptomycetaceae > Streptomyces > Streptomyces sp. NPDC020731. The sequence goes on from NZ_JBIRTN010000015.1 coordinate 18,441, forward strand.
AGGCCCGATGCAGCCCGAATCCAATGACGTCGATCGCCTCAGCCGTCCTCACCCTGGAGCGGCAACGCCGGAAGAGCTCACGGAATCAAGAACTCCAGCTCGGGCCGGTCCCACGCCACCGCGGGCGGGTTCGCGCAGGCGGTCCCGGTGGGCAGCGCACCCACCCTGCGGTAGAACCCCTCGGCCGGAGGATGCGACACCACGCGGACACGGTCCAGCCCCGCCGCCCGCGCCTCGGCCTTCATGTGCTCGACGAGCAACCGCCCGATGCCGCGTCCCTGCGCCCCGTCGGCGACGAAGAGCAGGTCCAGCTCCGGCGGTACGAGAACCAGCGAGTAGAAACCGAGCACCCGGCCCGCGGGATCATCGGTGTCGACGGCCACTAAGACCTTGTGGGCTTCGATGTAGTCGGGGCCGACGCGGTAGCCTGCGACCATCGCCGCGTACTGGCCCTCGTAGGCGCGCGAGCCGCGCACGAGCCGCGTGAGCCGCTTGGCGTCCCGGGCGACGGCCCGTCGTACGGCGATCGCGTCACGCGCGGGCGTAATGCTCGACTTCATATGGAGAGTATTACGTATCCGTAAAAGCCCGTGTGGTGGGTGGGACGACGGAGCCGCCGTGGGGTGTACCGGGTGTGGTGCCCGCCGGCCATGGCGGCCGCCGGGGCCGGAAGCGCAGTGGGATACCGCTGGACGCGGACAGGGACCGCTGCGCCCCGCCGGCCGGGCGGAAGCCCTTCATCGCGCGTTCACGCCGGCGGGTGGGCCGGTGGCTGTTCTCCGCCCGGTTGTCGAGGCACCTCGACCGCTGGTGCTCGGCGGAGGGCATGACCTCGCGATGGGCGGCGCCGCAGGAGCGGAGCCTGTCCGTGACGACCACCCGTGGGATCGCGCGCTTCGTCATCGGTCGACCGAAGAAGCGCCGGGCGGCGGACACCCACGCACGCGTTGTCACTTGTCACTCCGGAGCCTGGTCGCGGGCGCGCGGACGCACCTCGAACGAGGCGAAACGAGGCGGCGTCGAGCAGGCGTGCGCCACCTGGCACCGGGCCGTCGACCGCATGGGCGGTGTCCGCTGCGTCCGGGACCCGAAAGGCACTCTCCCGCATGCGCAGCGACCTCGCGCGCTTTGGGGCCCGTGACCTGCGGCGCGTGGCCGGACTCGACGAACGGGGACGCCACGTCCTCGCCGGTGCCTGACCTCGGCGGCACTCGGAGAAGCGGCGGACGACCGGCTCCAGGCAGTCCGCGTGCGGGCCGGCCGGTGAGCGCACCCGGGCGACGCCGCCGAGAAAGGGTGAGGACAACGGGGAGGACGGGACCGCTGTGCGGGTCCCGTCCTCCGAGCTGCGATCCGGTGCGCGGGTCAGACCGGGACGGGGGTCTCCTCGCGCGTCTTCGCGGCCAGCTGCCGGTTCAGCTTCTCGCCCTCGATGTCGAGGTCGGGCAGGACCTTGTCGACGGGCCCGGGTAGCCACCAGGCGGCACGGCCGAGCAGCGACATCACCGCCGGGACCAGCACCATGCGGACGACGAAGGCGTCGATGACCACGCCGACGGCGAGGGCGAACCCGATGGATTTGATGATCGGGTCGTCCATCAGGACGAAGCCTCCGAACACGGACGTCATGATGAGCGCGGCGGCCGTGACGACGCGGGCGTTGTGACCCATGCCGCTGATCATGGCCGCCTGCGGGTCGGCTCCGTGGACGAAGTCCTCGCGCATGCGGGAGACGAGGAAGACCTCGTAGTCCATGGCGAGGCCGAACAGGATGCCGATGAGCAGGATCGGCAGGAAGCTCACCAGCGGGCCGGGGGTGTCGACGCCCACCAGGCCGGCGAGGTGCCCCTCCTGGAAGATGGCGACGGTGATGCCGAAGGTCGCGCCCACGGTGAGCAGGAAGCCCAGGGCTGCTTTCAGTGGTACCAGGACCGACCGGAAGACCAGCATGAGCAGCAGGATGGACAGGCCCACCACCAGGAGCAGGTACACCGGCAGGGCGTCGGCGAGCTTCTCCGAGACGTCGATGCCCAGGGCGGTCGCGCCGGTGAGGGCGATGTCGGCGCCCTCGATGTCCGCGACCCGGTCGCGGATGTCGTGGACGGCGTCCTCGGTGGCGACGGCGGTCGGGCCGGCCTCGGGGATGATGGTCAGCAGGGCGGTGGTGCCCTGTTCGTTCAGCTGCGGCGGGGCCACTGTCAGGATGCCGTCGGTGTCCTTGATGAGGGCGGTGGCCTTCTCGGCGGCCGCCCCGGTGGACTGCGCGTCCCCACCGTTGACGACGGCGACGAGACGGCCGTTGAAGCCCTCGCCGAAGCCCTCGGACGTCAGGTCGTACGCCTCACGTGCGGGGGAGCCCTCGGCGGCGGTGCCCGCGTCCGGCAGGGCTATGCGCATGTCCTGGGCGGGGAGGGTGAGCGCGCCCAGCCCGAGGATGCCGACGATCAGGAACGGGACGCGCAGCTTGGCGACGAGCCGGCCCCAGGCGAAGCCGAAGCTCTCGGCGACGGTGCCGTCCTCGGCGGTGTGCCCGTCCGCGTGGCGCTGCTTGCGCGGCAGGATCTTGTTGCCGGCGAAGGAGAGGAAGGCCGGCAGCAGGGTGAGGGCGACCAGCACGGCGACGGCGACGGTGCCCGCCGCGGCCAGGCCCATCACACTCAGGAAGGGGATGCCGACGACGGAGAGGCCGGCCAGGGCGATGACGACGGTGGCACCGGCGAAGACGACGGCGGAGCCGGCGGTGCCGGTCGCGCGGCCGGCGGCCTCCTCGGGCCGGAGGCCCTCGGCGAGGTACTGGCGGTAGCGGGAGGTGATGAAGAGCGAGTAGTCGATGCCGACGGCCAGGCCCAGCATCAGCGCCAGGACGGGCGCGGTGGAGGTCAGTTCGATGGCACCGGTCAGGGAGAAGAGGCCGGCCATGCCGACCGCGACGCCGATCAGCGCGTTCAGCAGGGTCATGCCGGCGGCGACCAGCGAGCCGAAGGTGACGACCAGGACCACCGCGGCGACCAGGACGCCGAGCGCCTCGGTGGAGCCGATCTCCACCTCACCGCCCATGACCTCGCCGCCGTGCTCGACCCGCAGGCCCTCGGCGTCGGCGCCGACGGCCTCGTAGGCCGACTTCTGCTCGTCGGTGACCTCGTCGGCGGCCTTGTCGAACTGCACCTGGATCAGGGCGTAGCGGCCGTCCCGGGAGACGGAGCCGGCCTGGAACGGGTCCATGGCGGCGGTGACGCCGTCGATCCCGGAGGCCTCCTTCACCAGGGGTGCCACCGCGGCGGGGTCCAGCTTCTCGCCCTCGGGCGCGGCGACGACGACGGCGCCGGTGGCTCCGCCGGCCTGCGGGAACTGTCGCTCGAGGTCGTCCAGTGCCCGCTGGGACTCGGTGCCCGGCATGGAGAACTTGTCGCTGGTCGGGCCCATCAGGGTGGCGGCTCCGACACCCAGCAGGGTCAGCAGGAGCAGCCAGACCGCGGCTATTCGGCCTCTTCTGCGGAAGGAGAACCGCCCGAGCCGGTACAGCAAGGTCGCCATGGAGAAGAAGTCTTTCCGTTAGGGGGTCAACCGGGGGTGTGGTCAAGCGTCCGCAGCGCACTGCGGATCATTTCGGCGCGCAGCACCTCGTCCGGCGCCACCTCGTCGTCGGTGGCGCCCGTGATGAAGACGGCGCCCAGCACCATCCACGCCGCCACCCGGGCCGGCGGGTGCTGTGAGCGGCCTGCCAGCGCGTCCAGCAGCCCGTCCGCCAACTCCATGACGTTGAGGTCCTGGTGGCAGGACATCTCGGCGATGTCCTCGAAGAGAAGCCGGATCTCGCGGCGGAACCGCAGCGTCAGGTCGACGTACCCGATGACGGTCTCCTCCACCAGCCGGCCGCCCTCCAGCCCGGCCACGCGGTCGAGCAGTGCGGAGAGGGCGTCCTGGGCCGGCGTCAGCAACTCGGTGAGGATCTTTTCCTTGCCGGCGAAGTGGTAGAGGAGTGACGCCTTCGAACAGCCCGCGTCGGAGGCGATGTCCTGCAACGAGGTGCCGCGGAAGCCGTGCACGGCGAACAGTCGCAGTGCCGACTCCAGGATCTGACCGCGCATGGCGGAGGCGGAGCGTGCCATGCCCCCACCATAGCTGTCCGATCGGTCAGTTCTGACCGATCGGACAGCATGTCGCCATGGCTTGCGTCACTCTTCCCGCCCGGGACTTGTACGGGACGCACACGGTCGGCTCCGCCGGCCCTCGGAGAGCACGGCGGTGCGGGGCGGCTCGCCACGTCTCCGGCGCCTTGCCGCGCCAGATGGTGCTCATCAGGGGCCGGATGAGGCTGCGGACAAGGACATTGGTGAGCGGGTTGAGCCGGACGAGCAGCGGAGCGCCTTCGCCGAGGGGGCCGACCAGCACCACCGGGCCGAAGATCGGGCCGACGTCGACCGCGCAGGTCAGCAGGAACCCGGTCCATGACCTCCAGGCGTCCATGACGGCCGTGCGGCCTGCGTGGCCGAGTGCACGGATGCCCTCATGTCCGCGGCCGTACCGGCGCCGCTCAGCAAGTCGCCGGCCCGCTCCTGCACGCGGGTGGCCTCCGTCAGCAGTCGGCGCAGACCCGAGTCCGCCTACGGGGTCCGTGCCGACTGGTTCGAACAGGACCCCTTGGCCGGACTGCGGGAGCCGTTCGCCGAGCGGTGCACCGCCTGGTTCGAGACCGTCCTGGGCAGACCGGTCACCCGCATGGAGCGGCTCAACCACCGGGGCAGCGTGTGCGCGACGAGCCGGGCCTTCGCGGACACCGCGGAAGGTCTGGTGGGCAGCGTCGAGTCTGACCTCGGGCCCGTGTCGCGCACGGGACGGAGATCCCTCCGCGTCCGCCACGACCGCTGCCTCCTGGTCCGCGGGGCCTCGCAGCCGCAGGAGGGCTCTTACACGCTGCTCTGCCCGTACGAACCGAAGCCTGCCGACTCCCCCACGGACCGGCCGGTACCGTCGGAGCCGACACCTCAGCAATCCCGCTTACCGCGCGAAGGCGTTGGCGTTTCGGCTCTCACCGCCGGCGCCGGCGCTCCACGCCGTGGTCGCACCTCGGGTAAGGGGCGGACGGAAAACACGTTGGCCGGCCGAGGACGCGCCGCGCGGGGATCGATGAGTTTCCGTACGTCACGAAGTCTGAAAGGGCGGGGACGAATGTCCGCTTGCCCGAGAGAGAAGTGGTGCGCGATGAGGTTGGTACTGCAGGAGTTCCTGTCGCTGGACGGCGTCTCCCAGGGGCCCGGTTCCCCGGACGAGGACACCAGCGACGGGTTCACCCGGGGCGGCTGGTTCGTACCACACCTGGACGGGACGTTCGACCGGGTGGCCGCCGGCTGGCTCGGCAAGGCGGACGCGTTCCTGTTCGGCCGCCGTACGTACGAGAACTTCGCTCGGGACTGGCCGGAGATGACCGACCACCCCAACGCCCGCATTCTGAACGGTTCGCCGAAATACGTCGCCTCCCAGAGCCTGACCAAGGCCGGGTGGGAGCCGACCACGATCCTGTCCGGCGACATCCCCGCCCGGGTCGCCGAACTGAAGCGGCAGCCCGGCCGTGAGCTCCAGATCCACGGCAGCGCCCGGCTCGGCCGGTCCCTGCTGGCCGCCGGCCTGGTCGACGAGCTGCGGCTCGCGATCGCCCCGGTGGTCGTGGGCGGCGGACGGCGCCTGTTCCCGGACGGCGGTGCCCCGGCCGGCCTGCGCCTGCTGCACAGCGAGACGACGCCGAGCGGGATTGCGGTGCACGTCTACGAGTCGACGGGCAGCCCGCAGTACGGGACGTACGGGGCCGACGCGTAGCCGCAGGACCGGACTGGTCGAAACGGATCGCCGGACTCGAGATCCTCCCGAGGATCCGCCGGCCCCAGGCAATTGATCATCCAGCCGGCAAAGGCCCCGTGGTCACTGGTTGCGGTCGGCCTCCGCCCTCGCCCGGCTCGGCCCGCGTACCCGGGCGACGGCGGCCTCGAGGTTGTCGCAGCGGACCTTGCTCTTAGCGAGCCGGGCGGGCGGGGGCCGGTGGGGCATCCGTATCGTCCGTCCGCGAATCCGGAGGAGTTCCGTGGTGCGGTGCGGGGGGTTCGGGCAGCGCGCGGAACAGCAGCCAGCACACCGACGGCATCAGAATCAACGGTGTCAGCGCGGTCCGCAGCGACGTTGCGTCGGCGAGGCTGCCGATGACGGGACTGATCAGGCCACCGACACTGACGGCGAGACCAAGCGTGATCCCGCTGGCGGTGCCGACCCGTGAGGGCAGGTAGTCCTGGCCGAGCGTGACCTGGAGCGAGAAGGGGACATACAGGCCGACCGAGGTCAGGGCCACGAACAGGTACATGGCCGGACCGGGTACGAACACCACACCCGCGACCGTTCCGGTCGAGACGAGGTACGCCCATCGGGCGACTGCGACCCGGCCCCAGCGGCCCGCCAGTGTGCCGCCCAGCACAGAGCCGACCGCGCCGCCGAGGTAGAGCACGAACAGAGCCACGGTGCCGGCTGTGGCGCTGTCACCCATGCGCTGCCTGGCGTACAGCGAGATGAACGCACTCAGCCCCACGAAGACGATCGAGCGGCACGCCACGGCCAGTGACAGCTTCACGAACGACGTCCGGTCGTCTTCTCCGGGCGGCGCCGCCGCGCTGCCCCCGGCGGCCTGCCGCCGCCCCAGCGCGCGCAGCACCGGCAGGCACAGCACGCTGCCCACGAGCGCCGGCAGCACCAGCAGCGGCGTCAGGCGTAGCCCGCCGGCCCCCACCACCGCGCCGACCATGAGCGGCGCCAGGGCGAAACCGACATTGCCGCCCGTCGAGAACCAGCCCATGGCACTGTGGCTGCCCCGGCCGGCGAACCGCGCGATCCGCGCGGACTCGGGGTGGTAGGCGGCCACACCGACCCCGGAAACCGCCACGGACAACAGGAGAAGACCGTACGAGCCGCTCACCCCGCTCAGCGCGATGCCCACACCGCCCAGCAGCGTGCTGACCGGCAGCAGCCAGGGCATCGCCCGGCGGTCGGTCAGTACGCCGAACACCGGCTGTACCACCGACGACAGCAAAGAGGCGGCCAGCACCATCCCGGAGACGGTCGCGTAGCTGTAGGCCCGCTCAGCGACGAAGAACGGGACCAGGGACGCCACCGCGCCCTGGTAGACGTCGACGCAAGCGTGCCCGACGGACAGCAGAGTGATCGAGGTATTCCTTCGCACCCCGCCATGGTCCGGAGTCACCCGCGTGTCGTGCTTCCGATAAACTGCCGAACAATGACGGATATCCGCCACACGTCGGTCGCCCCCACGCGCACCCAACTGCTGGCGCCCGGCGGCGAAATCGACTCCCACCGGCACGACGACCACCAGATCGTCTACGCCGGCCGGGGCGTACTGGCCGTCACCACCAGCGCGGGTTCCTGGGTCGCCCCGGCCACCCGCGCCATCTGGGTACCGGCCGGCATCGTCCACGCCCACCGGGCCCACGGGGAACTCGAACTGCACCTGGTGGGGCTGCTCGCCGCCGACAACCCGCTCGGCCTGGACGTCCCCACCGTGCTCGCCGTGGGGCCGCTACTGCGTGAACTGATCATCGCCTACACCCGTGCCCCCGACGACGACAGCCCCGAGCGGACACGGTTGCGCGCTGTGCTGCTCGACCAGCTGCGGGCCTCCCCCCAGCAACCGCTGTACCTGCCCACGCCTGCCTCACCCCCGCTGCGCGCGCTGTGCGAGATCCTGCAGGCCGCTCCGGCAGACAGCCGCACCCTCCCCGAGCTGGGCCGCCAGGTCGGCGCGAGCGGCCGCACCCTCTCCCGGCTCTTCCGCAGTGACCTCGGCATGACCTTCCCCCAGTGGCGCACCCAACTGCGGCTCCAGCACGCCTTGGTCCTGCTGGCCGAGAAGGAACCGGTGACCGCGGTGGCGCACCGGTGCGGCTGGTCGTCGGCCAGCGCGTTCATCGACGTCTTCCGACGCACCTTCGGCCACACGCCGGGCTCCCACCCGACGGGCTGACCGGCTCGCGGATCATCCAGGGCCGGCCCGAGGGCGGCGAACCGACCCTCCCGGCCCTCGCGGTACGCCTGGCGGATCCGGCCCCGGCCGCCGTGGCAGACGGCGCCCGCGAACCGGTGACGGGACTCCTGCACGGTGAGTTGCCGATTCATCAGCCTCCGGCGGGTGTCGTCGACCGGGTCGACCAGGGCGGGCAGGAGCACGGTCTTGCCGATGCGCCCGTACTCGGCCGACGCGGCACCCGGCGGGGTGGCACTGCCCTCGCGGCCGAACACTGGAGGCACGCCTGACCTGGTGCCGTTCCTACCACAACGGGCCCATTCCGGTGGCGAGTTCAGCGATCACGTCGGTCGACGGACCCGCGATCCTCCGATCGCTGGTGACCGCCGTACGAGACGCGTCCCCCACCACACGGCCATGCTCGATGATCAGGAGCCCGAGACCTCACCGCCTACCGTGCACGAGTTCACGTCGGTTCGCTGAAGTGGTCGAGAAGCCTTTGTTCGAGCCCCTGGAGCACCGGGTTCGGTTGTTTGAGCATCGCAAGGCGTCTCACCGCTGTGGCGGCGTACTCCTCGCCCTCACCCACTGCCGCCGCGATCACGAACCCGTTCAGAGCGTCCATGTTCGACGCTGCGCCGAAATCCTGACCTGTTGGAAGCAGGCAGCGGTCCAGGGGGGTCTCGTCGCTGGTGATCGCGTTCGCGACCACCGACGGCTGCCAGTCCTCGGCGTTGGTGAGCGAGTGGTGGGTGTCGAACCGAACGGTGACCGTTTCGCCTGCGGCGATCGCCACGCTGTAGCGGCCCTCTTCGTCGGTGAAGACGTGATCGATCTCAGTCAGATCACCGCCATGGACACTGACCCTGATCATGAAGATCGGACTGCTGTCGGAAATTGCTCGCACGTGCCCGAACACCTGAGTCTCCTCCTGGTCGGACTACCGCTGGAGGCCCTCTGTATCCAGTCTGTGTGCGCCCTGTCGCTGCCGCCAGTCGTACGCGACTCCGCCCGGCTCAGGGTTCGTACACGACAAGGACTCGGGCACACCAGCGAAGCCTGCTGTCAAATAGGCGAGGCTGTGAGCAGCATGGATCCACTTGGTGGATCTTGAGTCCGGCGCCGCTCCGTCCGTCGAGGCGCACCACCTCGAAGAAGTGCCGGGTTCGGCGATCCGGCCCTATGGACGGCTCGGTCCTCGTCGCTCTCGTCCTCCGGGCCCCGACCCCGCTCCGCCGTCCGGTCTCCCTCATCTACGACTTCCCTGACGTGGGCATGATTCAAGCCCGGGACAGTACCCACACACGGGGGCGGCGCATGTTCGACCGTCCTGTACAGCGGGCTTGATCACCGGGACGGTCCTTTCCGACAAGGTGAGGACGCGACGCCGCGAAGCGGTCGGGCCCTCGGGCGTGTCCGACTGGGGGACAGCCGAGACGGCGCCGACGTGGACTCCGGCGGCTTCGACGGCGACTGAGCAACGACGCCGTCCGACCGCCGAAAACACCCCGCACCTGCACGATGTTCTGATCAGGGCGATCAACGAGCCCCATCTCAGGAGAAGTTCGGCGGGCTTCTCGTTCAGCACCCAAGAGCGTGTACCGAATGCGCTGGTCACAGCCACTCATTGACAGCCGCGACGAGGACGATCGCCTCGTCGCGGACCGCGAGCTTGTCGTACCTCGCGGCCACGACCCCGTGTCTTCAAACACGAACCGAGATCAACTCACATTCGGGATCCGCTTCCGACACACGTCCTGGGAGGTGTCGCCACGATGTCACGCCCGCATCAGGAACGATGCGGGAGTGACGGCTGCTTGGTAGAACTGGGCGGTGCCGCTCCGGAGCGAGCACGGACAACCATCCAGTCCGGCGGGTCCCCTCCTCCCGCCCCGGCCTTCACCCTGGAGCCCGCTTTGCCTCTGCGGACAGGTACCACCCGCCCGATACCCCTGCTCCTGACGATCGCGCTCGCGGCCGGAACGCTCACCGGCTGCGCGCTGCTGGAACTCACCAGGGACTGCGAGGGGACCGACAACCGGGTGAAGGAGCTGGCGGCGCTCGACATACTCGACTCCCGGCCTGCCGGGGCCACCGTCGCCCAGGGGTTCGAGAGGGTCGACGCCGGCTGCTGGGCGGACAGCGGTGATGTCTCGGTGTACGCCGGCCGGACGTACGCCTTCCCCGGCACGCAGGCCGAAGTGGCCGCACATTACCGGACGGCGGCGGTACGGGACGGCTGGCACCGGGCCCCCGAATCCCTGCCCGACGACTTGTGCTTCGCCAGAGAGGGGACGATCCTGCAGATCGTCTTCCTCACCCCTCAACGCCTCGCGGAGGACGGCCACGGAAGCCGCCCCGACCTCACCACCGGGGCCGGGTACTCCATCAACATCGACTCGTTCGTCGACAGCGGCGTCGAAGCGAGCTGCTCATCGACGTGATCTTGACTCGGCCGGATGACCGCTTCGAGGCCCGCGACCTGGCACTCGGCCCGCAGGAACCCGCTGGGACCGGAACAGACTTCAAGCCGATGAGCGACGCGCTCCAAGCCGTGCACGAAGGTCAGTTCCTCCTGACAGGACAACGTGCCGCAAGCGGCCGGCACGCCGCCGCGCGCCCCTGCTCCAGCGGCACGTCGAGGTCCAGCGGGCGCTCGGGGACGCCAGCGCGGGCTCCCCGCCGTACCTCTCATCCCCTGCGCGCACCGCCCTATTTCTGCCGTGCCTGGTCGCGGGCCTGCTGGAAAGCATCAGAGATCGTCTGCGCGGCACCGGACAAGACTCCCTTGGTCACACCCCGAGCCCCCGACTCGTTGATCCGTCCCGGGAGTTCGACCAGCCCGGCCGGCTTGCGTGGTCCCGCCTCCAGATCGAGACGGTTGCACGCCTCGGCGAAGCGCAAGTAGGTATCGACACTGGCCACCACGATCCGAACGTCGATCTTGAGTATCTCGATACCGACCAGGGAGACCCGCACGAACGCGTCGATCACCAGCCCTCGGTCGAGAATCAACTCCAGCACGTCGTACAGACCGCTGGAGCCTCCCCCACTGCCCTGCTGCGCCATCACAGTCATCGCGATCAGCCCCTTACTCGTCCCCTGTGGTCCCGTCCGGAGTTTCCCTTCACATCCGGCCGCCGGAATTCGGAAACGTGGCGGCAGTCCCGAAATGGCCCGTGGCTCCTGGCTGCTGGACAGCCGACATTTCCCCTCTCGGGCAACCGCCCCGTCATACGCCTCAGATAACCCGTAACCGCATACTTACGCCCTGCGACACCTGTCCGGCCCCTGGAAACCTCTCCATCACCCGGGGCAGCCAGTGGTGATGGCACGGTCATAGCCGGCCGTTACCGCAGGAAGCCCGGTGCAACACCCCGGCCGTCAAGGCCGGCGCGAACGGCGGACCCGATCGGCGTCGGCATGCGCGCCGCGATTCCCCCGCTGTTCGTCATCACAGCCGAACCGGCCCGGCGTGCGTGTGGACCACCACGGACCGTGCCCACCTGGACGACTCCGCGCAGTCCGGGCGCTGTACGCCGTCTTCGTCGGCGGTTGGCACCTCGGCCGGCCCCTCCCCCATGTCGGCTGCTCCACCTCCGACGCTGCTCCCACCCATGACGCGGCGGTCTTCGGGGAACCCGGCGACGTCCCCGATCGACCCGTACCGGTCGATCGGGCAGCTCGAGCAGGTCGTCACCACCGAGTTCGTCCCCACCGACGCGATCGTGGCGTGCGAGCCGTGGACGGGCCGTCCCCGCCTTGTCACCCGGCTCATCGGGGACTGGCGCCGGGAGCGCCGCGGCGCGCCACCGAGCGCAGGGCCCCGCCCTTGCGAACCAGCGTCCGCAGGAACTCCGCGGTGATGCCGAGATCCACGTACGTCCGCTTCCCGGCCACAGTGCGACAGAGCGCGCCCGCGTCCTTCCTGGCCCCCTCCGGATACCGGCTGAGACGTCACCGCGCGGTCGCAGCAGACCTCGATCGACGTGGTCAGGTGGTCAGCGCAGCAAGTTCCGCGTCGGCGCGCTCGGTGACCAGGGCGAGGACGCGGCCGGCGGCGGCGAGGTCCTCGGCGGGTATCCCGCCCCAGATCCGGGCGCTGATGGGGGCGGTCTCCGCGCCGACGGCGGCGATCAGCTCGCGCCCCGCGTCCGTGGGACGAAGGTGCGCGCCGTCCGTGACGAGCAGTTGCTTGGCCAGCAGCTCGTCGAGAGTGACGCGGATGCCGACCGGATCGGCCTTGAGGAAGTCCCGGACCTGGGCGACGAGATCGTCCGGTGTCTGCGGGGCGTCGGCGGTGACGGCGGCGCGCAGGGCGATCTGCTGCTGGAACGTGGTGCCGTACCGGGCCAGGACGTGCTCCAGGACACCGCGGGCTGCGTAGTGGGCCAGGCCGAGGGCGCGGGCGTCGGCGACGGGTGCGATGGTGGACGCGGTGGTGGTCATGGTGTTGTCCCCTGAGTGCTCTCGTCGTTCGATACGGATGGTGTGAGAGGTACGTCGAGCAGGGTCGTCAGCTCGTCGGTGAACGCGCGCGTCCGCGAGGCGTCGAGGCCGCCGAGCGGCTCCAGCAACTGCTGGAGCAGTTCCTGGACCACCGCGACGGCCTGCCGAGTGACGGCCTGTCCCCGCTCGGTGAGGGCGAGCTGTACGGCGCGCGGGTCGCGGGGATCGCGGGCCCGCTCGATCAGGCCGGCCGACTCCAGGGCGCGCGCCAGCTTCGAGACGTACAGCGCCTCCAGGCCGGTGTGGTCGGCGAGTCGGCGCTGGCTGGGCCGCTCACCGGCGCGCTGCATGCCGTACAGCGACGCGACCAGTGAGTACTGCGCGTGCGTGAGGCCCAGCGGAGCCACCGCGCGATCGACCGCGACACGCCACTTGTTGGCGAGCCGCCATACCAGGAAGCCGGGCGTGGGACCCGGTGAACCCTTGCTCATACAGATACAGTACATGGACATTATATCCATGGCTACTATTCTCTGGTGGATGCGACGACCTCACGCCGAACAGGCCAACACCCCGGCATTTCGCGAAGGGGTACTGCTGAACCCGACGGGACGACAGGTGCAGGCTCAGATCTCGACCAGTACGCGGCCACCGCCGATCACGTGCTGGGCGACCCGTCGTGGCCGGCGGGCCGGATCGTGACGGCCACCGGCCCCGGCCGGCTTCGGCTTCCTCGACTTCGGCCACGGCACCCCGGTCCTCGCCGCGCTCCTGACGTCCTACCGACGGCTGCCCCCGCAGACGGCCCAGCGTCCATGGGCGGCCGGACCCCTGCTCCTCCTGGCGACGGCCTCAGGGACGACGACACGGTCGCGGCTTCCGGTCCTCCTGACACGCCGCTCGGTGAGGGAGGCATACGGCGCGCTCGCATCGCGGAGCCCCGCCACTCGGCCGGGGACCTCCCGTAGGCGGCCCGGAACACCCGGCTGAAGTGGGCGGCACTGGTGAAACCCACTGGTGGGCCACGGTTGCGATGGTCCGGCCCGCCGCCTCCCGGCCGGCCGGCTGACGCCGGCACTCCTGCAGCCGACGCCGCTGGATCCACCGGCTGACCGTGCGGTCCTCGGGTTGGAAAAGCCTGTGCAAGTAGCGCACGGAGATGGAGTGGGCGCGGGCTATGACCTCCGGAGTCAGGTCCGGATCAGCGAGGTGCCGGTCGATGAACACCTGGATCCGGGACAGGACCGCGCGCCAATACGTCCGTCTTCGGTGGGCGGGCACCGAATCCGTGGTGCAGACGGTGCCTGACAGCCGTCTCCCGGGGTCCGGCGGCAATGAATCGGGTGCCACGTTCTCCGCCCTTCAGCAATGGTGCTTTCCGGACACCGTGCCAACGGGCGCGGGGGCGCACATCGCGTGAATCCGCGAGATCCGGTGTGCGGTCCGGGACGTGCCGCAGAGAGGCGCCTTGCCGTGTGCGGCCGAGGGCCGCGCGATGGGGGCCGGCGTCCTGCCGTGCGGTTCGGCGCAGTCACCGATGGGTGACGCAGCGGTCGGGACGGGGCGCTGGTCGGGAAGGGCGTGCCCGCCCGCCCGGCCGCTCGGAGACCGACGGATAGGCTGGCGCCGTAAGTGAAGATCGCGGAAGGAAGAAGCACATGGCGGACATGGTGGAGAAGGCGGCGCGGAGTGTCTTCGAGCGCTACGACCTGGACGGTGACGGCTTGGTCACCGCAGAGGAGTACCGGCAGGTCGTGGCGGAGCTGGAGGGCACCGACATCACCGAGTCGGAGGCCCGGGGACTGATCGACTCACTCGACACCGACGGTGACCGCCGGATGTCCTTCGACGAGTTCTGGGCAGCCTTGACTTCCTCCTGACGGAGGGGGATCCCTACGGCTCGCGCCGTGGGGTTTCCTGCTCCATCGTGTCCCGTGGTCCCGACAACTCCTGGAGTGGCAGCGACCAGTGGGGCACAGGTGGGCGGTGCAAGTGGCGCGTGTAGTGGCGGTGCACGGGATAGGCAAGCAACTCCTTGGCGAGGAGAGCCTCTTGAAGGAGTGGTGGCCCGCCCTGGCCGACGGCCTGCGCCGAGCGGGAGCGGACGGCGTCGCGCGGCGGCCGGACACGGCGATGGCGTTCTACGGTGACCTGTTCCGTCCTGCCGGACAGCTGCTGGCCCCTGGCAGCCCTCGCTTCGGCGCCGCCGACGTCGAGGAGGGTTTCGAGCAGGAGTTGTTGCTGCGGTGGTGGTGCGAGGCCGCGAAGACCGACCCGGCAGCGGTGCCTCCCGGCGCGAACACGCTTGCCGCGGCCCCCGCTCCGTTCAGGCCGCGCTCCGGGCGCTGTCAGGGTCGCGGTTCTTCGCCGGCGCCGCCTTGCGGGCCATGGTGTCCGACCTGAAACAGGTGCACAGCTACCTGCGGGATGCCGATGTGCGGGAGCGTGCCCGAAGCCGGGTGCTGGAGGCGGTCGATGCGGATACGCGTGTCGTGGTGGCCCACCCGCTGGGTTCGGTGATCGCCCATGAGGCGCTGTGCGCCCGGCCCGGGCACGGAGTGCGTGCCTTCGTCACGCTGGGCTCCCCACTGGGGATCCCGAACCTCATACTCCACCGGCTGCGGCCGGAACCACTCGCGCGGGACGGCGTCGTCCAGGGGGTGTGGCCGGGCGGCCCGGACCTGACGTGGACGAACATCGCCGACGACGGGGACGTGGTCGCGTTGGTCAAGGACCTGCGGCCGGCGTTCGGCTCGGCGGTGCGGTCGGCCAAGGTGCACAATGGCTCGCACGCACACGACGCGACGGCGTACCTGACGGACGTGCTCTGCGGGAACGCCGTCGCAGTCGGCCTGACATGAGTCCCACGACACGCCGCCGCGACAGGGACGACACCACGGGGAACGATGAGGAGCCGCGCCGGTTCCTGCCGGCGACGGCCGTCTCCTCCTATCCCAAGTGCCCCGAGTGGAACCGGCCTGAACTGAGCGGGGCCCGGGACAGGATCATCGAGCTGTTCACCGGGGAGCTCGGCTATCGGCATGAGACCGCCCTGGCGATGAATCCGACGCGCGTCGAGCTGACCGATCGGATCCGCGCATTCTGCCGCTCACCGGACCGACGGGAGGACGACCTGCTCGCCGTCTACGTCTCCGGCCACGGCGAGGTCCTCGACGACGGCGGCGAGCACGTGCTCCTGACCGCCGACACCGACCCCGACGACATCGCCTGCACCGCGCTTCCCACGGTGGAACTGGCCCGGGCGATACTGCGCGGCACGGCGGTACGGCGCCTCCTGCTGGTGCTGGACACCTGCTACTCAGGGCAGGGCGGCAACGAACTGGCAGCGGCGGCACTGGAGCGCATCAGCGCCGGGTGGGGCCAGGCCACCGGCTCCGGGCTGGCCATCCTCTCTTCGGCACAGCCGCACCAGCAGGCCCGAGCCGGGCTCTTCCCCCGCCTGCTCACGGACGCCGTGCGCAGTTGGGCGACAGCGGGCCACGGCCCGACCGCACTGCCCGTGTCCACCGTGGTGCAGCAGATGAACGACCACCGCGACCGACCCCCGTTCCAGCGCGTCAACCTGGCCATGGTCGGACTGACCGGGGAGCCGCCGGCGTTCTTCGCCAACCCCCGGCACAGCGCGGTCCTCACCACCGTGGACCTGGCCATTCAGCAGGCAGCCGAGTTCGACGAACAGGCCCGCCGCCGGGACACGGAACTCACCCGGCGGCTGCTGGTGCGAGCCATGGGCCATCACGGTGATGTCCTGCCGGGGTGGTGGTTCTGCGGTCGCCGTGCCGCACTCACCGACCTCGCGCACTGGCTGGGCGCACCTGCCGACGACGGCACGGCAGCCCTCGTGGTCACCGCCGGCCCGGGCTCGGGCAAGACCGCCGTCCTTGGCCTCACGGCAGCACTGACCCATCCCGAACGCCACCGTTCGGTACCGGTCGGCTCACTGGGACTTGATCTGTCGCAGGTGCCCGCACCGCGATCCATCGACGTCGCCATGTACGCCCAGAACCTCACCGACACCGACGTGCTCCAAGGACTGGCCGCTGCGGCGCACGTACGAGCGGACACCGTGGGCGAGCTGTTGCTGGCTCTGGAGGACCGTGCCGAGGGGCGCCCGTTCACCGCTTTGATCGATGCCCTCGACGAGGCCGCGACGCCCGACACCCTGTGCAGCCAGGTCCTGCGACCGCTGATCGACCACAGCGACGGCCGGATCCGGCTCTTGTTGGGCACCCGCCGCTCCCTGGTCGATCGACTCGGCCCCCGGCCGTACGACGGCATCGGCACATATCGGCTCATCGACCTGGACGATCCGCTTTACACCGATCCCCAGGCCCTCACCGCCTACACCGTGCGGGTCCTCGTCGAGTCCCACCGGGCATCGCCCTACCGGCTCCGCCCCGACGCGCTACGGCCGGTGGCCGAAGCGGTCGCGGCAGCCGCGGGCACCTCGTTCCTCGTCGCCCGTATCACGGCGGGCACTCTGGCAGCGGAGTCCGAGGTCGTCTGCGACCCGCAGGACGGAGTCTGGCAGGACGGCCTTCCGCGCCATGCGGGGGACGCCATGCGCGACGACCTCGCAAACCGCCTCGGGACCGATGCCCAGCGGGCCGCGGACCTCCTGCGTCCGTTGGCCTTCGCCCAGGGGCAGGGGTTGCCCTGGGAGGACATCTGGGATCTGCGCACGGGACAGGCGCGGACAGGTCCGCTGCACGGACCGATCGGGGGTGTCTCGGGACTCGCGTGCACCGCCGTCGACGGACAGGTCGTCGCCGTCAGCGGCGGAGACGACGGACGGCTGCAGATGTGGGACCTGGGAAACGGAATGGCCATGGGCACGCCGTGGGACGGCCGCCCCGACGGCGTGTCGGACGTCGCGTGTTCCACCGTCGACGGTGTCCCCGTCGCAGCCACCTGCGGACGCCGGGACGACACGGTGAAGATCTGGAACCCGCGCACCGCCCGAACCATAGGGCTCGTACGGGTGCCCAGTCCGCACACCGTCGAGTTCACCCCTGACGGCAGTCTGACCGTCGGGATGAACAAGGACGTAGCGGCCTTCACACGACGATCACCGGACCGCACCCCGTGAACAACACGCTGGACGGGCCCTGACGCGAAAACCCGAGGTCCACGGGTCGGGACAGGCCCTCCTTCTCCGCCGTCCCCGCACCAAGGAACTGCCCACCCTCAGCAAGGACTTCCGCATCCGCTGGGGCGCCCACGACGTCCGCCGCCGCGGCACCGGAACCGTCACGCCGACACCCTGTCAGGCTGAACGCGCCCGCCCGGCGGACTCCCACACCGAGGTCAAGAAGCGACGTACCGTCTCCAACTCGCCCGCCTCGAAACCTTCCGCGGCCGCCACCACCTCGTCGATCACCGGCCCGAAGAAGGTCCACCCCAGTTGCACGGCCTTCTCCTCCACCTCCAGCAGCACGCGTCGCCGATCGGCCGTGTCCCTGCTGCGCCGGACCAGCCCGAGCCCCTCCAGCCGGTCCACCAGGGCGGTGGTCCCGGACGAGTTCAGCCGCAGTTGCTCACCGAGCCACCCGGGCGTGGCACGGACACCGGTCCGTGCCGCGTCCAGGAGGTGGATCAGCGCGCGCACATCGGTGGGATGCAGCCCGTGGCGCTCGGCGAACTCGGCACCGAGCAGGTCGAACTCCACGGTCACCGCGCGCAGCAAGTGAACCAGTCCCATCACCGGGTTCTGATCGTCCATGCACACTCCCTCGGATTCCCGCATAGTATCTCGTTGACCGAGATTATCGCTTGGCGAGAGGAATACCCCGTGTCCCTGTCCGCTTTCGACCTCGCCTACGCCGAGCTTCGCGCCCGCTGGCCCGAGTCCACCGAGGAACACGACGTCGCCACGCCGTACGGGCCCACCCGGGTCCATGTGTACGGCCCGGTGGACGGCAGCCCCCTGGTGCTGCTGCCCGGCGGCTCGGCCACCGGCCTGGTCTGGTTCGCCAACGCACCGGCTCTGGGTGAGCGGTACCGGGTCCATGCGGTCGACCTGCTGGGCGACGCCGGCCGCACCGAGCGCCGGGGCACGCCGTTGAAGAACGCCGACGATCTGACAGCCTGGCTGGACGCGCTGCTGGACGGGCTCGGGCTCACCCGCACACACCTGTGCGGCCACTCGTACGGCGCCTGGCTGGCCGTCAGGTACGCACTGCACGCGCCGCAGCGGGTCGACCGCCTCGCCCTCGTCGACCCCACCCAGGTCTTCGCCGGGTTCCGCCCCGGCTACCTGCTGCGCGCACTGCCCACCCTGATCCGCCCGAGCCGGACCCGTGCCCGCGCCTTCCTGGCCTGGGAGACGGCGGACGCCCAGCCGGACGAAACCTGGCAGCGCCTCTACGCGCTGGCCACCACCGTCCCCGGCCGCAAGCTCATCGCCGGCCGCCGTCCCCGGACCGCCGACCTCCGCATGCCGGTGCTGGTCCTGCTCGCGGAGCACAGCCGCGCCCACCACGCCACCAGGGTCGCCGCCAGAGCCCGCCGGGCACTCCCGCAGGGCGAGGTGGCACTGCTCCCCGAAGCCACCCACCACTCCCTGCCACTCACCGCACCGGAACAGTTGAACGACCGGCTCATGGATTTCCTGGACTGACGGCACCGAACGCCACGGCCATCACGCCTCCGGGCCGGTTCGGCCCGGACCGCCGGCACCGCCTCGCCGGCCGGAGGCGGACGGCCGGGAAACCGCCGACGGGCGACGGTCCTCGTCCCCTTGTCCCAGATGCCCGCTCCTACGACCGGGCCCGGCCCGGCGGGCACGGCTCGTCGACATCCGTGACCACCCCATCGCCCGCGTCGCCGAGGCCGAGCGAGAAGGACGGCTGGGCGAAGCCGAAGGGTCACGTGCCGGCCTTGCGGGAGCCACGGACAGGTTCGCCCGGATCGACCGGCTCTCGCCTCGAACGCCCGGGGCCGGCAGTTCGAGGCGGTACGCGTCGTTGCTCAGGGCCACGCCCGTCACGCCGACCGACCCCTCGAAGCCCGCCGGCAGTGGGCCGAGCCGTCGCTGCAGGCCGGCCGGCTGTCCGTGGGATCGCGCGCGGACGGCTCCACCGGCCCCGCCGGGCTCGCCACCGCGCCCACCGACCTACGATCTCCTCATGAGCATCCGCTGGACCTACGCCTTCGTCGACCGCCCCGCCGCGTCCTTCGGCCTCGCCCACGCGTTCTGGACCGTGGTGACGGACACTCGGCCGTCCGGATTCCGGGGTGAGCAGGGAGAGTTCGTGACCCTGCTGCCGGAGGGCGGAGCTGATCCCTGTGTGAAGGCACAGGGGGTCGACTCGGGCTCCGGTGGCGCGCATCTCGACTTCTCGGTGGACGACGCGCGGGAATTCGTGAGATCGGCACTGCGACTGGGGGCGGGTGTGGTCGCCGAGCACGAGGGGTGGGCCGTGCTGCGTTCGCCCGCGGGGCAGTTGTTCTGCGCGGTGCCCTGGCACCGGGAGTCGGTGCGCCCGCCCGTGGTGCGTGGCAGCCGCCTCGACCAGGTCTGCGTCGACGTACCACCTTCGTTGTATGACGCCGAAGTCGTCTTCTGGAGCGGCTTGTTGGACGGCTGGGAGTCGAGGCCCGGCTCCCGCCCCGAGTTCCATGTGCTCGCGCCGCCGTCCGGGATGCCGGTCCGCGTCCTGCTCCAACGGCTCGGTGAGGAGCGCCCCGCCTCCGCCCACCTGGACCTCGCCTGCGCGGATGTCGATGCGGCCCGCGCCTGGCACGAGGAACTGGGCGCGAGCCTCGTCGCCCGAGGAGCCCATTGGACGGTGATGCGGGATCCGGCCGGCGGTGTTTACTGCCTGACGGGGCGGGACCCGAAGACGGGTGGGCCGGCCGACGGCTCCTGAGGAAGCAGAGCGCTCGGCCGCTCCCGGTGGAGCGACGGCGTCGGGCCGGCCTTCTCCCGGCCGTACCACCGCGGCTCCACCGAGTCCTGCGACCGGCCGCACAGGAACACCGGTCGCACCGTCCGGGCCGTAGCCGTCACCTCTCCTGTTCCGGCACCACCCGACATGCGCGGATCGTCGCCCGCCGACCGCTGCGGGGGTGGTGTCCTCGGGCTGACGTCTCGCGGGAACGCCTCCGGTCGACGGGCCTACGACGCACGCTCGTGAAAACCAACTGCTGTGCTGCACAAGTCACTTGAGGGACAGAGGCGTTGGGAAACCCGCCGTGGCAACCCCGTTCGAAGCACTGACGGCGCGGGTATGTCATGCGCGCGGATCCGGCTTCGTCCAAGGGGGCGTCAGTGCGAAACAGAGTGGCTGGCCTGGGACTCGGTGAAATCCGCGGTGATTACGCCGTCATCAACCCGGCGACAGGCTCCATGATGCAAGTGCTGCGGGGATTCCTGCTGCTTCTCTGGATCGCCCTGCTGGTGACCACTGTCGTCAACCCGGACGCGGTCAACGACAATGCCGCTGTCGCGACAGCCGTGGTGGCCGTGGTGTACGCCCTGAAGTTCGGATGGCGCCGGCTGACGGCCCTGCTCGGTGTGAACAGGTGTTACCTGTTCACGGACGGCGTGGCCGTCACCGACCGGTTCGGCCGGGTACGCGACTCCGTGGCGTGGAGCGAGGTGACCGGGGTGCAGCAGATGGCGGTGGTGGGTCTCGTCATGGGCTGCCACCGCATGGAAATCTCCAGAAGCCGTTCCACGCCCCTCTGGTTCGTGGCGCCGGGAGCGAAGTCCACCCTGGTGCGGGCCCTGCTCGACGAGGGCAGGCGCAGCGGCGCCCTCCAGTGATCGCGTGCACGGGCGTCGACGCACAGAGGCGCGTGATCGCCGGCCTCGGCGATCGGAGCAGGAGGACACCGACACTTCTCACAGCGAGGTGCCCATTCCCACGGTCCGGGAGGCAACGCCCTCGCCGCCCGCGCTCTTCGTTCCGGCAACGATCAGCCGACCAGGCCGCGTCCCCGCCGACGGAGGCCGTCCTCACCGCAGCGCGCTCCTCTGCTGCCAGTCGGTCCACGACACGTTCCACGCACCGAAGCCGTTCCCCGGGTCGACCACGCCCTTGGTCTCCTCACCCGTGATCTCGAACGGGTCGCCCGGCCGTACCTGCCCGTAGAACCAGGCCGCGTCCGCGTCGCTCATGCCTATGCAGCCCGAACTGCGGTTGGCGTTGCCGAAGTGGGGGGCGTTCCACGGGGCGGCGTGCGCGTACATGCCCGACCAGGTCAGCCGCATCGAGTAGTCGACCATCTTGTCGTAGGCGTCGCCGAGGCCGACCGTCTCGGAGTTCATGTTGATCGTGCCCTCCTTGGCCATGAGCACGGCCGTTCCGCGCCAGGAGCGCTTGTCGCCACCGGGCGTGCCGCCGGAGACCGGGATGCTCCGGACGGTCCTGCCGTCGCGTACCAGCGTGAGCCGGTGGCGGTCGAGGTCGACCTCGGCGATCTGCCGGGCGCCGACGGTGAAGGTCGTCGTGTAGTCGCGTACGAACCAGCCGCCGTCGGGGCCCGAGTCGGTGCCGTTCAGTTCGGCGTTCAGCGTCACCTTCGTCCCGGGCTTCCAGTACGACTTCGGACGCCAGTCGACCCGGTCCCTGCCCGACCAGTCGCGTATCCAGCCCCAGGAGCCCTCGGTGCCGTCCGAGGCGGTGACCTCGAGCTGCTTCTCGACCTCGGCCCGGTTCCTGACCGGGTTGTCGAAGACCAAGGAGATCGGCTGGGCCACGCCGACGGTGGTGCCGGTGCCCGGACGCCAGTCGACCTTGTTGACCTTGTCCGCCTCGGCCGTGGTGAAGGATGCCTTCGTCGTCGTGGCGGTACCGCCCCCGGTCCGGGTCGCGGCGGCGACCGTGTACGCCGTGCCGGGCGCGGTCTTGCGGTCCGAGACCCACTTTCCGCTGTCGGCCGCGACCTTGCCGGGCAGGCGGTGGCCGTCGGCGTCGGTGACGGTCACCGAGGTGAGACGGCCGTGGGAGGCGGTGACGGTCACCGGCCGGCCCGGCGCGGCCTGCCGCCCCTGGGGTGTGACCGTGACCGTGACGGGCCGGTCGTCGGACTTCCCGGTCCGCGGCGCGTCCGACGCGGTCGGCGACGAACTCGACGAGCAGGCGGCGAGCGGCGCCAGCAGGACTGCCGCGACCGCGGCCCGTATCGGGGCATGGGCGAACACACGTGTGCGGTGCAAGGGAACCTCCATGGCGGACAACTCCGCGGTGACGAGCGGACGATTGTGACTGTAGAGCCGGAAAAGACCAGGTCAGTCGCTACGGAGCAAGGTGACGGCGGTTGGTGCGGAACAGTCATGGTCCCGTCATATTCGCCGCGCGGAGCGGTCACGGGCCGCTGTGAGCATCGTCGGCGTCCCTGCGACAAGCCGGGGAGAAAGTGAGGCTCGGACCGTGTCAGCACTACTCGTACCGCCCGGCCGCGTCCCCCGGGCGGAGAAGGGACCCGTGTTCCTCGGACCCGTCACGCCCGAGGCCTACCGCGGCTTCCTCGCGTCACCCGCCGGCCGGGCCCTCGGCCCCGGCTTCCTGCAGTGCCCCTCCTGGGCCGACGTCAAGGAGGGCTGGCGGGCCCGGCTGCTCGGCTGGGGAACGGATCCGGGATCGGGGGCACTGAGCGGCGTGGCGCTGGTGCTGCTGCGTCAGCTCCCCGGCACCCGCAGGTACTTCGCCTACCTTCCCGAGGGTCCCGTGGCCGACTGGGCGGATCCCGACGTCGACGTCTGGCTCACGCCGCTGCTCGACCATCTGCGCGGCGCGGGCGCGTTCGCCGTACGCATGGGCCCCTCGCCCGCGTACCGGCGCTGGGACGCCTCCGCGCTGAAGCCGCTCGCCGGACCTGGCCGCCGGCTGGGCGACGTGCTCGCCAGCGAGGTCGACCCGCTCGGCACGGCCGTCGCCGAGCGGCTGCGCGCCCGGGGGTGGCGCCGCTGCGGCGGTGACGGGACCGCGGACGACGGGGACGCCCAGCCCCGTCACGTCTTCCGGATACCGCTGGCCGGACGCACCACCGAGGACCTGTGGTCCGGGCTCAACCAGGAGTGGCGGCGCAACGTCCGGCGCGCCCGGAAGGAGGGCGTGGAGGTGGTCGTGGGCAGCGCCGCCGAACTCCCCGAGTTCTACCGGCTGCTGGGCATCACCGAGCAGCGCGACGGCTTCCGGCTCGGCCGCTCCCTCGCCTACTACGAGCGTCAGTACGCGGCACTCAACGCCGAGGAGCCGGGGCGGATGAAGCTGTACCTCGCCCGTCACCGCGGTGAGATCCTCGCCGCCCACACGATGATCACGGTGGGCCGCCGGGTCTGGTACCAGACCGGGGCATCGGCCGACCACCACCGCGAGGTACGGCCCTCCAACGCCCTGCAGTGGCGGATGCTGCAGGACGCCCACGCCCTCGGCGCCGACGTCTACGACATGCGCGGGGTACCCTCCACTCTCGACCCTGCCGAACGTGCGTACGGACTGCTGCGGTGGAAGCTCGGCACCGGCGGACAGGTGGTCGAGACGTTGGGGGAATGGGAGAGACCGTTGGGCGGCACCGCCAACCAGACGCTGTACCGCGCCTTCCAGGCGTATCTGAACCGCCGGTGAGCGCCACGACTCCGACCGGTGCGGACAGTTCCGCCTCCCGGCCGGACATCGAGCGGTCCGACGACGGCGGTGCCGGTGCGAAGGCGGCCTCCACGGCACGCAGCAGTGCCGTCATGGCCGCCGGGTCGATCGTCTCCCGGGGCACCGGTTTCGTCCGCTCCGCCGTGGTCGCGGCGGCGCTCGGCACCATCGGGACGACCGCCGACGGCTACGCGGTCGGCAACTCCCTGCCCACCATCGTCTACATGCTCCTCCTCGGCGGCGCGCTCAACGCCGTCTTCGTCCCCGAGCTGGTCAAGGCGGCCAAGGAGCACGAGGACGGCGGTGTCGCGTACACCGACCGGCTCGTCACCGTCTGTGCGGCCGCCCTGCTGGCGATCACCGCGACCGCGGTGTGGGCGGCTCCCGCGATCGTCGACGCGTACACCGACTACAGCGGCCGGCAGGCCGCCATGACCACCGCGTTCGCCCGTTACTGCCTGCCGCAGATCTTCTTCCTCGGGCTGTTCACGCTGCTCGGGCAGGTCCTCAACGCACGCGGCCGGTTCGGCGCGATGATGTGGGCGCCGGTTCTCAACAACCTGGTCGTCATGACCGTGTTCGGCCTATACCTGGCCTTCGCCACGGACGGCGGGGGCACCCTCACCCCGGCCGAGACCGCCCTGCTCGGCTGGGGCACCACCGCCGGCATCGCCGTCCAGGCCCTGGCCCTCCTCCCCGCGCTGCGCGCGGCGAGGTTCCGCTGGCGGCCCCGTTTCGACTGGCGCGGCAGCGGACTGACCCGCCCGTTGCGGGCTGCCTTCTGGCTGGTGCTGCTGGTGCTGGCCAACCAGGCCGCCTACTGGGTCACCACCCGGCTGGCCACGACCGCGGGCCTCGACGGCGGCCCCGGATACAGCGCGTACAACAACGCCTACGTCCTGTGGGTCGTACCGCACGGCATCATCACGGTCTCCCTGGTGACCGCGCTGATGCCCCGGATGAGCGCGGCCGCCGCCGACGGGGACACCGCCGCCCTGCGGCGCGACGTCTCCCGGGCGTTGCGCACCTCCGCGTCCGCCGTCGTACCCGCCGCGTGCATGCTGCTCGCCCTCGCCCAGCCGGTGATGACCCTCGTCTTCGGGTACGGCAGGACCAGCGCCGACGACACCGCGGCCATGGCCGCGATCCTGACGGCCTTCGCGCCCGGACTCGTCGCCATGTCGGGCCAGTACGTGCTGTCCCGCACCTTCTACTCGCTCTCCGACACCCGTACGCCGTTCCTGCTCAACCTGGTGATCGTCGCCCTCAACGCGGGACTGTCCGTGGCGGCCGCCCACCTGCTGCCCGCCCGCTGGGCCGTGACCGGCATGGCAGCGGCGTACTCCGTGGCGCTGTGCGCGGGCTGGGCGGTGACCGCCCGGGTGCTGAGCCGCCGTCTCGCCGTCGCCCGTCCACTGCGCTCGACCGCCGCGAGAACGCACGCACGGCTCGTCCTCGCCGCCGTACCCGCCACCGTACTGGGCCACCTGGCCGCACTGGGCGCCGCACGGGCGGGAGCCCTCGCCGCCGCAACCGCAGGGGCCGCCGTCATCGTGCTCACCTTCGCCCTGCTCGCCCGCCCGCTGCGGCTCGCCGAACTCGACGCCCTGCTCTCCGGCGTACGCCGGAGAGCAGCCCGGGCCTGACCACCACCGAGGGAGAACTGCCCATGCCCCGCGTGCTCCTCATCGAGGACGACCCTTCCGTGCGCGAAGGGGTCGAGCTCGGTCTGCGCCGCCGTGGACACGAGGTACGGGTGGCCGCGACCGGTGAGGCCGGTCTCGCCGCGCTGGCCGAATTCCGGCCCGACCTGCTGCTGCTGGACCTGATGCTCCCCGGCATGAACGGGGTTCAGGTCTGCCGGCGGGTCCGCGATCAGAGCCAGTTGCCGATCATCATGCTCACCGCGCGGGGCGACGACTTCGACGTGGTGATCGGCCTGGAGGCCGGTGCCGACGACTACATCGTCAAGCCCGCCCGCACCGAGGTGATCGAGGCCCGGATCTGCGCCGTGCTGCGCCGCATCGACCACACCGGCCAGGGCCGGACGGCCATCGAGGTCTACGGCGAACTGGCCATCGACCGGGCCGGGCTGAGCGTGACCAAGTCCGGCAGACACCTCGCGCTGGCCCCCTCCGAGCTCAAGCTGCTGCTCCATCTGTCCGCCGCCCCCGAGCAGGTGTTCAGCAGACAGCAGCTGCTGGAGCACGTGTGGGAGCACAGCTTCCACGCCGACGCACGACTGGTCGACGCCTGCGTCGCACGGTTGCGCGGCAAGATCGAGGACGAGGCGGGCAGCCCCCGCTACATCCAGACACTGCGGGGCTTCGGCTACCGCTTCGGACCGCTGTGACCTCCGGCCCCGGCCCGGCACGGCGACTCCTCCGCGGCCTCTCCGACACCGGCGGCCGCCGCCACGGAGCCGACGACGACACGCCCGGGGACGCTCCCGCGGGGCGGGCGCGGGCCAGGGCGTTCGGATTGCGCACCCGGCTGGTGTTCGCCTTCCTGCTGGTCGCCGTCGTCAGCGCGGGCACCACGTCCGCGCTGACCTACCGCGAGGCCCGCAACGCCCTGCTGAAGACCGCCCAGGACACCGCGGTCTCCTCGTTCCGTGACCAGGTCCAGCAGACAGGCTGGGCCCTGCCCGTGCGGAGGGAGGGGCTGGAGGAGGTCCTGCGTGACATCGCCCGCAAGGGGAAGCCGCGCCCCTGGGTGGTGTTCGCGGAGTACGGCTCGGTCCGCGCCTCCTCCGGCGAGAACCCCGTCTCCACCGTCATCACCCCCGAACTGCGCCACGCCGCACGCGCCCACCCCAACGGCAGCTTCGAGCGGGTCGTGAAGGACGGCGTGCCCTACCTGACCATCGCCATGCCCACCGTGTTCAAGACCGGCCCCGAGGGCGTGCTGCCCAGCGGGCTCGTCCTCTACGCCGTCATGCGGATGACCGACGAGCAGGCCAACGTCGACGCGCTCCTGGTGGCCGCCCGGGACGGGGCCCTGCCCGGCCTCGCCATCGCGCTGATCCCCGGCCTGATCGCCGCGCGCAGCGTGCTGCGGCCGGTGCGGGAACTGCGCCAGGCCGCCCAGAGCATGGGCAGCGGCAGACTGGACACACGGATCGCGGTGCGCGGCGGTGACGAACTGGCCGACCTCGCCCGCACCTTCAACGAGTCCGCCGGCAAACTCGAACGCTCCGTACGTGAGTTGCGCGAGGCCGAGGCACGCGCCCGCCGCTTCGCCTCCGACGTCTCCCACGAGCTGCGCACACCGCTCGCCGGGATGCTCGCCGTCACCGAGGTCCTCGACGAGGACGCCGGCCGGCTGGACCCCGACACCGCCCGCGCGGTCCGGCTGGTCAGCGCCGAGACCGGAAATCTCGCCGTGCTCGTCGAGGACCTGATGGAGATCTCCCGCTTCGACGCCCGCGCCGCCGAGCTCAACACCGACGAGGTCGACATCGCGGAGACCATCGGCAAGACGCTGCAGAACCGGCACTGGACCGACGGCCGCGTCCGCACCGAGCTGCCCCCCGGCATCCGCGCCCGGCTCGACCCGCGCCGCTTCGACATCGTGATCGCCAACCTCGTCGGCAACGCCCTGCGGCACGGCGGTGCGCCCGTCACCGTGAGCCTGCGCAGCGAAACGCGCTCCCCCGGCCCGCCCGTACTGATCACCCGGGTCGCCGACAGCGGACCCGGCATCCGGCCCGACGCCCTGCCCCACATCTTCGACCGGTTCTACAAGGCCGACGCGGCACGTACCCGCTCGGCGGGCAGCGGCCTGGGACTGGCGATCACCCAGGAGAACGTGCGGCTGCACGGCGGAACCGTCCGCGCGGGGAACCTTCCCGGAGGCGGTGCCGTCTTCACCGTCGAGATACCGCTCCACCTGGAGGAGGCCGACGGATGAGGCGTGCGCGGACGTGCCGGCGTACCGGCGCGGTCGCCGTCGCGTCGGGGGTGCTGCTGCTCGGCGGCTGCGGCATCCGGGAGACCGACGTGATCGAGGCGGGCGGTCCCGCCTCCGTCGAGGCGTTCGTCGACCACGACTACAAGATGCTGCTCTTCTTCCACTCCCGTGAAGGCGGGATCAGTCCGGTGATCCGGTCCCCCGGGTCCACGCTCGAGTACGGTCCCGAAGGCGGCCTGGTCGCCGGCCAGGACCCCGACGACGCGGACGCCCCGCCCGTGCCGACGGAGAAAGTGATCCTCGCGCTGCTCAGCGGTCCCGACGAGCAGGACCGCGAAGCAGGGCTCAGCACATCCCTGCCCCCCGCCCCATCGGCCGGACCGCTCCGGGTGGAGGTCTCGCCCGGCGGCGAGGAGGTCACGGCCGACCTGCCCATCGCACTGGACGGACTGGGCCGGACCGCGCTGCGCCAGCTGATCTGCACCATCGCCTACAGCCACGACGCCGACGGCCGGGCCACCGTGCGGCTCATGGGAAAGAACGACATGTCGGCCTCGGGAACCTGCGGTCTCGACCCGGCGTCGGGACGACGACCTTGACGAGCCGCGTCCCGGCGCCGTGCGGCTCCGCGGCGGTGTGGTGGGGCGCGGACGGCACGGAGGTTCCATGCTTCCCGTGCCCGCACAGCGCGACGGTGACGGCCGCCCCGGGGAACCCGCACGTCACCGCCCGGCGCCATGACGACGACCGCGTCGTGGACGAATGCCCGACGCGTACGGCCCGACGCATACGGCCGGTATCCCCTCAGCCGTCGGCCACGCGCCGTACGTACGGGCCGCCCTGCTTCAGGCCACCGCACCGTCCTGCCGCCGGCGCACCGTCTCGGCGATCCAGACGGGCGCGAACGGCGAAGTGCAGCCCGGGGAGGTCGGGTAGTCCTTGAGCACCTCCAGGCGCTCTCCGATACCGATCGCGCGGGTGCGGTACTCGGCGTGTTCGATCCCGATCTGCGCCAGACAGTGGTTCATCGCCCACTGCAGACGGTCCGGGGCGTCCTTCATGTCCGCCCCGATCACATCGAGCAGCCCCGCGAGGTCGAGGCCCTCGGGCTTCTTCGCCACGCGTTCGGTGGTGAGCGCCCACCCGGCGCTCGCCACCACCGGGTCGGGGTCGGTGAACCAGGCCAGGCGCAGTTCCTCGCAGTGCGGGTTCTTCTTCACCACGTAGTTCACGAGCCAGTCGTGCACCTTGGGGGTGCGCGCCTCGCGCAGCATGGTGTCCAGCTCGTCGCGCTCGTACGCCCTCGGGCGGCAGATCAGGAGCGCCAGCAGCCTCGCCGCGGTGTCGTCCGTCGTCCAGAGCTCACGCGCGAGCTCGTGCCGCGTCTTGAGCCGCTTCGCGAGCGCACGCAGCTTGGTGAGGTTCACACCGTGATCGTCACCGTGTCTCTCGTTCACCGCGCGGATCTTCGGATCGTCCAGCCGGGCCAGCTCGGCCATCACCTCGGCCGCCGTCGTCTCGGCCATCGCCGTCTCCCGTCCGTCGCGTCGGGGGCTCAGCCTACGACGGACGCCGGCCTGTGGTCGTACGGGCGGAGCGGCATCACCGCGCGCAGGGTGCTCGCCGTCGCGCCACGCGTTCGCGCAGCAAGAGGCGGAGGGGGTGTGTCCTCGGCGACGGCGTCCGCATCAGCACCGGTCTGCTCGTCCCACACCGTGGACGCCCCGGACGGCCACGGTCGGTGCCGCGGCCACCGGCCGCTGTCAGGCGGGGACGATCCGCCCGTGGTCGATGCGGAAGTTCTCGGCCGGTGAGCAGCCGATCGACGGCGTGATCAGCATGCTGACGGCGACCGCTGCGGGCTCCGTGCCGGAGGTGGAGAACTCGCACACCGCGTGGTGGCCGGTCAGTGGGAACCAGAACCAGGAATCCGCCTTGCCGACCAGGGCACGGTCCGATTCTCTCCACGCGCCGTCCTCGAAGGTGAAGACCTGGAGGCGCACGGATGCCGCGAGCGGATCGGTCCGCGACCTCAGGGCGGTGAGGGTGAATGTGAAGTCCCTGTCCAGGACCGATGTGGCGATCCGTCGGCGCTCCGTCGTCCGGGGCCCGGTCTGTGTTTCCTTCCCCTGACCGGCCGTCGGGCGGGCCTGCGGGTCGGCGGGCGGCGGGTTCGGCGGACCACCGGTGGTTGCGCCGATCGTGACGGTGGCGGCCGTGGCGGTGGCCGCCAGGGCGAGGCCCCAGCTTGTGCGTGTGCGGAAGTACTTGGACACGACGTCTCCATGTGTGGTGATCGGTGCGGGTTCCCGAGGTGCTGCGCATCGTCTCCGAACGGGCGCATCTCACGGCCGGTCGACGGTTGTGCCGGCATCGGTCCGAACGGTCCGCCTCCGCCCGGTGGCCTGTGGCCTGTGGCAGGGACGGTCCGATACCTGGCGCGGGCGGGAGGGCCACTGCTTTCGCCACTGCGTCCCGGACGGCGTCGAGACCGCTCGGCGCAGCTACTTGCCGGGGTGGGACGGAGGCATGGGCATAGGCATCGGCGTCTCGGACGGACCGCGGCCGTCCCCGGTCCGATGAGGCTGCACGTCGGAGACTTCGAACGTGAGTTGCCAGGTCGCCGGCGTCAACACCCGCTGCGTCACCTGGCCACGCACCTTACGGAAATCCCCGGTACCTCCGGTGATCGCGTTGACTGCCGGGCCCGGTACCGGAATTCCGGCTTGCTCGCCCTGGACGGTGATCTGCCCTTCCGGCAGCACCGCAGTCGACGCGCATTGTCCCGCGTTGCGTTCGGGGTCGGTGATGACGCAGAACCCGCCGATGCGTCCGACGAGGCGTTCTTCGGCCCCCTCGGCCGACATCAGATTCCCGCTGAAGACGAACTGGTCGCCGACACTGCGGCCCGTCGCACCCAGATCGAGCTCTTCGCCGACTTGCAGCCGGGCCTCTACGCGGATGGTGCGGCTTTTCGCCGAGGAGCCGTCGTCAGGGCGGGGTGTCGCAGCCGAGGACGTCTTCCGGGGGGCCACGTCGGCCGTCGCAGATCCGATGAGAGCGAGCCCGGCGGAGCAGCCGAGAACCGCAGCGGTAAGGAATATGAAGGGCCGGCCTGTGAGGCCCATGGTCGCCTCCGTGTTCGTGGGAATGAAGAGAGTCAGCGCCGTCCGGGCTCTGCCCGAAGCCGGTGCGGCCGGACGGCGACGTGTCGGGCCGGTCGGCCGAGGGCAGGACACCCGAGCGGTTCTGGGGACCGTGGGCGAGAACGTACGAGAAGGCCCGCGGAATCACTGGGAAAGTTCGTCATGCTCACTCTTGTCGTGACGAATCCCGTCCATATTCATGACGGACCGTCCGTCCAGCGACAACGCTAACGACAGTCGTGGCGACGCGCTCCGCGGAAGGCCAGAAGTAGGGCCGTTGGGGTGCATTCCCCGGGGGCACGGGACGGGGTGGCCATGGCGCGCCTTCCCGCATGGAGGGCTGAGGTGCCTGGACGTCAGGCGCGGGCGGCCACCGTGCGCGTCCAGGAGCGCCTGGGGTTCTCCCCGGGGCGCGGGATTGCAGCCCGGGGCCGGCCGAGTGCCCGGCCAGGCGCCTGATGCGGCGGATCCTCCGATTCGTCCGCCGCCGGTGCCCCGCTACGGGTCATCCCCCTCACCGTGACGGTCACCTGCAACGGCCGTCCGTGCAGTTGCGCGCCGCGCCGGACGATGCGGCCCGTTCGTCCTCCGGTCCAGGAAGGCCGTGGCCCCGCCCCACAGGATCGGTGCGCCCTTGAGCAGGGCCCGGCCGGTCGTCGTGGGGACGCCGCTCGTCCGGGGCGTTGTCCGTCGGCTCGCGGCGCCGCCGGTACGTGGGCCGCGTCCCGTCGTCCACGGCCGCGCGCCGGATGGCCCGGCGCTGGGCGGCCGTCGTGGCTCCCCAGATGCCGTCGTCCTCTCCGTGCTCGACGGCCCAGCCACGGCAGGCCGGCAGCACGGGGCAGCGGCGGCACAATGCCAGCGCGGCCCGGGCCTCCGCGCCGGGCGAAAGGGTGTCGGACAGCGGGAAGAAGATCTCGGGATCCTCGCCGGCACAAGCCGCGCGATCGAGCCAGTCCTGTGTGCCAGCCCATGTGTGACGGTCGGCCATCGCCTGCCCCTGCCTGTTCCACGGGCTCGAGTGCCCAAGGTGACGACGCGGCGCGTGTCGGCGCCGCGCACCCGGCAGGGGTCCCTGACAGCCTACGCACGGGCAGGGCGGAATACCATGGTTCATGCATGTATGACCGCCGGAGCACCGAAGCCCCCGGTTCCTGTCCTGTCCGGGGGAGGCCGCCCGTCCGTCGGGCACTCGTGGACCATGAGGCTGACACATCTCCACCGCGGTCCCTCCCGCTCCCGGCCCTGGTGCTACGGCGCGGCGGCGGCCGGCGCGCGGCGCGGCCCCACCGCCGGGCCGGCCGGCACCCTGCTGCTCGGCCTCGGCAACGCCGGCCTGCCGCACCGTACGCGTCGACCGCACGGCCGCGCGCCCTCTCCGTATGTCTCCCGGTGCTGCTTCGCGACCGCCCTGAACGCCTCCATCGCCCGCCTCGACCGGTGAGCGGCCGGCGGGGTCATCCGGAGGGTTCCTCGTGCGGGCCGCCCCGCGCCCAGTGCTCCGCGGGCTTGTGGGCCTCCCGGTCGGCACGTCCGCCCGCGCCCATGACGTCGGCGTCGACATCGAGTTCGGCGGCGGGGGCATGGCGCAGCTCGCGCCGGGCGGCGCGGGCGACCAGTGGGGGGAACAGCGGCCGCAGTGGCTGGCCCACGCGCAGCCAGGGCGGCGCGTAGATGTGGTGGGCGCGGCGCCGCACACCGGCGGCGAGCCAGTCGGCCACCTCGCCGGGGGCATGCACCTTGCGGGCGAACCAGGGCTGGTGGGCGCGCAGGGCGCGCAGCACCGGATGGTCGTCCAGGCCGCTGATCATGTCGGTGCCTGTCCAGTGGAGGTAGGCGATGCCGACGGCGACTCCGTCGGGCTCCACCTCGCCCCGCAGGGCCTGGGCGAAGGACTCCGCGCCCGCTTTGGAGGCACAGTAGGCACTCATCATCGGTGCCGAGCCGAAGGCGGCGGTCGAGGCGATCTGCAGGAAGTAGCCGCGCGTGCGGGCGAGTTGGGGAAGGAATGCCCGGGCGGTGTTCGCCGACCCGACCAGGTTGACGTCGACGACGCGCTGCCACAGGTCGGCGTCGGTGCGGCGGAAGGGGCCGCCGGCCGCGACACCCGCGTTGGCCACGACCACGGCCGCGTCGCCGAACCGTTCCGCCACCTGCCGCGCGGCGCTGTCGAGTGCCGTCCGGTCGGTGACGTCGGCCTCGACGCACAGGCTCGGGGTGGGGAGCGAGGCCGCGGCCCGCCGCAGCGTCTCGGCCTCACGGCCGAGCAGGGCCACTCGCATGCCGTCCTGGGACAGCCGCTGTGCGAGGGCCTCGCCTACACCGCGGGCGGCCCCGGTGACGACGGCGACACGCCCCCGCAGGGGCGAGCCCTGGAGCTCGGCGGCAGGGCGCCTGGTGAGGGTGTGCATACGTTCCTCGCTCCTCTTCGACCGCCGGAGCGCCGGAGCGCCGGGCCAGGAGAACCCGGGCCCGCGGTTCCGCCCCGACGGGCGTACCGCGCGGTCGGCGACGGGTACCCGCGTGACCTTCACGTACTCGCTCACCGAGGCACGCGGGACACCCGCCCGCGGGCCTCACCGGTCCTCCGTCCGACGACTGCCCACGCCGGACGGAGGGCGCGGACCGCACGCGAGCCGGCCAGGCGGGCACGTTGCGGCCGGCACGCTCACGCAGTGGGGCGTCGAGGCCGGCCGGGCAGTCGGCGAGGAACGCGCCGCGGTCGGAAGGGCGGAGCCGGCCGCGGCCACGGGCGTCTCCGCGTCTCCGTCACGTCCGGAGCATTGACCCTCGTGAAACAAATCAATAGTTTCAGTATCTTCGACTCACAGGGGGTGCTCCCTATGGAACTCGGCACAGCCGGCACCACCACGATCCGCTCCGGAGAGGGTCGTACAGGAGCGCCGTCGCCCGTCACCCGGCTCACCGGCGGCCTCGTCGTCCCCGCCTGAACGTCAGCACTCCGCGGATCCGTCCGGGCGCCGGCCGCGGCCACTCGGCCCCGTAACCGCAAGCAGCTCATCGTCGACGCGGCCGGGCGGGTCTTCAGCGAGCGCGGCTACCACAAGGCGTCCGTGGAGGAGGTCGCCGCCGGCGTGGGTATCACCGCGACCGCCCTGTACCGGCACTTCCCGAACAAGTACGCGCTGTTCGCCGCGTGCGCCCACGTCATGGTGGACGGACTGGTCGCCGTGCTCGACGAGGTGCCGGCCGGGTGGCCCTGACGGATGCGCTCACCGTCATCACCCGGGTCACCGTCGCTCATCGCGCGTCGGGCGGCGTGTACCGGTGGGAGGCCCGGTACCTCGACCGCGAGGACCGCCGACGTCTCGGGGTGAAGGCCGGTCGCCTCGTCGAGCGGGTCGACGGGGCGGTGCAGCGCGAGCACCCACTGCCTGACGAGCGCCTGCGGGCCATGGCGGCCCTCGGTGCGATCGGGTCCATCACGACGCATCGCACTTCCATCGCCCGACGCCGGGCCGAAGAACTGCTGTCGACGTCCGCGCCGGGGGTGGCCGCGACCGATCCGGCGGTGGGCCGTCCGGCCCGGCCGCGGACCAGCGGGGCCGCTTCGGGCAGGGGCGGCGGTCGGGTGGCGCCGTCACGGTTGCCGCCCGTCGGCAGGACCGCGGACGGGTGCCGTGCCCGTCCGCGCCCAAGTGGTGCTTCGAGTCGGGGTGATGTGCCGGTACCGGCCTGCGCCAAAAGCCTTGACAACGATGTCAGGCGCATGATCTAGTCCGCTTCCATCCAGCCGGGTGCCGCTGATCGCGCCGCGAAGGGAGGCTCACCACGATGACCTGCACACCCCCGCCTTCCCGCGCATGAGACCAAGTAGGTGTACGAGCGCCGGGTCCCTCGGGCCGGCGTTCCATCGCGTGCGCGTCCGGCGCCTTGGAGTGCGTCCCGCACGCCTGGGCCGTGCGGGAGCCGTGCCCCCGGCGAACATCTGACACGGACCGATCAGCCCCTACCCGCATCCCGTACCCGAGCACCGCACGCGCGACCGATCGAACGCGCCCACTCCGTCCGTCGCTTGGAGATCGCCTCTCATGTCGCGCAGCACATGACGGGTGAGGAACAGGAGACCTCTTCCATGCACAGACCCCTCCGCCGATTGCGTCACCGCGCATCGACAGTCCTCGCCGCACTGCTCGTTGCCGGCGGCGCCCTGGGCCCGGCGCCGGCCGTCGCCCAGTCCCCTGCGGCCGCCCCCCGACCCACCTCCCTGGTCAACCCGTTCATCGGCACACAGAACTTCGGCAACACCTTTCCCGGCGCGAGTGCCCCCTTCGGCATGGTCCAGGTCAGCCCGGACACCGGCGGCCAGGGAGGCTACGACTACCAACAGGACAAGATCCACGGATTCAGCCAGACCCACCTCTCCGGCGTCGGCTGCTCCGTCATGGGCGAGCTGCCGCTCATGCCGACGACCGGAGCGGTGAGCAGCGTCGATCCCGATGCCTACCGCTCGGCCTACTCGCACGACGACGAGCACGCCGAACCCGGTTACTACCGCGTCGGGTTGAAGACGTACGACATCGACGCCGAACTGACCGCCACGCCCCGCACGGGATGGCAGCGCTACACCTTCCCCTCGACCGACCGCGCCAACGTCCTGTTCAACACGGGCAAGGCCAACCAGAGGGTGTACGGCTCGGAGGTGCATGTCGTCGGCGACCGGACGGTCGAGGGCCGCATCGAGGCGGGCAACTTCTGCGCGGGCAAGGACCGGCACACCGTCTACTTCACAGCGACCTTCGACAGGCCGTTCGCCTCGCACGGCACTTGGCGGGGCACCACCCCCGCCCCCGGCGAGCGGGACGCGGCCGGTGAGGGCGGCAACGGTGCCTGGGTGACCTTCGACGCCGGCGCCGACCGTGACGTCGTCGTCAAGGTGGGGCTCTCCTACACGGGCGTCGAAGGTGCCCGGAAGAACCTGAAGGCGGAGACGGACGACTCGTACGACTTCGACGCCACCCGCGCGGCGCTGCACGCGACCTGGGAGCGGCAACTCGCCGCCGTCAAGATCGACGGTGGGTCCACCGAGCGGCAACGCGCTTTCTACACGGCCCTCTACCACGCGCAACTGCACCCGAACCTCGCCGGGGACGTCGACGGCCGGTACGCGGGCTTCGACGGGAAGAACCGTACCGCGTCCGGATTCACGCCCTACCAGAACCTGTCGCTGTGGGACACCCACCGGCCGCAGAACCAACTGCTCCAGATGCTGCAGCCGAAGGTCGCCCGCGATGTCGCGCTCTCGGTCGTCGCGATCGGACGGGACGGCGGCTGGCTGCCGCGCTGGTCACTCGCCAACAGCGAGACCAACATCATGACCGGTGACCCGGTGACTCCCTTCCTCGTCGAGGCGTGGTCCAAGGGCCTGCTCGCGGGCCACGAGAAGGAGGCGTACGCGCTCCTCAGGAAGAACGCCCTCAGTGCGCCGCCGGACGATTCCCCCTACAACGGCCGCGCGGGCATCACCGCTTACCAGGAACGTGGCTACATCCCCAGCGGGCTGGAACCGGGGAAGGACTGTCCGGCCAAGGGCGGCGACAACGACTGCCGTCATCCCGCTTCGGCGACCCTGGAGTACGCGGCGGCGGACGCGTCGCTGGCCCTGATGGCCAAGGGACTGGGGCACACCGCGGACGCCCGCATCTTCGCGGCACGCGGCCAGTGGTACCGGAACCTGTGGGATTCCTCCATCCAGCAGTTCCGGCCGCGCACGACCGACGGCACCTGGCTGACGCCCTACGACCCCGTCGAGGCGGGCCACCAGTTCCACGAGGGCGGCGCCCACCAGTACCAGTGGCTGGCGCCCCAGGACCCGGCCGGGCTGGTCTCCCTGATGGGCGGCAAGCGGGAGACCGAGAAGCGGCTCGACGCGTTCTTCGCCTACGACAAACTTCTCGCGGACCCTGCCGGAACCGCTCGCGAGGACTGGATCTCGGCACCGTACGACTACTACGGGAAGCCGACCTACAACCCGAACAACGAGCCCGACCTGCACTCCCCGTACATGTACTTGTGGGCCGGCGCACCCGCCAAGACGGCCACCGTGGTCCGCGCCGCGATGACGCTCTTCACGGACGGGCCCGACGGCATGACCGGCAATGACGACCTGGGCACCATGTCGGCCTGGTACGTCTTCTCCTCCCTGGGCCTGTACCCGACGACGAACGGTGGTGACTTCCTCGCCGTCTCCAGCCCGCAGTTCCCGTCGGCGGTCATTCGCATCGGCGCCTACGGGAACAAGCAGGGCGGCACCCTGACCGTCAGGGCACCGGGTACGAGCGACACCCGACGCTACGTGAAGCAGGCGGAGTTCGGCGGGAAGAACCTGCGCGCCACCTGGCTGGACTGGGACGCGGTCGCCAAGGGCGGAAGCCTCGCCTTCGAGATGACCGGCAAGCCGTCGGCATGGGGTACGGGCAAGGGCGCGGAGCCACCGTCCGTGAACCGCGCGGCAGCCGATTCCCGCCGCCACCTCGACGCGTCGCTCCGCACCGGTTCCGACGTCCTGCCGACGGCCGACAGCGCACAGAGCGTCCGCCTGAAGCTGGACGTGCTGGGCCAGTCCCCCGGCACGCTGCGGGTGGGCGTGGACGCGAAGGCTCCCAGCGGCTGGACCGTGAAGACCTCCGCGCCCTTCCCGCTCACGTCCCATCGGCTGCCGGTCCAGCGGACCGCGGCGGTGGACGTGGGCGTGCCGGCCGGAACCGCGCCGGGTTCGTACACCGTACGGGTCACGGCGGCGGCGAAGGGGGTGAAGGCCGTGGAACGGGTCGCGACCATCGAGGTGCGCGCCGCGGCCCGCTGCGCGGCGGGCGTCGAGGAGCAGTGTGCCGTCGACCTCGACAAGGAGGCGAACCACGACGGGACCGCGACTGTCGCG
Source organism: Streptomyces sp. NPDC020731 (assembly GCF_044334705.1). Lineage (NCBI taxonomy): Bacteria > Bacillati > Actinomycetota > Actinomycetes > Kitasatosporales > Streptomycetaceae > Streptomyces > Streptomyces sp. NPDC020731. The sequence continues at coordinate 56,484 of NZ_JBIRTN010000015.1, forward strand.
GCTTCCGCCGAGGGCGACTTCGACGGAGGAGGATGGAGCTTCGACGGTGATCTGCTGCCCGAGGCGGGTCCGGTCGTCTGGGACGACGTGACCTACGACGCCCCCGATCCGTCCGGGACGGCCCCGAACTTCGTCGAGGCCCGCGGTCAGGCCATGCTGCTCCCGGCCGGGTCGTACAGCGCGCTGCGCCTGGTCGCCGCGGCCCACCACGGCCCGGTGACGACCATGCTCACCGTCCGCTACACCGACGGAACCACCGCCGAGGTGCCGGTCACCGTGGGCGACTGGGCGGGAGCGGCACCGCAGGGCAGCTCCGTGGCGCTGGAGATGCCGCACCGGATCAAGCGCGGGCAGGGCGTGGACGGCCCGCCGGTGCGGCTGTTCGGGGCCTCGGCTGACCTCGACGCCTCGAAGACGGTGCGTTCCGTCGGCCTGCAGAACGATCCTCGGGTGCAGGTCTACGCGATCACTCTCGGGTAGGACCCCGTACGTCCGTCGGCTTCGCCTCCCGACCGGGAGGCCGCCCGGTGGCAGCGTGACCCGTGACGGTCACGCTGCCACCTGCGTACGGGCCGCATGGCCGCCGTGCGCGATACTTCCCTCGGCCGCAGTGCAGCAGCCCGGGCCGGCCGGACCTCCCTGACCGAGCTTCCCGGCTTCGCTTTCGGTGACGCCCCGACTTCCGCCGTTCCGACCGCAGCCGCACCGGATCGCATGGCCGTCCATGACCGCCGCGCCCATACCGCACGGCGTTCCCTCGGCGTCACGCTCACTCACTCCCCCGGCTCCGACGACGGGTGAGGACGTGGCCGGGTCGGCCGCCGGCTCCGGTCCCTGTCCGGAACCGGCGGCCTGCACCGGTGTACTGCGCGATGAGGGGCCCGGGTCCTTGGGTTTCCCGGCAATCCGAACTTCGCGCTCAAGGACCTCACCCCGCTGCCGAACGTGTTCGTCGATCACGTGGGCGAGCGGTACCGCTCGGATGCCTCCGCCATCGGCGCCGAGGCGTACGAGGTGGTGGTGCCGGAGTGCTTCGCTCGTGTTGCCGGGGCTCTGTCGGGCGAGGCGCGCGGGTATGCGGCGTCCTCCTCCGGCAAGGCGCTGCCGCACGGCCCAGCCACCGTGCGCCAGGCTGCCGTCCTCGTGCGTGACGGCAGCCTGGCGCTGCGGGCGGCGGCCGGGGCGCGCCGGGCTCAGGATTCCGGGGGGACTAGGGTCGGCCTTCGGCCATAGCGCGAGGTCGGAGGAGCAAGGTCTCGGTCAAGGGGGGCGGCTGTGAACGTCGGTGTGCAACGCGGCGCGATCGCTGCCGTGCAGGTGCTCGGTCTCGCCGTGTGGTTCTCCATGTCGGCGGTGGTTCCCGGCCTGCGGAGCGATTGGGGGCTCACGGCCGGTGGCGCGGTGTGGCTGACGGCCTCCGTGCAGTTCGGCTTCGTCGCCGGGGCCGTGACCTCGACCGTGCTGAACCTGGCGGACCGTGTTCCGGCCCAGCGTCTGCTCGCCGTCAGTGCCGCGGCAGCCGCCGCCTGCACCGTGGTGCTGGCCCTGTTCGCCGACCGGCCGGCCGTCGCCGTCCCGCTGCGCTTCATGACCGGAGTGTTCCTGGCCGGGGTCTACCCCACCGGCATGAAGCTCATGGCCTCCTGGTCCGGCAGCGCCGGACGTGGCAGGACCATGGGCGTCCTCATCGCCGCCCTCACCCTCGGCTCCACGCTTCCCCATCTCATCGCCGGGCTGGGATCACTGCCCTGGCGCGGTGTCCTGCTCACCGCGGCGGCAGCCGGACTCGTGGGCTCCGTCATCGCACTGGTCCTGGTCCGGCCCGGCCCTCACGCGGCGTCGGCCTCCCCCGTCCGCAATCCCCGGTATGCGCTGACCATGTTCACCGAACGCGGGCCGCGCCTGGCCAACCTCGGCTACTTCGGGCACATGTGGGAGCTCTACGCCCTGTGGACCTGGATCCCGTCCTTCCTGATGGCGGCCCCCGCCGCGGGAGGACTCCCGGGCTCGGTGGAGATCACGGTGTTCCTCGCCATGGGACTCGGCGGGGCAGCCGGATGCCTGCTCGGCGGCTGGGGCGCGGACCGCTTCGGCCGCTCTCCCGCCGCCCTGACGGCACTTCTTCTCAGCGGCCTGTGCTGCCTGTTCTCCCCGCTCCTCTTCCACGCTCCGCCGCTGCTTCTGTTCGCCTTCTGCGTGCTGTGGGGCGCCGCCGTGATCGCCGACTCCGGGGTGTTCTCCACATCGCTGAGCGAGGTCGCCGACCACCGTTACATCGGGACGGCCCTCACCGGCCAGACCGCGATCGGATTCGCCCTCACCGTCGTCACCATCCAGCTCACCCCTCTGCTGGCCGAGGCCATCGGCTGGCGTCACGCCTTCCTCCTTCTCGCACCGGGGCCGCTTGCCGGCGCCCTCGCCATGCGCGCCTTCGGCAAGGGCGCCGTCCCCGTCCGCTCCCCGCAGCACAATTCCTGACGGCCTCCGACCGCTCCCTGGCCGAACCGGCGGTGGAAGCCGGCGTCAAGGTCGCCCGTGACGCCTCCGACCGATGGTGTCGTCCCGTGCGCCGGCACGTGCCCGCCCTGACGTCCTCTCCCGCCGGCATTCCCCGCCTGGTGTCACCGCCGCACTGCCATGGCGGCCCCGGTCGGTGCGCAACCGGATGAGCGGCGCCCCGGCCCCCGGCCGCGCCACCCTGTCCCTCCTCCTCTCACTCCGGCCAGGAGACAGGGGCGAAAGCGGCCGCAACGGGGATGTCCGAGATCCGACCATGTCGGTACGCCTGTGGTGACCTGGGAAAACCCTGCGGGACGCGGTGAGGGGCCGCGTAGCGGTCGTCATGACACGGAGCACGGTCCCGGGTGCGGCAGCTGCCGCAGCCCGAGGAGGGCTCGACGTCCGGGCCCAAAACGCCGCGCGGCGGCACGGTCATCGATGCCGTGCCGCCGCGTTGCTCACCCCGGTGCCGTCCTCCGTGTGCCCGCGCCCATCTGATCCATGCGCCGTCTCCGCGTGGCCCGTCGAGCACGACATGACCCGGCCCTCTCAGGGCACTCCGACGGCTCCACCGGACTCAGGGCGCTCCGGAGCCTCCATCGGACCCGGAGCGCTTCGGGTCCACCGGCTTCCGGCGGCTCTGGTCACCATGCGCTGATGACCGGCGCGTCGGGTTCGTGATGCCGCCATGCCTCGTTGAGGCGCGAGAGCCGGTGCGCGGCGGCGATGCCGCGCAGGAACGCGACCTTGCCGTCGCTGACTTCGAACGCCACGGCGCCCACGACCCGGCCGTCGACCACGGCGAGGACGGCCGGAGAGCCGTTGACCCACGCGATATGCATCGCGGGCGAGCCGCCTGCCAGCCGCCGCTTCGCCGGCGTGGGCTTGAAGCCGGCCCGCACATAGGAGGCGACCCGCTCACGCGTCCTGTACCGCAGCAGCCGCTTGCCCAGTCCGGCGCCGTCCGAGACCACCGTCACGTCGTCGGTGAGCAGCGCCACCAGCCGTTCGGTACGCCCCGACGTGGCGGCGGCGAGGAACTCCTCGACGACCCGGCGCACGGACGCGGAATCGGCCTCGCCGCCACGGCGGCGCTCGGCGGCGACCCGGATCCGGGCCCGGTGGACATGCTGCTGGCTCGCGGACTCGGTGATGCCGAGGATTCCGGCGATCTCGGCGTGGCTGTACGAGAAGGCCTCACGCAGGACGTAGACGGCCCGCTCGGCCGGCGAGAGGCGCTCCAGGAGGGTCAGTACGGCCAAGGACACCGATTCGCGCTGCTCGAAGGTGTCGGCAGGGCCGAGCATCGGGTCACCCTCGAGGAGCGGCTCGGGCAGCCAGGCACCGGCCGCTCGCTCGTGGCGCGCCTGCGCCGAGCGGAGCCGGTCGAGGCAGACATGGGTGACGACCTTGGTCAGCCATGCTTCCGGCACCTCGACCCGTTCGCGGTCCGCGGCCTGCCAGCGCAGGAACGTGTCCTGGACGGCGTCCTCGGCGTCGGCGGCCGAGCCGAGCAGACGGTACGCGAGCGAGGCCAGCCGGCCCCGGCTGGCCTCGAACCGATCGATGGCTGTGCCGTCCATGCGCAACAGCCTATGCGGCGGCCCTCGCACCGGCCCGCTCCGGCACATCGGCCAGGCGGCGCTTGCGCTTCGGCATGCCGAAGGTCGGGTGGGCGATGCCCCACCCGGCCGCCTTGAGCACGCCCGACTTGAGCCGCGCGGCGGTCCGGCCGCCCAGGTACCAGGACTTCGACCGGGCGGTCCCGTCCACCATCTGGAAGATCGCGTCCCGCCGCCCGAGGCTGATGTGGTTGCCGTGGTACTTCAGCCCGGTGGTCGGGACCTCGCTGCCCACCAGGCGCGCGATGATCGCGGCGGTCGCCTGCATATTGGTGAAGCCGGCCGAGGCGCAGGACATCGGCAGCGGCCGGCCGTTCTCGCCGATCGCGTAGGCGCAGTCACCGGCGGCGTAGACGTCCGGGTGCGAGACCGAGCGCATGGTGCGGTCGACGACGATCTGGCCGGTCTCGGTGACCTCCAGACCGCTGGCGGCCGCGAGGGGGTGCACGGCGAACCCGGCCGACCACACGGTCACGTCGGCCGGGATGGACGTACCGTCGGCGGCGATCGCCCGGGCCGGCTCGACGGCTTCGATGCCGGTGTGCTCGTGGACGGTGATGCCGAGCCGGTCGAAGGCCTGACGCAGATGACGGCGGGCCTTCGGGGAGAGCCATGCGCCCAGCTCGCCGCGGGCGGCGAGTGCGACCGAGAGGTCGGGCCGGGACTCGGCGAACTCGGTGGCGGTCTCGACGCCGGTCAGCCCTTCACCGACGACCAGCACGGTGCCGCCCCCGCCCAGATCGGCCAGGCGCTCGCGTAGACGCAGCGCCGAGGACCAGCCGGTCACATCGAAGGCGTACTCGGCCACGCCGGGGACGCCGTGGTGGGCGACGGAGCTGCCGAGCGCGTAGAGAAGGGTGTCGTACGCGAGTTCGCCGTCGCCCTCCTCACCGGTCACGGTGACGGTCCTGTGCTCGGGATCGACGCCGGTGACACGCGCCAGGCGCAGCCGCACCCCCGTGCCCGCGAACACGTCGGCGAGCTTGCGGAACGTGAGGTCCTGGCCGATCGCGAACTGGTGGAGCCGCATCCGCTCGACGAAGTCGGGCACGGCGTTGACGACAGTGATCTCGGTGTCGGCGGGCGAGAGCCGACGGGCCAGGTTTCCGGCGGCGAAGGCCCCGGCGTATCCGGCACCGAGGACGACGATGCGGTGCTTCATGGCGTTGCTCCTGTCTCGTTCGCGTGCCCCTTGAACGAGACCGCGCCCCGATCCCTGACAGGAACCGTGTGTGACGTGGGTCACTGAGCTCAAGACGATCGGCTGTCCCTCCGACAGGCCCTTGGACCCGTCTCCCTCCCCTTCTCCGGTTTCCCGGCCCCTTTGACGAGGAGGACCAGAAGGGCCGGCTTCACCGGCTTCAGGGGTGCCTGGGGATGGCCTGCAGGGTCCTGGCCTTCAGTCAGATGTTCTGTATGAGCATCCATGTGGCGACTGCCAGGAAGAGCACCCCGGTCACTCGCTGCATCGCATATCCCTTGCCGGTGGGTTCGGTCGCCTCGGGGTCCTTCACCCAGCCACGCTGGAGACGGCTGTTCACCCGCCAGAGCAGTTGAGGGCGTACGACCTGGACCAGGCCCATGATCAGGAAGAGGCACAGGAACAGGACGAGGGCCGGGCTGGTGCCACCGCCTCCGGAGGAGGCCTGCACCATCACACCGTGATTCATGAGCTTTCGGGTTCCCTGACGCGGAATCAAGAAACGAGTGGAGCATCATGAGGGATCGTCGGGCTGCTTCGGAGCGCATCTCCTCTTCCCCGACGGGAGGCGGAGAGGGTCTCGTTCCAGGGTCTGCCCGGCTGCACCTGGTGCACGGTCTGCCGTTGCTGCGGCCGGACGAGCAGGTGGCCGCGCCCGGGGCCCTGCCGTGCCCCGGGAACGAAGCCGGCTTCTCGATGACGCCGCCCGCCGACATCGCACTCCTTCCCGCCGGGCCACGCACCGGGCCTCGACCACCTGACGCACGTCCTCCGGCGCGGCCTCCGCGAGATCCGCCACCGCAACGACGTCAGTGGTTCCGAGGAGTCAGCACCTCTTGGAGCAGTGCGCCGTACCGTGACACCAGTTCCGTGCGGTCCATCCGGAGCAGCCCTTCGTCCCCGACCACCCACAGCGCGTACAGCAGTCCCCCCGCCAAGGCGGCCGCCATGCGCGCGCGGACGTCGGCGTCGGGGCCGGACAGGCGACGGCGCAGTGGTGCGACGAAGAGGCGCTCGTGCGTATCACGCAGACGTTCGTGGATCTGCGGTCCGCTGCTGCCGTGCACCAGGGCCAGGAACACGCCCCGCGCGGAACCGTCGAGTTCGACGAGGAGTTCGGCGAGTCGGTCTCCCAGACGCTCCAGTGGCACGTCGAGCAGTGGCTCGTCATCGATCGTCAGGTGCATCGTCTCCAGGAACAGGAGTTCTTTGCTCTTGAAATGACGGATCACCAGTGCCGGATCCGTGTCGGCCGCCGCCGCGATCTGGCGGACGGTGGTCCTGGAGAAGCCCTGGTTCCGGAACAGCCGGGCAGCGGCCGAGTGGATGGACTCGCGGGTCGTGGGACTGGAGCCGGTCTGCAGCATGCGGGACAGGATAGGGGTCCCGACGCTTCGCAACTGCGGGTTCGCTCGTTCACAGGGGCGAGCCGAGGGCCTTTCGTGAGCATTTCAAGAAGTCTCGTCAACGATGTTGACTCCCCGTTGGGGGGCCTGCACATTACCTGTCGGTAGAACCGTTCGGTAATCGCACAGCCCGGCACTTCTCCCTGTTCGAACCGCTCCGTTCCCGCCAACGGCGCACCCCGCCTGCCGCCGTACCCGCCGTTCCGCTCCCGAGAAGAGGGATCACATGCCGAAGCACACCCTGCGGAATGTCATGGCCACATCATCCGCACTCGTCAGTGCCCTCGCCCTCAGCCTCACGGGCGGCACCGCACAGGCCTCCGCGTCGCTGGACTACGTCGCCCTCGGCGACAGCTACAGCGCCGGCTCCGGCGTGCTGCCCGTGGATCTCACCAACCTGCTGTGTCTGCGCTCCACCGCGAACTACCCCCACGTGATCACCGCCCGGACGGGCGCCCGGCTGAAGGACGTGACCTGCGGCGCCGCCCAGACGAAGGACTTCACCGAATCGCAGTACCCCGGGGTCGCGCCCCAGGTGGACGCGCTCGGGGCGGACACCGACCTGGTGACGCTGACGATCGGCGGCAACGACAACGGCACCTTCATCAACGCCCTGACGGCCTGCGGCACCGCGGGTGTCCTCAGCGGCGGCAAGGGCAGTCCCTGCAAGGACATGTACGGCACCTCCTTCACCGACCAGATCGACGCGAACACCTATCCCGCGCTGAAGACCGCCCTGCGGAGCGTGCGCGCCAAGGCCCCCGACGCCCGCGTGGCGGTCCTGGGTTACCCGTGGATCACACCGGCCGAGGCCGACCCGTCCTGCTTCGTGAAGCTGCCGGTCGCCGCCGGTGACGTGCCCTACATGCGCGGCATACAGGCACACCTCAACGCGGTCGTCGAACGCGCCGGCGAAGAGACCGGCGCCACCTATGTGGACTTCTCCCGGATCTCCGAGGGCCACGACGCGTGCAAGCCCGGCGGCACCCGCTGGATCGAGCCCCTCCTCTTCGGCGGCAGTCTCGTGCCCGTCCATCCCAACGCCCTCGGAGAGCGGCGCATGGCCGAGCACACCATGAGCGTCCTCGGCATGGGCTGACGACGGCGAGCTGCTCCACCTCGTTCACGAGGTGGAGCACTTCACGTCGCTCCGGCGTTGTCCCGCTCCAGTGCCGCGCGCAGCCAGTCGTCCGCGGAGCCCGGGTCGGCTCCGGTCGGCTGCCCGGCGGCGTGAACACCACGGCCGTCAGCTCCCGGTACCGGTTCCGGACGCGGCCGCCCCGCGGGCCCCGGTCACCCGGTGCGCCTCCGGCTGGGGCAGGCGGTTGCCGACTTGCCCTGCTCCGGGCCGGCACCGATCACCGGAAGCCGCGTACACGTCGCCATGGCGACGAGCAGCGGCGTGTCCTTGTGACACGTCGGCCTGTTCGCGGCCACGGCGGTGGCGCCGACATCTGATCGGCCGGCCGGCCGGGCACGGCACGGACGAGCAGGGTCTTGCGCTGCCTTCGGTGTGTCCGTGTCAGCGAGGGATGCCCACAGCGTCCAGGTACCGGTGCATGGCCTCCGTGGGAAGGCTCGGGTTGCCGAGGGCGTGGGAGGAGATCTCCGGGTCCCCACAGCTCTGGAGGACGAGATCGACCGGCAGTGCGGGGTGCCCGGCTGCCATGGCGCGTACGTGCTCGTCGGGGTCGGCGAGCAACCGGACCACAGCGTCGAGGGGCGCTTCGGGGTCGAGCCCCACCAGCCATCGCTTCTTCGGATCCGGGTCGCCGGCGAAACGTTGTCCGCTGCCCGCGCGCGGGAAGTTCGGGTGGCGCAGCAGAGCGCCCTTGGTGATGACCTCGCAGTCCAGATACGTCTGCAGCACCACCTCGCCGTCGACGGTCGGCTGGTTCTCGCACAGCAGGAGCCGTACGGGGTGGTCGTCGTCCTTCGAGAGCAGGCCGACGGCGTCGGCGGGCAGGTGCCGGCTGCAGGCGGCGCTGCGTCGCAGCAGGACGTTGGCCGACTCGGCGCACTGGCGCAGGACATCGGGATCGGTGCAGAGGAGGACCCATTCGACGGGACAGAGCCGGTCGGACGGCCTGATGGTGACGTCGATGGCGGTACGTTCGGCTTCCGTCAGTTCGGGTCGTACCGATACCGCCAGCCGGACGCTGTGCGCGTCGTCGTTCGCCAAGGTGCCGACGATGTCGACGGGAACGTTGAGGTTGGTCGCCAGCTCCCGCCGGTCTTCCTCTTCGGGGCTTGCCGCGAGCCGTTCGGCGGTCGTCGTGTTCATGGCGCCGTACCGGATCACCTCCTGCCTGGCGAAGCGGCCCGTCCCCGCGTCGAGAAGAAGGTCCGTGCAGCCCGCGTCATCGCGGCATGCCTTCATCATGGCCGCCCGGCGGACTCCGTCGTCGACGTCGCGGAGCAGGTGGCTCCGGGTGTCCTCGGAAAGCAAGGGCCACTGGCGACAGGCTGCCTGCCGAAGGTCCGCGTCCTGGTGGTGGGCGAGTGCGGCGACCAGGTCCGGAGCCGTGTCGCGGCAGAAGGCCGCGCTCCGGCGGACCCGCGGCTCCGGATCGGCGAGCAGACGCTGCTGAGCCGACAGGGGCAGGGGCGGTGCGGGGATGCGGAACCATTCGGGTCCGAGGGCCAGCGCGTGGCGAACGCGTGGATCGGGGTCGTCCATCAGCCGGGCACGTTGCTCCGCCGGTACCACGACGTTCTCGGTGAACGCAGCCCGCAGTCTGTGATCGGGATGCGCGACGATGGCATCGATCACCTCGTCCGGCAGAGCGCGCCAGGCGATCGTGTCCCAGGCCGCGACGGCTTCCGCGCACAGCAGTCTGATCAGGACCTCGGTCGGAGCCGCGGGATTCCGCGCGATCGCGGTGACGGTCTCACGGTGACCGCAGTTTCCGCACATGGTGCCCCCCTGATGGCCGGCGAGCGTCGCGGGCCCCCGGATTGTGCGCATGCCGCGTGGACGAGGTCAACGTTGACGATCATGCTCTGTCGCACACCCGGAGAACGACGGTCGGCTTTGCGGGGCGGGCCGGGATCCGGGGACCGAGGCGGCTTTCGACGGCGCCGCACCACTGGCGACCGAAGATGTCGCGGGAGTCGGCGAACTCGGCGCGGGCGGCGGGCGTACACGGCCGGTGCCGACGTTGACGGTGGCGTTCGGCAGCAGTCCGGACCCGCCGCCGTTTCGTACGGTGACCTTGCCGATGGTGGGGCCGTCGACGCGGTGGGTCTCCGTCGACGAAAACCGGTCCGTGGCGCCGGGACCGGCCGCGGATGCGTCCGCCCCGGGGCCCATGTGCAGAAGGCCGAGTGCCACGGTCGGGAACCGGCTCGATCACGCGGGCCCGGTGCTCGTGCGGGCCTGGGGCGACACCTCCCGGTCCGGCGCTGGTTCGGCCGGCTGCGGCAGCCCGGCCAGACCGGGTCCCGGTGGGTCGTCGCCGGGGGCCGGATCGGCGTTCTCGCCGAGGAAGCCGCCCGACTGGTGCCGCCACAGCTTGGCGTAGGCGCCGTCCGCGGCGAGCAGTTCCCCGTGGGTGCCCTGTTCGACGACGCGTCCCCGGTCGAGGACGACGAGACGGTCCATGCCGGCGACGGTGCTCAGGCGGTGGGCGACGACCAGGGCCGTACGTCCGTCCATCAGCCGCCACAGGGCGTCCTGGACGAGGATCTCGCTCTCCGAGTCCAGCGCGCTGGTCGCCTCGTCGAGCAGCAGGACCGGGGCGTCGCGCAGCAGCGCCCTGGCGAGGGCGACCCGTTGGCGCTGGCCGCCCGAGAGTTTCACTCCCCGCTCCCCCACCAGGGTGGCGAAGCCCTCGGGGAGCTGATCGGCGAACTCCGTGACGTGTGCCGCCGCGGCCGCCGCGTGGATCTCCTCGTCGGTGGCACCGGGCCGGGCGAAGGCGATGTTGTCCCGCAGGCTGCGGTGGAACATGGCGGGTTCCTGCGGGACGTAGGCGATCAGTGAGCGCAGGTCGGCCTGGCGCAGCCGGCTGATGTCCTGACCGCCGACCAGGATGCGTCCGTCGTCGATGTCCGACATCCGCAGCAGGAGCCGGGTGAGTGTGGTCTTGCCCCCGCCGGACCTGCCGACCAGGCCGATCCGTGCGCCGCCGGGCACGTCCAGGTCGAGGCCCTGGAAGATCGGCTTCGCACCGGCGTGGGCGAAGGTCACCGCCTCGAAGCGGATGCCGGTGTCCCGCGGCGCGAGCGGTTCGGGTTCCGCCGCGTCGAGCACGGTGGGCGGGTCCAGCAGCAGCTCCGTGAACTGCGCGGCCTCGGTCATCGAGCTTTCCAGACGCCGGTAGATCTGGTTGAACTCGAACATGATCTGGGTCGCGTTGGAGTAGTAGGTGAAGGCGATGACGATCTCCTCCACTCCCTGGCCCGGGCCACCGAAGGCGATGGCGACCAACAGGCCCAGCACGTTGGTCAGCACGGACATGGGGGCGACCAGGGTGTCGACGCGCAGGTTGCCGTAGTCCCACGACTTCAGCGTCAGGCGCCGGGAGTCCGCGACCCGGCTGCGGTGTTCGTCGGCCTCCCGTCGCTCGGCCGCGAACGCCCGGATGGTCTCCATGTTCGTGAGGCTGTCGGCGACATGGCCGGAGACCCGGGCGATCGCCGCCTCACGGTCGTGGACGAGCGCCTGACGGCGACGGATCAGAGGTGCGGCGCCCACCACGGTCAGTACGATCATCAGGAGGAGGCCGGCGACGAGGAGCGGTTCGTAGTGCCAGAGCACGACGGCGCCGAACACCAGGGGCACGAGGCTGCCCACGATCCGGTACGTCGCCGTGTCGACGAAGTCCTCGAAGCGCCTGCCGAAGCCCAGCACTCGTTTGGTCAGGGAGCCGGCGAAGTTGTCGTGGAAGAACGCTGCGTCCTTGGCGAGGAGTTCGTCCATTCCCAGCACGTACAGGTGCTCCATGCCGAGGGCGTCCACACGGTTCAGGCAGTGCTGCCCGATCCGCCACACGGTCTCGGCGAGCAGCAGCACCGCGCCGAAGCCCAGCACGTACGGCAGCGCCGAGGCGGGGGTGAGACCACCGTCGTCGGCGGCCTGCCCCGCCAGTTTGGCGATCAGCAGGGGGGCGACGTAGCGGATGCCGATGTTGCCCACGGCCGGCAGCAGCAGCGCGGGCAGGGCCAGCCGTCGGAGTCGTGACATTTCCCGGCCGTAGAGGCGCAGCGCGAGAAGGACCGCGCTCCTGCCCGGCGTCGGCCCTTGTGTATCCGTGGTCGCCATCACACTCCCGGGGGTCGGAACTCGGAAGTCTCCCGTTGAACGACGGCACCGGTCCAGGCATTTACTACGTACGGGTGATAACCGGACACCGCTGCCCGCACGTCGCGCTGGAGTCGGCGAACGGCGGGTTCCCTGAGGGCGGACGGACGGGCGAGGGCAGTCGGCACCTGGAAGGACACCCCATGAGCGACAGGACCACTCCCGGCACCGGCCGCGCCGTCGACCTCGGCGTCGCGGACGAAGGCTGGGTACGGACCTGGGGTGCCTCGCCCCAGGCGCCCGAGGCGGCGCCGGCCACGGGATCGGCGCCGGTACGGTCGCCCCCCCCAGCACCGCCGCCTCGCCGAGCACGGCCGCCGCGGCATCCGGGTCGCCGGCGCACAGGCGGTCCCGGCCTGCGGCGACGAGCTGCTCGAACCGCAGCACGTCCACGGCGGCGTCCGCGTCCAGTCGGCAACCGTCCGCGGCCTGCGCGACGACACGGGCCGAGCCGAGGGCCCGGCGCAGCCGCGAGACAAGGGCCTGCAGGGCGTGGGCGGGGTCGGCAGGCGGGCTCCCGGCCCGGATCGCGTCGATCAGGACCCCTTGCGCGACCGCGCGACCGCCGGCGAGCGCCAGCCGTACAACCAGCCCCTGCAACCGCGCACCTGGTACGCGCATGACGGCGCCACCGCGTGATACGCGGGATACCACGCCGGCTGCCGGCGGCGTCGGGAGTTCACGACTGCCCCGGCACGAACCCCGGCACGGACGGGCCGTCACTCCCTGGTACCGCGGGCCACTTCGCCGGTACGGTTCTCGATCCGGCCACGGAGGGTCCGAAGAAGGACTCGTTGTTCCTCGCCGGTCCAGGAGCCGTGGATGGTCGGCGCGGCGTCGAGACGGGCTTCGGCAGTTCCCCACCGCCGACCAGGGCCTGTTGTCCACGCCGAATCAGGTTCCGAACGGTCGTAGTGGCGCAGCAGTCGTCCGAGCTGGACAGCCAGGTCCCGCGGGGCGGCTCGGACGTCGGCGCCGTCAAGGGTGCGGCGGGCCGCCGCGGCTCATCACTGCGGGCCCGGTCCGGCGCCGGCCGGTCTGCGGCGTTCGCCGTGCCAGTCCAGTATCAGGACCGTGGCGTCGTCCTTGAGGTTGCCGTGACAGGCATCGAGCACCGCGGCGGTCAGGCTCCGGACGGCTTCCCTCGGATGCAGCGTGCGGGTGTCGTGGGCGAGCGCGGCCAGGTCGACGGCTGCGGCACCGCGCTCCTGCATTCCGTCGGTGAGCAGGATCAGGCGGTCGCCGGGCTGCAGTTGCAGTTCCTGCAGACGGTAGGAGGTGGGGGCCACCACACCGAACGGCAGGTTGACGGCGAGCTCGACCTCCTCGACGGTGCCGTCGCGCAGTCGCAGCGGCCGGGGATGGCCGGCGTTGACCAGTTCGCAGAGGCCTGTTCCGAGGTCGACGCACAGCAGTTGTCCGGTGGCCAGGCCACGGCTGTGGCTCAACAGGGCCTGGTGGGCGTGGTTGGCTTGCTTGAGGGCGTCACAGCCGCTGCGGCGCGCCCGTCGCAGTGCGCCGACCAGCAAGGTGGCCAGCAGGGCCGAACCTGTGTCGTGGCCCATGGCGTCGGTGATGGACAGGTGCAGGGTGTCGCGGTCGAGGGTGTAGTCGTAGGTGTCGCCGCCGATGTCGTCGGCCGGGACCAGCCCGGCGGCGAGGGTGAACTGGGCCGCCTCGCAGCAGGGCGCCGAGGGAAGCAGCTGGTGCTGGATCTCCGCGGCCAGGCTGGTCTCGGTGGTGCGCCGGCCCAGGTGGTAGAGGTCGGTGAAGCGGCGGTCCGTGACGATGATGTAGGCCAGCGCGTGGGCCGCGTCGCGGACCTGCCGGAGCACGGTGTCGTCGGCGGACTGCAGGGTCACCTCCAGCACGCCGACGCAGTCGCCTCGGTTGGTGACCGGCGTGATGACGCGCCGTCCGCCCTGGCTGTCCGGTTCCACATGCTGGCGCTGGCTCTGCAGTACGCGGTCGTAGACACTGCCCTGCAGTCCGATCGGCTCGTCTGGGTCCGCGACATCACCGCCGGTCGCGGTGAGCCGTACCAGCCGCCGGCCGACGAGGTCGACGAACAGAAAGGACACGCTCTCCGCGCCGAACCGCTTCTGCAGATCGTGTGCCACCACGTCCACGGACTCACCGGGCGGCGCCGCCTCCGCGGCGGCCAGCAACTCGCCCAGTTCCACATCTCCACCCCGCACAGCAGCCTCCTATCAGCTGCCGCATCTTTTTCCCCGAGTTTCCGCGACATCACCCAAAGCGCCCTTCTTGCCTGGTCAGGGCAGTGGGCCGGGTCGCTGCGAGGAGAACCCCGTCGCATCGGGCGGCGTCCGCGGGCGATGGGGCAGCCGGTGCGCCGGCAGCCGGACGAAGCCGCCCCGTCGGGGGGCCGGCCGAGGGGCAGGCCGCGCGTGACGCGGCCGGTGGTCGTCGTGGGAGTGCTGTCGGCACTGACAGGTCTCGATGCCGCCGGGCGGCAGGGCGCGTTGCCGTACCCGTTCGCCTGTGGCCCGGTGTCGTGCCGGGCGCGGGTCGGGCCGCGGTGGGCCGGCACGGCCGGCGTGCCGGTCGGAGGCGTGGGGCGAGGCCGACCGCCTCGCCGGTGATGTGACCCGCGAGGGGCACGAGAAGCTCCGGACGTACAGGCACCGATACCCGTCGGTGAGGCCCGGAGCGCCGGCTCGCGCCCCGGTTCCGAAGCACGCCCCGGAAGCGTTCGTGACGTGTCCCGACGGGCTCGTGCGTCGTTGGCCGGTCGGAACCCGTGCACTCCCTCACTCTCGAGGAGCCCCCGTGGCCAGTTCGAGCCCGCTCTCCGTCGACCAGGACGAGGGCACGCCACCCCTTCGGCGTCCGTTCGCCGAACGCGCGCACGCCCGGGCCGCCGGCCTCGACGAGGCCCTGCCGCAGTGGGCCGACGGTCCCGGTTTCCACGCCGGTGCCCCGCCCCGGCCCCGGAGATCCGGCTGCTGCCGGGACCCACGGGACCATCGGTGCGCAGGCTCGGCCGTCCGGGCCCGGACGTGAGGCGACAACCGGCGGTGGTGCTGCGCGTCATGGCGGTCCGCAAGGGCTTCGGGTCCCGGCAGGTACTGCGCGGGGTCAGCTTCGAGGCGCGGGCAGGGCAGCTGGTGGGCATCGTCGGGGAGAACGGCGCCGGGAAGACCACCCTGCTGCGCGTCCTCAGCGGCGACCTGCGCCCCGACGACGGACGCGTCGACCTGAGGGGCACACGGGGCTACTGCCCGCAGCATCCGGTCCTGGACGAGGAACTGACCGTGCGCCAGCACCTGCGCCTCTTCCAGGTCGCCTACCGTCTCCCGAGTCCCGCCCGCGCGCTCCAGCTGATCGACGCGCTCTCCGCGGCCGGCTATCTGGACGCGCCGGTGAAAGTTCTCAGCGGTGGCACCCTGCAGAAGCTGAACCTGGTCCTGGCCTTGATGCACGATCCGGACGTCGTGCTGCTCGACGAGCCGTACCAAGGCTTCGACTGGGAAACCTACCTGCGGTTCTGGGACCTCGCCCAAGAGTGGAAAGGCCGCGGCCGCACCGTGATCATCGTCTCCCACCTCGCGCACGACACCGAACGCCTGGACGTCCTGCACCATCTGCACGACGGCGTCCTCGGGCCCTCACCCACGGCGGACACCACATGAGTGCCTACCTGGTCGCCTGCCGTTACGCCCTGCTGGCCATGGCGAAGAACCGGCTGGCCGCCGTGCTCCTGATCGCCTTCATCCCGATGTGGATCACCGTGGCGAAGACCCTCACCACGCCGAAGACGTTTCCCTTCCGGCTGCGCGCCACCGGAACCTGGCTGCGCGCCGGCGGGGACGAGATCACGATGATCAGCGGCTCCCTGAACGCCGTGTCCCTCCTCGTGGGGTTCCTGATGTTCAGCGCCGCGCGCCGCACCAGGGCCTTCGACCGTCGCCTCACCGCGGCCGGCTATCCCCGAACCGCCCTCATCGGCGCCAAACTCACCACTCTCCTGGTCGCATCAGCGCTGGTCAGCACCTATGCCACCGTCTGGATGCTGCTGTTCTGGTCTCCCCTCCAGCCCTTCCTCCTCGGCATCGCGGTCCTGGCGGTCTGCCTGGTCTACGGGGCCATGGGCATGTGCCTGGCCCTCTTCCTGCGCGGCGAGGTCGAAGGGCTGGTCACGATCATCATGGCCAGCATCATCGACCTCGCGCCGCAGAATCCCGTCGCCAGCACCAGCGCCGACAAAGCCCTGGTCGAGCTGCTTCCGAGTTACGGCTCCCTGCAGACCAGCCTCGCCGCGGGCTTCACCCGCAACGCCACCTTGAGCCCTCTGCTCCACAGCACGGCCTGGCTGACCGCCATGACCACCACCGCGCTCGCCGCCTTCGCCCTCCGCACCCGCACCCACCAGCCGCCGCGCCTCCACCATGACGGGTGAGGGCCCCCGGCGAAGCCGTGGGTCCCCGCGACGGACGCCCGGGCCGTCACAGGGACCCGCCGGCGACGCCGGGCGCTCCCCACCGCCGAGCCGCGGCGGGGAGAACAGAAGTCCGGCTCACCCGGCCGGGGCCGGGCCGTGGGGCATGGCGAGGTGCGCCAGGTCTCCCGGCGGGGGGCCGCTCACCGGCCAGAGGGGTGCGGGCATGCCGTCGGCCACCGCGGCGGGCGCGTCGGTGAGGTTCATACGGTCGCGGAGGCGGCCGTAGAAGTCCATCGGGCCCAGTCGCGCGACGCGCAGCCTGCGCGGTGCCGCGTACACGCCGATCCAGTCCCCGGGGCCGATGACGCCGCGGAGCTGGCCGTCGATGCTGACGGCGGCGCGGCCGGAGCGTTCGAGCACGCGCAGCCCGACGGGTTCGTCCGGGGCGGCCACGACCGAGCGGTTGAACGTCATGTGCGGCGCGACCGGTGTGAACACCAGCATCTCGGCGCGCGGCGAGACCACGGGGCCGCCGGCGGCGAAGCTGTAGGCGGTCGAGCCGGTCGGTGTCGCCACCAGCAGCGCGTCGGCGGAGTACGAGGCCAGCAGCCGGCCCGCGATGTAGACCCCGGCCGAGACCTGCCGGTCCCTGGCCAGCTTCTCCAGCACCACGTCGTTGAGGGCGGCCACGTCCAGCGGGACGCCCCACTCGCCGCCCGTCTCGCAGTCGGAGCGCACGCTCGTCGGGGGCAGCAGCGGGCCCCGGCCGTACCTCATGAGCGCCTCGATGTCCGAGGGCACCTCCAGGCGGCGCGAGGCGCGCATGGTCAGCAGCATGCGCCGCTCCACGTCGTGCCGGTCCTCGCGTACGGCGTCCAGCGCCGCGCGCACCACGGCCGCGGGCACCTCGGTCAGGAAGCCCACCCGGCCGAGGTCGACTCCGAGTACCAGCGCGTCGACGGCGGCGGCGAGCCGGGCCCCGCGCAGGAAGGTGCCGTCTCCGCCGAGGGTGACGATGAGGTCGGGATCGCCCGCCGCCGCCACCTCCTGCCGGGCGCCGTGCCGTCCGCCGTCGTTCCACACGTCGATGTCCCTGCAGGCGACCGCGTGTTCGGCACACCAGTCCCGGACCGTGCGAGCGGCCTCCGCGGCCTCGGGACGCCCGCCGTGCACGACCATGCCGACCCGGTCCACCGTCATCTCGCCTCCAGAACGTCCGCCTCGACCGGCCCGCGTGGCCGTCGGCCCCGACGTCCGGCACTCCCGTCCGCTCACCGGTGCTCCACACGGGCTGTGGCCGGGACGTGGACGCGTCGCCTCTCCATCCTGGCCGGGCGGCGGTCCGTGAGGCGCCGCGCCACGCCGCCACGACCCGCGTCCGGCCCGCTCCGGCACGAAGCGTGCGACGACCACCGGCGCCGGCCCGGACGGACGACCGGGCCACGGCCTGTCCCCTCCCCCCCCCCGCCGGCACGACGGACGGCCCGGTACCGCGAGTGCGGTGCCGGGCCGTCCGTCGGTGAAGCGGCCCGTCAGCCCTGGCGGGCCTTGAAACGCGGATCCTTCTTGTTGATCACGAAGGTCACGCCCCGTCGGCGCACCACCTGGGCGCCGGGCCTGGCCTTCAACGAGCGCAAGGACTTGCGTACCTTCATCACGATCTCCTTCCGCGGGACCGGACCGGGGGTACCGCTGTCAGCGGCGGGTGCGGGCGGGGCCGTGGCGCCGCTCGAAGCGTTCCACGCGTCCCGCGGTGTCCACGACGCGCGAGGTGCCGGTGCAGAACGGGTGGCCGGCCGACGGGATCTCGACGTCGACGACCGGACAGGTGGCGCCGTCCTCCCATTCGACCGTGTGCTGTGCCCCGATGGTGGAGCGGGTCAGCAGCCGGAAGCCGGTCGCGGAGGACGACCGGGCGGGAGACGGGATGGATGCCGTGCCTCACGGAATGTCCTTCCCGGGGTGCCTCCGCCGCCGGGCGACGGAGGCGGCTCTCATCGTTCCTCGCGGAAGAGGACGTGTTCGCCGGCGACCGCGTCGTACTTCCGCAGGACCAGCCGGTCGGGATCGTTCAGACGGTTCTTGCGAGTCACGTAGGTGACTCCCGTACCTGCCGTCGACCTCAGCCTGACGACCGGCCGCGTGGTGCTGCGTGCCATGGGGTGCTCCTTCCGCCACCGGCCCGAGCCGCTTGACTCGGACATGTCATACATGGTGTGCAACAGCGTCGGCACGTGGTGTATTCCGGCGATCCCGCTTTCCGCGGGACAGGGCCACCGCTCGTTCCCGGGCGGCGCGCCACCGGACGCGGGCCGAAGCCGCTCGGTGCGTGATCGTGGAGGGCGGTCGCCTACGCGGCGGAAGGCTCCGCAGGGCTTCAGCCGAACGATCGTCCCTGCGGGCAACAGGTGAGGCCCGGGGACACTGTCCCCTCCACGACCACGCCCTTCCCAACCACGCCCGCCCGCGGATTGTTCCCCCTCCACGGCGCCGGGCGGCAACACGTTTCCGTTCTGTGGCTCATCCCTTGTCGGGGGTAGACGACGATCACGGCCAGACGTCGATCACCGAAGGAGACGAGTCGTGGACAAGGGCAAACAGATCACCGGCACGGCCCGTGAGGAACTCGCGCGGGAGATGAGGGAGCAGTACGAGAACGGCCTGTCCATACGGGCCATCGCCGAAGCGCACGGGCGGTCGTACGGGTTCGTCCACCGTGTCCTCACCGAGGCGGACGCCCCTCTGCGCAGCCGGGGCGGGAGCCGTTCGCACCGACGGCTCGAGGAGGCCGGGCGTCCGCAGAGGTGACGACGGCCCTTCCGGCAAGGGTTCGCCACGGGCCGGGGAACTCGCGGACCGCGGCAGCGGAGCCGGCCGGGTCGGTCCCATGAACGGTGCGACCGGCCGGAAGCCGGGCGAGCGGGGCAGGACAGTCGCCAAGCGCTGTCCCGCTCCGCTGTCCGCCATGTGCGCCTGCGCGTTCCCGGACTCCGGGCCGGCGGTGCGGGCGCCGGCACGCGGCCGGGGACTCGGCCCTGCGGCTCCCGCGGCTCGGCGTCGAGCCCACGCGGACTTCGGCCCTTGGGTCCGGCGCGGCCCCGCACGGTGGTCACGGGCGATGCGGTCCCGCACGACCGCCTCGACCGCGTCCTGCGGCGGGCCGATCACCGCATGGAGACTTCCGCTCGAGACCGGGATCCTGCCGGCCACAGCCTCCCGGCGCACGAACCCGGCCTTGCGGCGGAGAGGTCCGGCGGGACGCGGGACGGTGTCGGCCGCCCAGCACTCGATGTCCGCCCGCCGGCACCACGAGGCCGTCGTGAGCGAACTCCGCGACGGCCTCGCTGCCTGGACCGGCCGCTCACGGCGCCGGACGGGCCACCGGTTCCCCGTACCGCGGCCGTTCCGGTGACGGCAACGACGTCGTACCGCGGGGGCCGCAGGCCCTGGCACCGGTGCGCCGCGGCCTGCGCCCGCGCCGTGGTTCGGCGGACCGCCCGGCTCATGCCGTGTGGATCTCCAAGGCGGCACGGACGGCGGACTCCACGGCTCCCTCGATCCACGCCGGCTTGACGGACGTGTGGTCCCCGGCGAAGTGCAACGGCCCTTCGCGCCCGGGGATGGCGGACAGCAACTCCGTGTGCTGCCCGGGCAGGAGCACGGACGCCTCCCCGTAGGCGTAGGGGTCGCGCAGCCAGCTCTGCGTGCGGCCCGCGCCGGTGTAGAAGACCTCGATGCGCCGGCCGTAGACCTGCTGGAGACCGCACAAGGCGTGCGGGTACCGTGCCTCGTCGTCCAGGGAGTCCCAGCGCAGCGCGTCGTCCGCCCAACTGTAGGACGCCAGGACCACGCCCCCCGCACTGCCGGGAACCGGATGGGAGGGGTGGAACATGAACCGGTTGGCGTTGTCCGACACCGATCCGCCCCCCACGACGTCGACCGCCTCCGGCTGGTCGCGCACCAGCGCGCGGTTGGCGGCGTAGTGGGTGCGCTGGCCCGCTGAGATGTGCCCGGCGGGCACGGAGGGATGGGCACCGAGCAGGCTGCCGTCCGCAGCGGTGCGGCCGGTGCGGTAGGCGTCGTACAGGCCCGGCTCGACGGCGTTCAGCTCACGCTTCCAGTCGGCCTCGCCGAACTCCCACCAGCGGCGGCTGAACTCCAGCAGCACCTTGGTCGCGCTGTCGTAGTGCAGCTCGCAGACGGCGCGGCGCTTGCCGTACGACATGGGCGGCTCGATCTGCACGTGGCGCAGTCCGGAGAACGGCACCGTCACCACGGCGACGTCCGCGGTGAACTGCTCGCGTACGACGGGCCCGTCACGGCCCTCGGACACGGTGTCCACCCACACGTGCGGGCCCTTGCTCCGGACGTGCTCGGTGTCCGGCGACGGACGGTCGGGGTGGTGGTACTCGATGCGCGTGACACGGCGGTCGAACCGCACCTCCTTGCGCACCCGTTCCAGCAGGGCGTCCGGCAGTACGGCCGTGCCTCCCTCCAGCTCGTAGAAGGGCGTGTCGGGGCTGATGAGGGAGGAGCCGATGAAGCTGTGGATGAAGGACAGCGGGAGGCGGGAGGTGAGGTTCTCCAGGGTGCCGATCAGGTCGATGGTCCGTTCGTCGAGGCCGGCGTGCTCGGTCAGGAAACGGAACATCGACCAGTCACCGAACCGCTGCACCACGCGGGCCCAGCCCTGCAGCTGCTTGGGAAGCGGCTTGCCGACCCGCTTGCCGTCGCGGTCGACGTAACTGAACTCGTCGCGCACCGGGTCCAGCGCGGAGCGCAGGATGACGGCGGCGGGGGTGTCCCAGCGGGCCCGGGGGACGCCGAAGGACCGGTTCACGCGCCGGGGCGCGCGGGCGTAGTCGGCGCGTCGCACGCGGATGCCGTTGACGTGGATCCAGGTGCGGTGGGCGGGGCGTCCCTCGGTGTCGACGTCGACGTAGTGGAAACGGCGCTTCTTCAGGTCGAACCGGTCGATCAGCTCCATCACCAGGGGATGGCTGCCGGGGATGCGCATCGCGCCCGCTTCGGCGTACTGACGGGGATCGGCGAAGGGCTGTCCGGCGTGTTCGTGGCCGCCGTTGCGGAAGGTCTTGATACGTCCGCCCGCGCGGTTGCCGTTGGCCTCCAGCACCGTCACCCGGTGACCGGCCCTCTTCAGCAGCCAGGCGGCCACCAGCCCGGCCGGACCGGCGCCGACGACCAGGACGTCCATGGGGCGTGTCCGCCGGTGGGACGGCAGTCCCTCCTGGAGGACGCGCCGGTAACGCGGGACGAGGGGGCGGTCGTCGGAGTCCAGAACGAGCAGTGCGCGAGCGACAGCGAGGCACCGGTCGAAGTCGGGGCCACGGCTCCCGCCCGGGGCGGCCGGTGCGGGCAGAGCCGCGGCGGCACCGCCGGTCAGGGCCGTGGCCACCGTGGCCGTGCCGGCCGCCGCCGTGAAGCTCCTCCGGGAGAAGCCGCCGTCCGGGCGCACCACTGTGTGATCTTCAGTCATGGCGGCCTTTGTACTGGCGGCTGTGACCGGGTGTCCGGCTTTGGCCCCGGAGTTGACCCGAAGGAGCGAAGACGGCTACGAGCACTGACGTCACAGCCGGTCCGCCGGTGCGGACGGTCCGGGGGACCCGAAGGGATGAATGCCGGGCAACCCCCCGATGCCGACGCGATCGATTCCGCACACTGCCAGATGCGTATCCATCCGTGCTCTCCGGCGGGCTCGCGCGGCGCATCGCGTACGCGGCATTGCCCCGGGCTCACAGGAGTGCGGGACGACCAAGGGGGGAACGGTGGCGCAGCCGCGCGCTCGGTTCGGCGACAGAGCCCGTTACTGGTTCGACAGCACGCTGACCCGCGGTGCCTCCGCCCTCGTCGGCTGGATGGCCCTGTTGTGTCTGGCCGTCGTCGTCCCGGCCAGTGCGGTGCTCGTGTGGACCGACCCCGACGCACCGGCGTCCCTGACGGACCGGTTCGCGCGGGTGTGGCGCCTGACCGGGGAGACACTGCGGCTGGGCGGTTCGACGGGGACGCCGCTGCGAGTGACGATGTCGCTGCTGCTCGCACTGGTCGCTCTGCTGTACGTCTCGACCCTCGTCGGTCTGATCACGACGGCGCTGACGGAGCGGCTCACCGCGTTGCGCCGGGGCCGTTCCACGGTGCTCGAACAAGGGCACGCCGTGGTCCTGGGCTGGTCGGAGCAGGTCTTCACGGTGGTGAGCGAGCTGGTGGCCGCCAACGCCAACCAGCGGCGGGCGGCGGTGGCCGTCCTGGCCGACCGGGACAAAACCGCCATGGAGGAGGCCCTGGGCACGAAGGTGGGTCCCGTAGGCCGTACGCGGCTGATCTGTCGCAGCGGCCCCACCACCGACCCGGCCTTGCTCGGCCTGACCAGCCCGGAGACGGCCGGTGTCGTGCTGGTGATGCCTCACGACGAGCCCGACGCCGACGCCGAGGTGGTCAAGACGCTGCTGGCGCTCAGGGCGGCCCTGACCGGGGAGGCCACCCTTCCGCCCGTCGTCGCCGCCGTCCGGGACGACCGCTACCTCCTGGCTGCCCGTCTCGCCGCCGGACCGGGCGGCGTCATCCTGGAGAGTGACACCGTCACCGCCCGGCTGATCGTCCAGGCCGCGCGCCGCCCCGGGCTCTCCCTCGTCCACCAGGAACTTCTCGACTTCGCCGGCGACGAGTTCTACCTGATCACTGAGCCGTCGTTGGCCGGCCGGCCGTTCGGCGACGCGCTGCTGTCCTACCCGACGTCGAGCGTCGTCGGGATGGTGCGCTCAGGCGCCCCCCTGCTCAACCCGCCGGGGCACACGCCCCTCGCCGCGGACGACCTGCTCATCGTCATCTCCCGTGACGACGACACGACCTGGCTCGGCGACTGCGCGGAGCTGGTCGAGGAGGGGGCGATGGCGTCCGGGCCGCCGACACCCGCGCGAGCGGAGCGGGTTCTCCTGCTGGGCTGGAACCGCCGGGCGCCGCTCATGGTCGACCAGTTGCGCCGCCGCGCCCGGCCCGGATCCGCCGTCGACGTGGTGGCGGACGGTGATGAGGCGACGGTCCGGCAGGTGAACGAGGCCGACGCGGACGGCGGCACCGGCCTGGCCCTGACACTGCACCACGGGGACGTCACCCGCCTCGAGACCCTGCGGCGTCTGGACGTTCACTCCTACGACAGCGTGATCGTGCTCGGCCGGGATCCCGCTCCCGGACAACCACCGGACGACCCGGACAACCGCACGCTCGTCACCCTCCTGCTGCTGCGCCGGCTGGAGGAGGCCACCGGGCGCGAACTGCCGGTCGTCACCGAACTGATCGACGACCGCAACCGGGCGCTGGCCCCCATCCGTCCCGGAGCCGACGTGATCATCAGTGGCAAGCTCATCGGCCTGCTCATGGCGCAGATCTCCCAGAACCGTCATCTGGCAGCGGTGTTCGAGGAACTGTTCTCCGCCGACGGCACCGGGGTCCGCCTGCGGCCGGCCACCGACTACGTACTGCCCGGGCGTGAGACGTCCTTCGCCACAGTCGTGGCCGCGGCACGTCGTCGCGGCGAATGCGCCATCGGTTACCGAAGTCACGAAGGTTTGTCGACAAGTCCCGGCCACGGCGTGCGGATCAACCCGCCCAAAGCCGAGCGGCGCAGATGGACGGCCGCGGACGAGGTGGTCGTCGTCGGCAAGGACTGACGGACGGTTCCGCTCGACTGTTCCGGGGCGGGGGCAGGTCCGCAGCGGGCCGGCACCCGCAGGCCGTGCTCGGTCTGTTCGGAGTGCCATGGGGACCGGAGCGGACGCCCACGGGCAGGCCCGCGGGACCGCGGGCCAGGAGCACCGGGCCGTGGGAGGACGCGTGCGGCGGCAGGCGCCCGGCGGCCCTCGTCGGCAGCGGCGCGGCCGGCCGCGGCACGGGGTACGCCGGTGCCGGGGCCGACAGCCGTTGCGGGTGCCGGACGTGCTCGGCGCGGCTAGGGTCGAGGAGTCGTTCCCCTACGACAGCGTGATCCTGGGTTCGGGCCCCGACCGAGAAGGAACGTGGTCGCTGCGGCCGGAGCCGCCGGTTGCTCCGCAGCCCGCCGTCCGGGGTTCGGCGCCTGCTGTTTGACGGCCATCGTTACGGGCACAGATGTGCGGATGCGCTCCCGGGCGGAGGAACTCCACGAGTTCACCCGTCTCCGCCGCAGCTCCGACACCACCGGTCTCGTCACCCGGCCGGCCCCGGCCGGGTGACGAGACCGATTCCCTGATGAACCCCGGCCGGCCGGACGTCGCCCACGACACCGGCCGACCCGGTCTCACGCTCCGCGGGGCAGACGGAGAGCGATGGACGACCCCCGTTCGGAAAGGCGGACGCGCACCGTGAGGACCCGTGACCACCGGGCGGACCCCGAGGACGTGGGACGAGCCGACCCCCTGCGGTCACTGCTCGTGTGCGCGATGATCGGCGCGGCCGTGATGGCGGCCCTGGACGAGATCGTCTTCCACCAGATCCTGCACTGGCACCACTTCTACGACCGGTCCACCTCCGGCGCGGGGCTGGTCTCCGACGGCTTCCTGCACACCGCGGAACTGCTGGCGCTGATCGCCGGCTTCTTCCTCTTCGCGGACCTGCGGCGGCGCCACGCGCTGTCCCCCGCACACGCCCGGGGCGGCTTCTTCCTCGGCCTCGGCGCCTTCCAGGTCTTCGACGGCGTCGTCGACCACAAGCTGCTGCGCCTGCACCGGATCCGCTACGGCGTCGACGTCACCCCGTACGACTGGGCGTGGAACCTGACGGGCCTCGCCCTGCTCCTGGTCGGCCTGGGTGTCCTCACCCGGGCCGCGCGACGGGGGCGACGGTCGCCGTGACGGAACACCCGCCTCCGGCCGTCACGGTGGCCGTCCTCGCGTGCGTCCTGGTCTGTGCCGCGTATGTCGCGGCCGCCGCCGGGCTGAGACGCCGGGGCGACGCCTGGCCGTGGCGACGGGACTGCGCCTTCCTTGCCGGGGGCGTGGCTCTGATCTGGGGACTGTGCGGGTGGCTGCCGGGTGGACCGTTCACCGTCCATTCGGCGCGTCACCTGCTCGTGGCCATGGCCGGTCCCGTCCTGCTCGTCGTCGCACGCCCGCTCACCCTCGCCCTGCGCGTGCTGCCACCGGGCGTGCTCCGCCGAGGGCTGCTGCGCACGGCGCACTCCCCCTTCGCCGCGTGGCTGCTGTTTCCTCCGATGGCCGCGGTCGTCGACATGGGTGGGCTGTGGCTGCTGTTCCGCACCGAGCTGCTGTCCGCCGCGCATCACCGCCCCGCCCTGAGCGCCGTCCTCGAACTGCACATGCTGCTCGCGGGCCTGCTCTTCTCCGCCGCCGTCTGCCAACTCGATCCCGTACGCCGCCGGTGGAGCCCGCCGCTGCGGGCGGCGACGCTGCTCCTGGCGGGGACGGCCCACGCCGTCCTCGCCAGGAGCATGTATGCCACCGGTCCGCCGGGCACCTCGTTCGCACCACACGACCTGCGCCTCGGCGCACAGGTCATGTACTACGGCGGTGACGCGGTCGAAGCCGTCCTGGCGCTGTCTCTCGCTGTCCAGTGGTACGCGACCACCGGCCGACGCCGGGCCAGGCGTGCGGCCCGGTCCGAGCGCGGCGCTCCGCCCGTTGCCCCACCGCCGGTTCGGCCGGGGGCCGCGGCAAGGCGGCCCGCCGGCGTACGGGCGACCCTTCGTACGCGAAGCTCCCCGGAGCGCCGGACCCGGTCTGCACGTCGGTGAACCAGCCGACACCCGCGGCACACCGCGACCGGGTTCGCCCGCACGGCCGTGCCACGTGCCGCGAGGACACGTGCACGCCTGTCCCGTTGCCTGATCCCGGCAGCGTCGGCCGGCTGTGTTCGTCCGGCCGGGCCCGGTGTGCACCGTCCGCCCGTCGGTCACGATGCGAGCCGTCACCGTACGGAAGGACACCAGGGGGAGGACGGGCGCGAGTCGACCGCACCGCCCCTCACCGGCGCCGGACCGGCACCTGATGACGCGCCTGCGGAACGCCGGGAACCCCCGTTCGGTTCGCTGCCCGAGCTGGGCGGCCGGGCTGCCGCGCTCCTCGCCGGGTGCCTCGTCGCAGTCGTCCGGTCTCCTACCGCCTCTCCCCCACGGTCAGGCCCGCCCGTCCCCCACACTGCTTCCTGCGGCGGATCCGCGTACATCAAGCCGGTCATGAGCTTCACCATGCCTGGTTCCGGCAATCCGGAGGCACGCCAGGTTGCCGACCTGCCCACCTGCGACGGTCGACGCATCCACGTATGGTCCACAGCGACCCGCGCGGCATCGCGTTCGGCGTCCGGTCCGTCACTCCCGGGTGACCCACGGCCCGGACCCTGCCCCCTCCGCCACGAAATGACCCGTCATGCCGTACCAGGACCGACCTCACCCGTCCTCTCCCCCACCCCTCGATCTCGTCAACGAAGTCGTCACCCGCTTCGACGCCTACGCCCGTGCCCGAGCAACACGCGACAGCCTGTTGCCGACAGCACGCGCGACTCCGCGTCACGAACAGCACGCTTTCGACGATCTGCAGGCCGCCATCACCCGGCTGCGCAACAGCGTCGGCTGACGGCACCCCCGACGGCCACCTGCCTTGTCGCTCCGCGCATTCGCCCGGGGCCCACCACTCATCGGTTCGAGCGGAACCGTGCCCCACACCGCGTCGCGGAGCGCCGACAGCCGGCGGTTCCCCGACGGGGAAACGCTCCTTCACGAAGTCCTTCCCCAGCGGCGGAACGTACGTCGGCTCAGTGAGGATCCACCGCCGCGCGGGGGCCCGCCCGCCGGCCGGCCGCCTTCTCAGCCGGCCGGCGGGCGGGCCTCACCTCCGAGGCTCTCGACCGTACGCGTCGTGGAGTCGTAGCTGCGCGCGCCGGTGAAAGCCGCCTCCCGGGGTTCGCACAGCGCGGTGGGCAGAAGGTGGTCGGGCCACCGTGCCGAGGTGCGGCGCGACCGGGCCAGCGTCACATGCGGGATCCAGCGTCCCGGAGCGTGCAGCGGGTTGAGGTGAGCGGCGGTGGAGGCGAGTACCTCCCACACCCGCCGGTGCAGTTCGAGGAGCTCCACGTCCTCGGCGACGCGCCAGGCGAGCACGCGGGTACGTCCGTCGAAGCGCAGCAGCCCGTCCAGCCGGAACGGCGCAGGCAGCCCGCCGTCGAGGAGCGTGGCCAGCTCCGACCTGGCCGGGGGGTGGAGTTCCTCGCATGTCGCGAGGGTCAGATGGGGCCGATTGGTCGGGTGCCGGTGCTCCGCGAGGCTGGGCAGTCCCGCGGCGGCCATCATGCGCCACATCTCCCGGACGCGCATCTCGGTGGCGGTGTCGGGCAGCAGTTCCACGGTGCGCACGGCCGTCGGCCTATGTGGCCGGGGCAGGACCGCAGACGGCCGGCACCGGCCCCCTCAGCCCGCCCACCGTACGCGGCGATCCGTCGGCCGTTGCGGCACACCGTGTTCGTCATGCGGGCTCGGAACGGGCGGCATCGTCAGCCGGCCACGTCGAACGCCTGGGCGGCGGCGAGCCGGCGCGGCAGGTCGCCTTCGAGGAGCGCCTCCGACCGGTCCGCCCGGACGGTGGTGAGCGGGTTGCCGGTGACCACGATCCGGTCCCGTCACGGGGCAGTGTCCTGGAGATACTCGGTCAGGGCCTTGCCCGGCTGGAAAGCGGCGGAGCCTTCGTCGGCGTGGAAGCGGCCGAAACTGCCGGCCACCACCGCTTCATCGCGCTTGAGTGCCTCAGCGATCACACCCGCCATGTCGACCGTGCCGAACAGAGCGTCGATCACCTGCTCCGCGTCTTCCTGGCGGATGTCGTGGCCTCCCTGCGCGGCCTTGCGCACGCCGGCCCGAGCCAGTTCGGACTTGTCCATGTCACACCTCTGCTTTTCCTGTCCGACCGCGTCGAGACAGCGGGTGCGGACCTCGGGGTTGGAACGGACACGGGACCCGTGAATCCCTGCCCGGGTCACCGTGTGCCGTACCGGAGCACTCCCCTCGACGCGATCGGTGCCGGGCGGCCCGTGATCGGCCGACGAGGACGCCCCAGCGGTCGAGGGCTCCTCGTCCTTCTCCTCCACACCGCGTGAGGCGCACCAGGACAGGACCGACGGACCGATGGAGACCGAGCCCGTGGACGTGCCCGGCACGGACACCCGACGCGTGCGGCTTCTTCACGATCACGGGTGGCTCGCTTTCACGGAGGGAGGAGCGGGGCTCGTGCGCTCATCACAATCCCCTGCCCGGACGACTGCCAGCGCTTACGGCCACATGGAGCAGACACACCCGCCGCCCGGCATCGGCCTCCGGAGCGGGGCGGCGGTCGCAGTCGCCCTCATCGTCTCGCCGCACGCGATCTCCGAACGCGGTACAAGAGGGGACCTGCCCCATGCCGTTCGGGCGGCCGGGCCCGCCTGCCGCAGGTCGTCACGGCCCGCCGAGGTGCCCGGTCGATCCGGAGGTGGCCGACGGTGCGGACGTGCTGCTCGCAGTGACCGGCCCGTCGTCCGGGGGGACTGACGCGTTGACCGACGCTGCGCGGAGAAGGGCCCCGGCGGGGGCGGCGGCGTGGCGTCCTCGGACGAGGCGCTCGGTGCCACGGTGCGCCGGACGGGGGCTCCGGCAGGTGGCGCGCCCCTGTTGTCGGTGCGGGAACCGGTACTGAACCCGATCGCGGTCCGTGACATGCCCATGGTGACCGTGGCGTCGTGACGGAGCGCGGTCGCTTCGGCCGCGGGCCCCCTGCCGGAGGCGGTGCGGGAGGACCACCTGGTCCGGTGGGCCGCCGGGAGAACACGGCCCGTCCGTGTCCGGACGCCCGGGCCGGGGTGCCCTGCCGGTTCGCGGTGGCCTCCACCCCCTGCACGGCGGGCGCCGCGGCGGCGGACGGACAGGAAGGGAAGGGACGATCGGCGCGAGGACGACACCGCGCGCCCGCCGGTCCTGTGCCCGTGGGCGCAGGACCGGCCACCCGACAACACGACGGTCCGTTCCCCGGCAGGTCCGGACCTCCGCCTCCGAGACGTTCACGACCGAGCGCACGCCCCATTTGCCCGATTACCCTGATGTTGTGGACCCGTATCCGACTCCTCCGGGCAGCAGTCGTGGCGACCGGCCGCAGCCGGTCGCCGGAGTACGTCCGGAGATCCTCGCCTCCTGGCAGCGCTCGCAGTCGCTCGGCATCAACCGCGAGGGGGCGGCCCTGCCGGTCGAGAGCGACCTGGATCCCGACTCCCGGCTGATCAGGGCTGCCGCGCCGGTGCTGGACCGCCTGCGTGAACGGTTCTCGGGCGTGCCGGTGACCGTGGCGCTGGCCGACTCACGGGCGAACATCGTGGACCGGCGGGGCGACCCGGCGGGGCTGGAGCTGATGGACGCCGCCTCCCTGGTGCCGGGCGCCAATGTCGACGAGCGGTTCATGGGGACCAGCAGCGTCAGCATGGTGCTGAGTACCCGGGCACCGTTCGTGGTCGTCGGCCACGAACACTTCCTGCACGGCCTCAAGGAGCTGACCTGCATGGCCGCGCCGGTGCGCGACCCGGTGGGCGGCACCGTGCGGGGCGCGGTCAACCTCTCCGTGCCCCGGGTGCTGGCCGATCCCGGCATGGCACTGGTCCTGCGGGAAGCCACCGAACGCATCGGGGAACGCCTGCTGGAGCTGAGCACGGCCCGCGAGCTCGAGCTGATGCGCGCCTTCCACCGGGCCAGGGAGCGCGGCGGCGGGCACACCGAGCTGGACCTCGGCTCGGGTGAGCTGTACCGGTTCGGCGGACCGGCGCCCCACCTGGCCTCGCAGGAGCAGCTGATGCTGCTGGAGCGGGCCGTCGAACTGATCTCCTCGGCCGGCGAGGCATTCGCCGAGGTGCCACTCGCGGGCAGCCGCGTGGCCGTGCTGCGCCGCCGGGAGCTGCACCACGGCGACGCGGAGGGCGCGGCGGTCGAGGTCAGCTTCGAGGACACCCGCGGCGCGGGGGCACCGGGTCCGGCCACCGCGACCGCCCCCGACGGTCGTCATGTGCCGCTCCTGGGCCGTCCCACCGTGACGGCGGGGGCGAACGCGCCCGGTGCGACGGCGCAACCGCACACCGCCGGACCGGCCGACGCGTGGCTGCTGCTGGTCGGCGAGCCGGGCGTCGGCCGGCTCGCCGCCGAGGCGCGCGGGCGGCTGTCCCTGCTGAACGAGGCGGGTGTACGGCTCGGCACCACCCTGGACATGCGGCGTACCGCCGAGGAGCTGGCGGAGATCGCCGTGCCGCGCTTCGCCGACCTGGTCGTCGTCGACCTGGTGGAATGTGTCCTGGCGGGCGAAGAGCCACCGCCCGGGCCGCCACGCCCCGACGTGGCACTGCGCCGGGTGGCCGCCTGGGCGGGCGAGGACTCCCGCGACACCCCGGCCGGCGGCGTGGACGAGCCGGCCGGCTACCCCGCCGGTACGCCCCAGGCCCGGTGCCTGGAGACCGGACAGCCGGTGACGGACTCGGTGCTGACCGCCGCCCTGTCCGGGGCGCCGGCCGACCGGGCGCACCCCGTCGACCTGCTCGGCGAGGGCGTGCACTCCTACCTGGGCGCGCCGCTGTCCGCGCGGGGCTCCCTCCTGGGCCTGGCGGGCTTCTACCGCCGCGGCAGGACGAAGCCGTACGAGCAGGACGACCTGAAGCTGGCGGGCGAACTGGCGGCCCGTGCCGCGATCAGCGTGGACAACGCCCGCCACTACCGCCGGGAGCACCAGGCCTCCCTGACCCTGCAGCGCAGCCTGCTTCCGCACGCCCTGCCCCGGCTGAGCGCTGCCGAACTCGCCTCCCGTTATCTGCCCGCGGACGCCAGGGCCGGTGTGGGCGGGGACTGGTTCGACGCGATCCCGCTGTCCGGGATGCGCGTGGCGCTGGTCGTCGGGGACGTGCCCGGAAACGGTCTGCAGGCGGCAGCGACCATGGGCCGGCTGCGCACCGCGGTGCGGACGCTGGCCGGGATGGACCTGCTGCCCGAGGAGGTGCTGGCCCACCTGGACGACCTGGTCAGCCGCACTCCCGACGAATCGGCCGACGAACAGGACCCGGCGACGGGAACGACCTGCCTGTACGCGGTGTACGACCCCGTGACGTGCCGCTGCACGGCCGCACGGGCCGGTCATCCGCCGCCCGCCGTACTGACGCCGGGCGGGGAGGCGCGGCTGATCGACCTGCCGAGCGGTCCGCCGCTCGGGCTCGGCGGGATCCAGCCGTACGAGTCCGCCACCGTCGACCTGCCCGCGGGCAGCCTGCTGGCGATGTACACCGACGGTCTGCTCAAGGAGAACCGCGGCTACGGGGACACCGACGCGCGCACCGGGCAACTGCTGGCCTCGCTGAGTCGCGGTGGTCCGACGCTGGAGGACATCTGCGACCGGGTCGCGGACACCCTCCTGCCCGGCAGCCCGCACGACGACGTGGCCCTCCTGCTGGCCCGTGCGCACGGGCTGTCCGAGGACCGGATGGCGACCTGGGAGCTTCCGTCCGACCCCTCGGTCGTGGCGCGGGCCAGGGCGCTGACCCGTACTCAGCTCGCCGACTGGGGCATGTCGGAGCTGGATTTCAACACCGGACTGGTGGTCAGCGAGTTGGTCACCAACGCCGTGCGGTACGGCGGTCGGGGGCCCGTGGGCCTGCGGTTGCTCCGCGACGACTCACTGATCTGCGAGGTCTCCGACCGCAGCAACACCTCTCCGCGCATCCGACGGGCGGCCATGACCGAGGAGGGCGGGCGCGGCCTGTTCCTCGTGGCGCAGTTCACCAGCAGCTGGGGCGCCCGCTACATGCCGCAGGGCAAAACGGTATGGGCCGAGCAGATGCTGCGGCCGGAGCGGCCCGCGCCGAAGACGGACGAGCAGGCGCTGCTGGCCATGTTCGACGACCCCGGCTGACCACCCGGGCTCAGCGGTGGCGGCAGCTCAGGCGCCGGACGCAACGGTCACGGCGGACATCTCCTGCCGGGCGCGTCGTACCTCCGGCAGGTCCGCGCCCCGCGCGGTGCCACCGGCATCGGCATCGGTCTCGACGTGCGCGGCGGCCACGGGCGGTGCTCCGTGCGGGAGGTTCACCACGGCGGCGCCCACCGGAGTCCGCCAGGAGAGCGGGCTCTCCGCGGAGCGGACCGGTGGACGCCGCTGTGCCGTGCCGACCGGGTGCCAAAGACCGGTGCGCTCCGGGCTGCCCGCCTGCCGACGAGTCGGGGCGGCCGGTTCGGTGGGGCGTCGGGGCGGCCGGGTTCGGTGCCCGGGAGGCAGCGCACGCACCGGCGTGCCCGCACCCGCGAGGGTGTCGGGCAAGAGTGTCGGTGGACGTACGCGTGCCGACCGGGGTGATCGCCCTCGGCCGCTTCACCCACCCGTCACGATGCCGTGATGGCACGGAAAAGCCCCGCCTGCCGCGGGCGGGGAGCGAACGGCCTCCGCAGTGGCGGGACCACGTGCGCCGCCGGTTCGGCCGGTACGAGCCCGGCCGACGAGGTGCTGCGCAACCGGCGGGCCGCCGGTCCCTAGCTGCCGGCCTCGGGGTCGGCGGCGGGTTCCTGGTGGGGGCGGTCGCTGTCGGCGTCCGCTTTCTCCAGCAGGCCGCGAGCGAGGTTCGGGACCAGGTACGCCAGGTCCCCCAGGCTGCTGCCGTCCTTGGCGGCTGCGGCGGCCGGGTCGGTCGACGCGGGCGGGGCCGCCTGTGAGGCGGAGGCCGGGAGGAGCACCCCGGCAGCAGCAAGGGCCACGACGGCGCCGACGGCGAGACGATTACGCACGGATATCCCTTTCGTGTAGGAAATGACGCGCTGATCAACGATCGGATCAGGCCCAGGACACGTGTCGACGAGGGCTGGATTCCGCCACCGGCCGGCACCGGGCGGCAGCGGTGAGCCCCCGTGGCCGCGGGCAGAGGGCAGGGGCGGCCGGCGGCGTCCGCACCGGGGACGACGAAGCCCGCCTGCGTCCGCCGCCGCCCCACGGGACGCCTGCCGCCTTCCTGCCGTCTACTGCGGCTGCGTGGCGATCTGGATCAGGTTGCCGCAGGTGTCGTCGAGGACGGCAGTGGTGACGGGTCCCGCCTCCAAGGGCTTCTGGGTGAAGCGGACGCCGAGGCCGCGCAGGCGCTCGTACTCCGCCCTCACGTCATCGACGGTGAACTGGGCGAGCGGGATGCCGTCTTCGACGAGCGTGTCGCGGTAGGTCCGGACGGCCGGGTGGCCGGCGGGTTCCAGGAGAAGTTCGGTACCGCCGGGCTCTTCGGGCGACACGACGGTCAGCCACCGGTCCTTCTCGCCCACCGGGACGTCGTGCTTCTTCACGAAGCCGAGGATCTCGGTGTAGAAGCGCAGGGCCTTGGCCTGGTCGTCAACGAAGACGCTGGTCAGATGGATTTTCATGGGGTGCTCTCCTCAAGACCGGACGGGCCGGGCAGGGGCCACCGCTCGGTGATCTGCCGCAGCGGAGCCGTGTTCGGGTCGTGGAACTTGTAGCGGCCCTCCCGCCTCGTCTCGACCAACCCCGCGGCCTCCAGCACGGCGAGGTGCTGGGAGACCCCTTGGCGGGAGATGCCGAGCCGATGCTTCATGGCCAACCGCGAGCAGATCTCGAACAGGGTCTGTCCGGACTGCTCCACGAGCTCGTCGAGGATGACGCGGCGAGTGGGATCGGCCAACGCTTTGAACAGGTCTTCGGCCACGACCACAGCATAGGCAAGTAATCACTTGCCTATCAAGTCGAGGTGCCCGGGCCCGGACCGGGGATCACGCAGGCTCAGTGCTTTCCGGAAGGACGTCGGGAGGGGCGGCCGCGGCCCCACCGCCCTTCCTGCCCCGTGCTCAGGACCGCTCCCGGGCCGGACGCCGTCGGTGACCGGCGCAAAGGCCGGTGACCTGTACAAAGCCGGAGGCACTCAAGTCGGCAGGAGCGGGCAAGCGGTAGAGGCACCCGTTCCTCACACGTGAAGGAGTACGCGTCCCATGGCCGAGACACAGGACGTCGTCGAGCTCATCCTCCAGGACCACCGGCGCATGGAGGATCTCTTTCGTCTGATGCGCAGCGTCGAGGCCGACCGGGCTGCCGCGTTGCAGGAGTTCGCAGGCCTGCTGATGGCACACGCGCTGGCCGAGGAGACCAAGGTCTACCCCGCCCTCAAGCGGTACAAGAACATCGACGACGAAGAGGTGGAGCACGGCGAGCACGAGCACGACGAGGGCAACAAGGCCCTCCTGGAACTCCTCGAGGTCCAGGACATCGGCTCCGAGGAGTGGGACTCGAAGCTGGAGGCACTCGTGGAGGCCGTCACCCACCACGCCGACGAGGAGGAGCGGACCATCCTGAACCAGGCGCGGGAGAACGTGGCGATGCGGCGGCGGGAGGAGTTGGGCGCGGCGTTCCGGGAGGAGCGTGAGCGGCTGCTGAAGGCCGACTGCGGTTCCGTGGACAACGTGCGCCGGATCGTCGGGGACTGAGCCGCGGCCGTGAGGAGGGGACCCGCGCCGGGAGCACGCCGCCGTCGGCGGGTGATCCGGCCGTGCCTTCCCTGCCGCGGCCTGCAGCGGAGGCCGACGCCGCAGGATCGCTCCACCGCGGCCCCTTGTGACGTCACCGCCTCCGGTCCCGTGGCGCGGGACCGGAGGCGGCGTGTTCATGACCCGGGTGCGCGCGTACGGTCGAAGTGGACCGGCCCGAAGAACCCGTGGCAGCCAGGCCCCTGGGGTCGGTTCACCCGAGTTCGGCGACCAGGTCGCCGGCCGTCACGCGCGCCAAGGTCTCCGAGGCGTCTCCGGGACCGGGGAACAGCCGGTAGAGGGTGCCCGAAGCCTGCGCCGGCCCGACGTTCCCGTGGACCGTCGCCAGGAACACCCGCCTGCCGGACGCGTGTTCGGCCGCTGCCGCGTCAGGGTCGGGGTGCGGGAGGTTCTCCTCGCTGTCCTCCATGGAGGACACCCTGACGGCGAACGCGGCCGCGTCCTCGTCCGGTCGCCGCCGGTACCGCAGCAGTGCGGGCTCCGGCTCCCGGGACATCACGGCCACCTCGGCGGAGCGCGCCGCCGCTCGCCAGACCGCGAGGTCCCACAGGGTGGTCCGGCTGCCGGAGCCGAACTGCTCCCACAGGTCTCGGGCCACCGTGGCCAGCCGGCCGCCGCCGTGCGAGCCGATGCTCTGGAAGCCGTCTGTCGGCGGCAGGTGGGTGTCCGTCCACAGCGCACGGCGACGGCCCAGGTCCACGATCATCGGCAGGCACACCTGCGAGTCGCCCGCCAGGTCGAAGCGCTGACGGACCGTGCGCGGATCGTAGGAGGCGTCCCTCGGGCCGTGCGCGGGCAGTGCCATGAAGCCCGCGAAGGCGTCCGGCAACTCCTCGAACGGCACGTTGTTGTAGCTGAACACCAGCGGGACGGCATAGACGTCCCCCTGCTCCGCCAGCCGCTCCAGGTCCAGGTCCACGTACTCGGTGGCGCCCCGCGGCGCCGGGGCGGACGTCAGATCGCCGGAGTGGACCGCGGCGTCCGTGCCGTGCACCAGGTCGGTGTAGTCGCACAATCCGGTGAACTGCCACTGGGCGTCGAAGAACGCGACGGAGAGGTCCAGGTCCGTGCGGTTGCCCTGTGGTTCGGTCCAGTGCAGGAACAGCCGCAGCACCGTGCCCTCGGGCAGGGTCTGCGTGCTGCCCCGGGGCACTGCCACCAGTGCCCTGGCGGTGGACCGCTCGGTGAACGGCACGGTGAGGTCGGCCAGAGAGGCGTCCAGCACCGACAGCTCGTACGGCTCCCCGGCGGCGAACCGGCGCAGCACCTCCTCCCGCAGCAGCGTGACCGTCGCCGTCACCAGCCCGGAGGACAGTGGAGCCCGCCGCTCCGGAACAGTCAGGGCCCGGGTGACCTCCCCGCGCGGGAAGAACACGCGGCGGCGGCCGGTACGGTCCTCGGTCCGGACCCGCAGGGCTCCCAGCGCCGACAGCAGCGGGCCCGGGCCCACCTTCGGCAGCCCGCGCAGGAGGGCCTTCTCGAGCTCCGGTTCGAGGGCGTCGGTGGTGTGCAGGCGAAGCAGCAGGTCCAGACGGCGCACCAGTTCGCCGGGGCGCTCCCCGGCGAGGGCCGCGGCCCTGCCCGCGTCGCCCTCGGCCACCGCCTGTTCCAGCCGCCCGGCCCAGGTGGCCGGGCGCAGTCGGGTGCCGTCCGCGCGAACGGCGTCCGGGTGCGCGGCGGCCGTCTCCAGCAGGGCGGCGCCGAACGCGGTACCGGGATCCACCGGGGTGCCGCGCAGTACCGCGAAGGCGAGGGCGGCGCGCGGATGCCGGGCGTGACGCTCGAAGGGGTGCAGGACCTCCGCGGCCCGCTTCCACGCCGTGGGGTGCCGCAGCATGTCCTCCACCAGGTAAGGCGTCGGCAGGCCGTCGAGTACGCGGAGCAGTTCGCGGCGCAGGGGGCGCGGCAGGCCCGTGAACCGCGACGGCGTCACCAGCCCGGCGTCACCGCCGGCGAGCACGGCGAGCAGCCGCAGCACGTCGGTGGTGGTGGTGAGCCGCTCGGTCAGCAGCTTTCGTACCGACAGGCCCTCCGGCGCCTCGCGCACGAGCGCGCCCAGCACCATCGCCTTGGTCTCCCGGACCGGGATGTCCTGCGGCAGCAGGCCCCGGCCGGCCGGGGTGAGGGGCAGCAGCGTCAGCAGGTCGTCGCGGTCCTGCGGGGAGAGCGGGGTGCGGCGGGCCAGTAGGACGTCGACCACGGCGGTGGCGTCGGTGGCCCGGTCGCCGCCCAGGCGCAGCAGCCGCAGCGGGCCGGGCGCCGGTGCCTTGGCGGCGCCGACGGCGCGGACCGGCCGCAGGAAGGGGTCGTCCGCGTCGATCCGGCGGTGGCAGACCGGGCAGCCCGCGTAGTCGGATCCGTCCCAGCACAGCCGGCAGACCAGGTGCGCGCAGGGCGAGACGGGGAACA
The DNA here is from genome assembly GCF_044334705.1 of Streptomyces sp. NPDC020731. Taxonomy (NCBI): domain Bacteria; kingdom Bacillati; phylum Actinomycetota; class Actinomycetes; order Kitasatosporales; family Streptomycetaceae; genus Streptomyces; species Streptomyces sp. NPDC020731. The sequence goes on from NZ_JBIRTN010000015.1 coordinate 93,848, forward strand.
CCGTGCGTGCCTCGCCGCACAGCACGCAAGGCTGCTCCGGCTGCTGCAGCAGGTAGGCGAAGACCCGGTCCACGTACAGCGCGTCGGTGTTCCGCGGCACGGTGCGCGGGAACCCGCGGAAGAGCGGGACGTGGGTGCGGTGGGAGCCGAGCAGGCCGTCGGTCAGCCCGACCAGGCGTGTGTGCGCGACCGCCAGTTCCTCGGAGGTCAGCGAGTCGAGCGCCGCGTGCAGCCGGGAAGAAAGGACGTGACCGCGGCCGAGCAGTTCGGCCTCCAGCCGGCGCAGTGCCGGTCCTGTTCCGTTCCCACTGCCGGACGCGAACGCCCCGTCCACGTACACGGTCTGATTACGGCGCAGCAGTACGGACTCGGCAGCGAGCAACGGGGGAACCCTCCACGACGACCCGGGACAGGAGAACGGGGGCGGAGAGTGGGCGCGCCGAGTCTTTTCGAAGAAGGTGAGAAGGATGCACGCCGGGGAGCCGCCCCCGTTGCCTCCGATCCCACCACACACCCGCGCGAGTGCCAAACGAATTAATGATCCTCCTCGATGCGAGCGGCGAACACCCGTGCGCGTGGGAGGCGGTCAGTGCGAGCGCCTGCGGCGCCGGCCGACGAGGACCGCGGTGCCCAGCAGGAGGGCTCCGGCGCCTGCCGCGGTGATGAGCGCCGTGTGGGGCGCGCCCGTGTCGGGGAGCGTGCCGCCGGGCGGTGCCGTCGGGGTCGGCGTGGCCGGCGTGCCGAAGGCGAAGGTGACGCTGTCGTTGGAGGCGTCCGGGTCGTGGAGGGGGAAGCCGGCCGGGCCGGGGCGCACGGTCGCCGTGCCCTTGGCGCCGTCGTAGTCCTCGGACGGCTTCACCCACAGTTCGAACAACTGGCTCTTGCCGGCGGCGACACCGAACGGCACGGGGCACACGTAATGCCGGTGACCTGCCTCGAACGGTGCCGTCCTGGTGTTGCCGACCCGGAGCAGGCAGGGGCCGTAAGGGCTGTCCTCCCCCTCCATGTATGCGTTGCCGATCGCGACCGTGCCCTTGGGCAGAACGACGTCGACCACGGCGACGGCCTTGCCGTCGACCCCGTACGCGGAGGCCGGGCCGTGGTTCACGGCGTTGACGTCCAGGGTCCATCTGCCCGCCCCGCGGCCCGGCTCGGCCGTGGCGGTGACCTCGAGATCCGCGAAGTTGTCGGCCGCGACGGTGAACCGGCCCCCGGCACCCTTCTCGAACGCGCCTCCCGCCCCGGACACCGGCACCAGGCCGAGCGCCGGCCCGGTGCCCTGCCGGCTGCCGCCGCCGGGTTGTACGCCCGGTTTCAGCAGGCTGACCGAGTAGTCGACCACGCCGGTCAGGACGCGCTCGCCGACCGTGGCGGTCAGGGGGCTGCTCAGCTCCACGGTGGCCCCCGCGGCCACGGGGGCGGTGAACACGCAGGTGACGGTCGTCCGGCTGCCCGGTTCGGTGGGATCGTCGCCGTCGTCGTAGGCGCAGTTGGAGAACTTCCGGTCGAAGAGCAGTCCGCCCACCGATTCCCAGCGCAGCATGATGCGCCGGTCCGTGGCCAGGTTCCCGGTGTTGCGGAGCCGGAACGGGACGTCGATACGGGACCCGACGGCGGCGTCCTTCATGTCCGGCACCTTGCCGGCCACCAGGTCGGGGACGCCGACGACCACCTTCGCCGTTGCGGTGGCGCCGGTCGCACGCCCCGCGGCGACGGTGTACGTGAGGGTGCCGGTGTCGCCGAGTGCGGCGCCCTCGGCCACGCGCAGGGTGAACCCGACCGACCGTCTCTGTGAGGAATCCTTGTTGACGCAGCTGAAGACCTGCCCGTCGGCCTCGCATCTCGGGTCGTCGACCGTGACGCCCGCGATGCCCGTCAGACCACGCGCGTCGATGACGAGCGACTCGTTCGTGGGAGCGGGGACCTGCGCCCCGCCGTCCCAGAACATCCAGCTCACATCGACCGGCTGCGCCGCCCGCCCCACGTTGATCTGCTTGTCGGCCTCGATCGTCGCATACGCCTGTGTCGGCAGGGGCGACGGATCGGCGGCCCCCGCCGTCCCACCGGGCGTCAGGGCGAATACCACGGCAGTCAGCACTGCCCCGCACATCGTGCGCATGGACGTCATGCACCTTCGATGCGCGAGACGCCCCGAAGGTTGCCCGCGCTCGCCCCTTTCCGCGGCCGCTCCCGCGAGAAGGCGGCCGCGGCGGATGCCGCGGCCTCTCCTCGTGCCGCCGCTGCGGCCGTACCGTGAGCGCCCCCCGTGCCACCTTGTGCACCCGTTCCACTCGATTGGTGAGAACAATGGGGATTCCATCGCTCTTGTCCCCCTCGTGGCACGAGGATCGGTATGCGGCATTCGGCACACCGGCGCTCGCCGTCCTCGCGGGCCCGGGCCGTACAGGTCGAGTGACGAGCAGGAAGGAGGAGCGAGTGCATCTGACTCCGCACGAGCAGGAGCGTCTGCTGATCCATGTGGCGGCGGACGTCGCACGGCGGCGCCGTGAGCGGGGCCTGCTGTTGAACCACCCGGAAACCATGGCGGTGTTGACGGCGCACGTGTACGAGGAGGCCCGGGCCGGTGCCACGGTGGACGCGGTCATGGAGTCCGGCCGCCGTGTCCTGACCCGCGACGACGTCATGGACGGCGTACCGGAGATGATCTCCAACGTGCAGGTGGAGGCGACGTTCCCGGACGGGACGAAGCTGGTGACGATCCACGACCCGTTCGACGAGGCAGCCGGAGTGCCGGCCGTCCATCCGGGCAGGCTGGAACTTCTGCCGGACGACGAGGAGCACCGGATCGCCTTCAACGAAGGCCTGGAGTACGTGGATCTGGCCGTGCGCAACCCCTCGGACCGCCCGGTCCAGATCGGTTCCCACTATCACTTCGCCGAGACCAACGAGGGGCTCGAATTCGACCGCGAAGCCGCGCACGGCATGCGCCTGCACATCCCCTCGGGGACCTCGGAGCGTTTCGAACCGGGCGACGAGCGCACCGTGCGGCTGGTCCCCATCGGGGGCGAGCGCGTCGTCCGGGGTCTGCAGATCGGCAAGAGCGAACAGGAGATGAACCTCGATGCCCGGTGAGACCGAACGGCCCCATGATCCGCTGACGCGCTCCCGGTATGCCGACCTCTACGGTCCGACGGCCGGCGACCGGGTCCGGCTCGCCGACACCGACCTCGTGCTGCGGATCGACGCGGACTGGAGCGGAGGCCCCGGCCGCAGCGGTGACGAGATGGTCTTCGGCGGCGGCAAGGTGATGCGCGAGTCCATGGGACAGTCGCACATCCCGCGGGACGATCCCCGCGCCCCGGTGGACACCGTCATCACCGGTGCGCTGGTCCTGGACCACTGGGGTGTGGTGAAGGCCGACGTGGGCCTGCGTGACGGGCGGATCCAGGCGATCGGCAGGGCGTACAACCCCGAGACGATGTCTCCGAGCCCCGGCAGTCCTCAGGGTGCGTCGGACTTCGTCGTCGGGCCCGAGACGGAGGTGATCGCCGGCAACGGGCGCATCCTGACCGCGGGAGGCGTGGACACGCATGTGCACTTCCTGTGCCCGGGGCAGATCCATGAGGCGCTCGCCTCGGGGGTGACCACGCTGATCGGTGGTGGCACCGGGCCGGCCGAGGGCAGTAAGGCGACCACCGTGACACCGGGCAAGTGGCACCTGCAGCGCATGTTCGAGGCGCTGGACCCGTATCCGGTGAACGTGGGTCTGCTGGCCAAGGGCAGCACGGTCTCGCGGAAGGCGCTACGTGACCAGGTCACCGCCGGCGCTCTCGGCTTCAAGATCCACGAGGACTGGGGCGCCACGCCGGCGGTGATCGACGCGGCACTGAGGATGTGTGACGAGACCGGCGTCCAGATCGCCCTGCACGCCGACTCCCTGAACGAGTCCGGGTTCGTGCAGCACACCTTCGCCGCGACGAAGGAGGACCCGAGGACCAAGGACTCCAAGTACCGCAGCCTGCACATCTTCCACGTCGAAGGCGCCGGCGGCGGCCACGCGCCCGACATGATCAGCCTGGTGAGCAGACCGAACGTGCTGCCCGCGTCGACGAACCCGACCCGGCCCCTGACGGTCAACACCGTCAAGGAACACGTCGACATGATGATCGTGTGCCACCACCTCAATCCCGAGGTCGAGGCGGACATGGCGTTCGCCGACTCGCGGATCCGGCCCTCCACCATGGCCGCCGAGGACCTGCTGCACGACATGGGGGCCATCTCGATGATGTCCTCCGACGCACAGGCCATGGGACGCATCGGCGAGATGATCATGCGGACCTGGCAGACCGCACACGTCATGAAGACCCGCTACGGGCATCTGCGTGAAGACGACGCCCACGCGGACAACTTCCGTGCCCGCCGCTACGTCGCCAAGTACACCATCAACCCGGCCGTCACCCACGGCATCGACCACGAGGTCGGCTCCGTCGAGGTGGGCAAGCTGGCCGATCTGGTGCTGTGGGAACCGAAGTTCTTCGGCGTCAAGACGCACATGGTCATCAAGGGCGGCCAGATCGCCTACGCGCAGATCGGCGACGCCAACGCCTCGATCCCCACACCCCAACCGTTCCTGCCCCGTCCCGTATGGGGCTCCACGGGCCGCTCCCCCGGCGCCAACTCCTTCAACTTCGTGTCCGAGCTCGCCACCGACGGCGAGCTGTCGCGCAGCGGCCTGCTCAAACCGCTGCGCGCCATCAAGGACACCCGCGGGGTGACCAAGGCCGACATGGTGCACAACGACGGCATGCCGGAGGTCGTCGTCGGCCCCGACACCTTCGACGTCACCATCGGCGGCGCCGTCGAGTCGGACGTACGCACCACGGTGAACGGTCAGCAGGTGGCCCGGCAGTACGCGACCGAACTGCCCATGGCCCAGCGCTACTTCCTCTTCTGAGACCTCCGTCACCGGACAGGTCGGCTGTCCGGAGAAAGGCGGGCCGCCGCCTGATGAGCCGTGCTGCCCTGCTCGTCCTCGCCGACGGCCGGTTCCCGGCCGGCGGGCATGCCCACTCCGGCGGTGTGGAGGCCGCGGTGGCTTCCCACGGCGTGCACGACACGGCGAGCCTGGAGGCGTTCTGCCGGGGGCGCCTGCACACCGCCGGGCTGACCGCGGCCGGACTCGCCGCCGCCGCGGCCGCAGGACACGATCCCCTGACCCTCGACGAGGCCGCCGACGCCCGCACACCCGTGCCGGCGCTACGTCAGGTCGCCCGCAGACTCGGCCGGCAGATGCTGCGGGCGGCCCGTGCCACCTGGCCCGCTCCGGACCTCGACCGACTCGCCCGCCTGAGGCCACAGGGAGTGCACCAGCCTGTCGTCCTGGGTGTCACGGCCCGCGCCGCCGGCCTGACACCGCTGGACGCCGCCCGGTGCGCCGCCTACGAGAGCATCGGCGGGCCGGCAACCGCGGCGGTACGGCTGCTGTCCCTGGACCCGCTCGACGCCACCGCGCTCCTCGCCGGACTCGCCGGTGAACTCGACGGCGTCGCCCGGATCGCCGCCGACGCGGCGGACCGTGTCGCGACCGATGGTGTCGCCGTGCTGCCCGCCGCCTCCGCACCGCTGCTGGACATCACCGCCGAGCGGCACGCCGCCTGGAACGTCCGCCTGTTCGCGTCCTGAACCGACCCACGCCCACGGGAGCCACCGTGCACCTCGACCACTCCGCGACCATGCCCCACCGCCACACCCACAGCGCCGACACGACGCGCCCCGACGGCAGCCGCCGCGCACTGCGGGTCGGTCTGGGCGGACCGGTGGGCTCCGGCAAGACCGCCACCGTCGCCGCGCTGTGCCGCACGCTGCGCGACCGGCTGTCCATCGCCGTGGTCACCAACGACATCTACACCCGCGAAGACGCCGAGTTCCTGCGCCGTGAGGCCGTCCTGCCCCCGGAGCGGATCACCGCCGTGGAAACCGGGGCCTGTCCCCACACCGCGATCCGCGACGACATCTCCGCCAACCTCGAAGCAGTCGAGCAGTTGGAACAGGCACTGCACCCCTTGGACCTGATCCTCGTCGAGTCCGGAGGCGACAACCTCACCGCCACCTTCTCCCGCGGACTCGTCGACACCCAGGTGTTCGTGATCGACGTGGCCAGCGGCGACGACATCCCGCGCAAGGGCGGCCCCGGCATCACCACCGCCGATCTCCTGGTCATCAACAAGACCGACCTCGCACCCCACGTCGGGGCCGACCTGGACACCATGGCCGCCGACGCCCGAAGGCAGCGCGGCAGCTTGCCCGTCGCCTTCACCAGCCTCACCACCACCGACGGCATCAGCCCGGTCACCGACTGGCTCACCGCACGTCTCACCGACTGGCGTACCGGGGCCGCCGCGTGAACGGCACCGCGCAACTGCCCGGCGCCCCGGAGGACCACTCCCCCGCCCCCCATCCCTCCGGTGTCCACGCCACCGCCCGGATCCGGACCGGCCACAACGGCCGCACCACGACCGTCCCGCTCCTGCACAGTGACGGCCCCTTCCACCTGAGACGGCTGCGTCCCCGCGGCAAGCGGGCACGGGTCAGCGTGATCGGGGCCATGAGCGCACCGCTCGGCGGGGACCGCCTCGCCGTCGTCGTCACCGCCGAGGACCGGTCCGAACTGGAGGTGACCACGGCCGCCGCCACCATCGCCCTGCGAGGACCCACCACCGCTCCCGCCACCTACGACATCCGCCTCACCGTCGGCGAGAACGCGTCCGTGAACTGGCTGCCGCAACCGCTGATCAGCACCCGCGGCAGCACCCTGCGCCAGACCTGCGCCGTGGAACTCACCGCCACGTCAAGGCTGTTGCTGCGCGAGGAACAGCTCCTCGGCCGCACAGCCGAACCCCCCGGCCTTCTCTCCGCCCGCCTGACCGTGCGGCGCGACGGCCGCCCGCTCCTGGACCAGCACACCACCTACGGCGACCCGGCCCCGGCGTGGGACGGCCCCGCGGTCCTGGGCCCCCACCGTGCCGCCGGACAACTCCTCGCCGTCCATCCCCGCCTGGAACCCGACCACCGGCCACTCCTCATCGAAGACAGCCCCACCGAAGGACACGCCGTCCTCACCCCACTGGCGAACGCACCCGCCCTGCTCGTCACCGCGATCGCCCCCACCCCGGCACACCTCCGCCGGCTCCTCGACTCGGGCCTCGCGCACATCCTGACCGCAACCACGTGAGGTGGAGCAGTCCGTGAGAGCCCCGGTCGACGACCGGGGCGTCGTCAAGCCCTGGCTGCGAGCTCCTGGGCGACCGGGACGGCATCGGTCCGAAGGCAGACACACCGTCCGTGTCCACCGATGGGGAACCAGAAGTCAGGGGACAGCGTCCATCGATGCACAAGATCGCTGTCGGACCGGAGGGGCTCAAGATGACCGGCACGGCCACCCGTCACCTCTATCTTGTCCGGCACGGCGAGGCATCACCGGACGAGAGCGGGCTGACAGAGGCCGGTCGACGGCAAGCCGCACTGCTCGGCCAACGTCTCCGGGGCATCCCCTTCACAGCTGTTCACCACGGCCCCCTGCCGCGGGCGGAGCAGACCGCGCGCCTGATCGGCGACCGACTGGGGAGCGTCCCTCTGCACGTCTCGGAAGCCGCCGGTGACTACGTGCCCCACATACCGGGAAGAGACGAACTTCCCGCCGAATCAGCGGACTTCCACCTCCGCTTCCTCGCCGGTGCCACCGATGAGGAGCGGAGGCACGGACCTGCGCTGGCCCGCCGGGCACTGGATCTGTTCACCGGGGCGGTGGACGGCGAAGAGGACCGGCATGAACTGGTCGTCACCCACAACTTCCTGGTCGCCTGGCTCGTCCGGGACGCCATGCACGCGCCGAAGTGGCGCTGGCTCGGCCTCAGCCACTGCAACGCGGCACTCACGGTCATCCGCTACGCGCCCGGCCGCCCCGCCTCCGTCCTCCTCTCCAACGACATGCGGCATCTGCCCGCCGAACTGCGCTGGACGGGCTTTCCCCCCGAGCTGCACATCTGAAGGCCATCGCGCGGAGGCACCGCACCGGTTCCCCGTGGCGGGACCCGACAGGAACATTCCCAGGATGCCGCCGCCCCCGGCGACGCCGGTCCACACCCCGATCGCCTTGCCGCGCCGCTCCTCGGGGAAGGTGGAGGTGATGACGGCCAGGGCGATCGGCATGATCATCGCAGCGCCGATGCCGCCGGCCACACGCGCGGTCGGCGTCACCTCGGCGACCCGGGCATGACCGTCGTACGTCAGCGCATGACCGAACCGCCGCCGGACAACCCCGCGCGCATGCGCGCCCACTCCGGCCGTGAACGGCTCGTCGTCCCGTCCGGAACCGCGATCCTCATGCCGGGCCACCGCCGCTTCCGCGTCGAGACCAATCGGGCCGCCGAGTTCCCCACCATGCTTCCGCACGCCCTCGGCGCCGAGGGCGGCCCCTGCGAGATCCCGGGCGTCTTCGACCGCGACGCCCGCCGCGGCCACCAGCGTGACAGCGGCAGGGGCACCGGCCCCGCCGGTTCCTCCGCCTGACCTGCGGCGGCGGCGCATACGGAGGTGTCGGGTCCGGCCTCGCCGGAGGTGAGGCACGCGGGCGGATCGCGGGAGCGGCCCGTCCCGCCGCCGGCCCGACCGGGCGGAGGCGGGCGGACGTCCAGGTACGCCGAGGCGAAACGGGACGCCGATCCGCTTACTGTCCGGAGCGAAGTTCCGTTTTATCGAGCGGCGTCAATGCGGGTGCCGGGCAGGGTAGTTCAACCGCGGTCCGGACGGGCGTCCGTCCCGCGCGGCGGATCCGGTGGGCGACCGGAGCGCGGGGCCGATGACGGCGCCGCCGCCCGCGACACGTACCGGCCCGGAGCGCAACCTGCCGGCACCTGACGTCACTCGCGGGACGGACAGGGCTCCCGCACGCGGCTCAGGCCGGGTTTCAGGGCCCGGCCGAAGGGTGACTTCGAGACTGGCGTGGGCACCACTGCCCGTACGGATCGACCACAGCAGCGCCACGCCGTACGTGTCCCATCAGGCCGACACCCCCGGAGGCCCATGTCCACCTCAGCCGCCGATGTGATCCGGACGCGCGACGCAGCCGTACCGGAGCCGTCCTCGGAGCAACTCGACGCGCTGCTGCGCGAGCTCTCGGAGCACCCACCGGGGCTGCGGCGGGCCGCCCTGCGGGACCACGTCATCCGTCTGCTGCTGCCGATGGCGCGGCGGGTCACGCGCCGTTTCCAGCGACACGGGGAGGAGTTCGACGATCTCGTACAGGTCGCGTCCCTGGGGCTGATCAAGGCCGTCGACGGCTACGACCCCGCCCGGGGGCACGCCTTCCTGTCGTACGCGCTCCCCAAGGTCACCGGTGAGCTCCGGCGGCATCTGCGCGACCGCACGGCCACCGTACGGCTGCCCCGCCCCCTGCAGGAGGCGAGCGGTCAGATCTTCCAGGCCGTCGAGGAGCTCGAACAGCGGCTGGGCGGCCGCTCGCCCACCTCCGAGCAGATCACCGAGTACACCGGACTCGGGCAGGACCGCGTGCTGTCCACACTGCGGGCGGTGCACGCGTGCCGTCCGCGATCCCTCGACGAGCCCACCGGGCACGACCAGGAGGGATCGCTCGCCCGTCTGGCCGGTGCCGAGGACCCGGCGCTCGGCCGGGTGGTCGACACCGTGTCCCTGGCCGTTCTGGTGAAGCAACTGCCGGAGCGCGACCGCCGAGTGCTCTACCTGCGCTTCTACCGGGAGCGCACCCAGCAGCAGATCGCGGAGGCCATCGGCGTCTCCCAGATGCAGGTGTCCCGCATCCTGCGGCGGTGCTTCGACCGGCTCCGCGAGGCGCTCCTGGCGGGCGAGCCGTGCGCGGGAGCCGCCGAAGTGGCGCGGCCGGCACGCACCCCGCGCGATCGCCGTGACACGGAGAAGCCGGTACGTCCCGCGCGGTCCACCGGTCCCGCGGCTCACACGTACCCGGTCGCCCCGGCTCCGCGCGTCACGGCCGGTGCGGAGCGCCGGCACCGGCACGATCATGGGCACCCGGTCCGGCGGCGGTCCACAGGCGCGCGGCGCTTCGTCCCGTTCGGCGCGCGGTGGCGGACGTGTGCCGGGACCGTGCCGCGGACCACGAGGGCGCGGCCCCCTCCCGCCCGCCGCGCGCACGAGGAGAGAGCACCTTCCCCGCCCGGGTTTGTCCCGCCTGCCGACGGGTGACACAGGTGCGTGTACGCAAGCCGACGAAGGAGCGCACCGTGAGGCGTGGCCTGCGCGCGCTCCGGCACGGATGGGAGTGGCTGGGCGCCCACACCCTGATACGGCGCGGCCGTGACATCGAACTGATGCACAGGGCCATGGGGTTCGCCACGCTGGCGCTGGTCACGCTGGCGCCCCTGCTCATCGTGATCGCCGCCGCCGATCCGCTCGGACGGGGCGGCTTCGCGGCCTGGCTGGCGGACGGCATGGGACTGTCCGGCCGGTCCGCGCGCGTTCTCACGAAGATCATCAGTCCGCCGCGCGAGGTGATCGGCACCACCAGCCTGTGGGGCGTGCTGGCACTCGCCGCGTTCGGCATCCCGTTCGGCGGGAGCGTCCAGAACGGCTACGAGCGGATGTGGAACCTGCCACCGGGACCGTGGCACCGGATCTGGCGTCAGGCGACCTGGCTGTGCGTCCTGACCGCGTACCTCTACCAGGAGGTGCTGACCCGCGACGCCATGCACGGGCCGGAGCGGATCACCCTGTCGCTGGTGACCGGCGTCCTGTTCTTCTGGTGGGGGCAGCGCTTCCTGCTGGGCAGCCAGATCCCCTGGTGGCATCTGCTGCCGGGCGCGATCGCCACCATGGCGGGCCTGATCGGTCTGCGGGGCTTCTCCTACTTCGTCTTCGCCCCGCTGATCGTCGACAACGCGATCAACTACGGCACCGTCGGTGTCGTCCTCATCGTCGAGTCCTGGCTCATCGGCGTGGGGTTCGTCATCTTCGGCGGCGCCCTGTTCGGCCGCTGGCTCCTCCACCACCACGGGCACCGGTTCACCGAGGACCTGCCCCCGCCGCCCGGGACGGAACAGGCCGGCGACGACTGACGAAGGCGACACCCGCTCTCCTGCTCATGGCTCGTTCGCGCGGGCGGATCGCCCTCCCCCGCGGGGGAGGGAGCGTCCTGGCCGAAGGGTTCCCGACGTCCCGCACCCGCCCCCCGGCGGTGTGCGGCGACCTCCGACGGCCCCTGACCGGCCTCCGTGTCGTTGCGACCCGGCCGCTCCGGGCGCACCGGGCCGCGGGCGCGGGAACCTCACTCCCGGCGGGTGGGCACCCCGGCCCCCGGTGGCCTCCCTCGGGCCGTTCCGGCGGATCACACGGGTGGCGTGCCGGCGAGTGCGGCCACCCGGGCCAGTACGTCCCCCCGGAAGAGCTCCCGCCCGCGGGCGATCCGGTGGTCCCGGTGCGCGCCGTCCGCCGACAACCGACGCAGTGCGCGCAGCAGGGCGGCGGCGTCCGCGGCGGTCTCCGAGACACCGAGCGCCGCCATCCGGCGTACGCCCTCCGCGCCGTGGCCGGGCAGCGGACGGTAGCCCACCACGGGCAGCCCGGAGGCCAGTGCCTGTACGGCGGTCTGGCCGGCGGCGTTGTCGACCAGGACGCGGGCCGCGCGCAGCAGGCCGGGCATGTCGGTGACCCAGTCCGGTACAAGCGTGCCCGGCAGCCCGGCCAGGCGGGCCCGCAGGCGTTCGTTCCGGCCGCACAGCACGATCGGGAGGAAACCGGCGGCGGCGAGCAGCCGGGCGGTCCCGTCCAGCTCCGAAGCCGCGCCCCAGGCACCGGCGGACAGCACGACGGGCGGGCGGCCGGGGGCGTACCGCTCGAAGCGCCGCCGCCATTCCACCGCTCCGGCGACCGGCGCGAAGAAGCCGGGTGCCACGACCGGTCCGGTCGTCTCGACGGACACCATGATGCGCCGGCCCACGTCCCGCGCGGCGTCGTCGGTGAGGCAGAGGTACAGGTCGTTGCCGGGGTGGAGCCACTGCCGGTGGACGGCGAAGTCGGTCATGAAGACGGCGCTCGGGGACCGCAGGCGCCCGCGGGCCCTCAGATGACCGGTCAGCTGAGCAGCCAGATGGAAGACGGGGACCACCACGTCGGCGCCCGTGCGCTCCGCGAGATCCGTCAGACGGCGGCCCGCCAGCCGGGCGAGGGGGACGCCGCTGGGGCGGTGCCGCGGACCGGGGCGCAGCAGCGCGCGGTAGAGGCCCGCGTACGCCCAGGGGAAGTGTCGTACCGACGACCGGTAGAAGAGGCGCAGCCCGGTCCCGAGACCGTACGGAAGCAGCCGCAGGAGGTCCACGACCTGCGCGTCGTGTCCCTGTTCCCGGGCTCGGCGAGCGAGTTCGCGGGCCACCGTGTCGTGGCCGGCTCCCATGCTCGCGCTGACGATCAGCAGTCGCGGCCTGCCGTCCGCCGGCGTGTTCCGGCGGGGCCCCGAAGACGGTGAGTGCACGGGATGGTGTGTCTCCTTCCGCTGCGCCGGTGAAACACGCTTTCCCGCGTTTCGGCGGCCGGGCCGGGGATACTCCGGGGTGCCCCTCTCCGCCGAACGCCGGGAGCGGCCGCGGACGGCGGTCACCCCGGGCGCTCACCCCCCAGCCGAGGTGCAGCCCATGTCTCACGCTTCCCCTGCCGGCCCGGCCGACGTGTCGTCGCCCCGGACGTCCGTGGCGCCGGCCGACGCGGTGCCGGGGCCCCCGGCCGGCGGCACCGGGCGTCCGCGCGCCGCACCGGTGACCGGTGCCTCCTCGGGCATCGGCGCCGCCGTGGCCCGACGGCTCTCCGCGCGAGGATGGTGGCGTCCCGGCCCCAACGGACGGGCCGCCGAACGGCGGCCGGCCCGGTTCGCCTTCGAGCACGCCGGCCGCGTGGACCTCCTGGCCACGTCGCGGCCGGTCCGGCAGGTGGTGCCCGCCCGGGTGCGCGGCGCGGCGCCGGGCCCGTACCGGCGGCTCGCCGCCGTGTTCGGCTGAACGGCGACACGGCGTGCTGGTCGTCGTCCTGGCCCTGCTGGCGGCGCTGTCCAACGCCGCGGCCTCGGTACTGCAGCGGCGGGCCGCGGCGGACGAACCGGAGGGCGGCGCGGGCGTGCGCCAGGCCGTTCGCTGGCTCGGGCGTGTGCTGCGGCGGCCCTACTGGGTCGCGGGCGCCGGGATGCTGGCACTGTCGACCGTTCTGCAGGCGGCGGCTCTGGGCGTGGGCAGTCTCGCACTGGTCCAGCCGCTGATGGCCGCCGAGCTGCTGTTCACCCTCGTCGTCGGCAGCGTGGTCTTCCACCGTCGTCCGGACCGCAGGACCTGGCTGGCGTTCGCCGCCCTGGCCGCCGGGCTGGCGGCGTTCCTGACCTCGGTCGCTCCGGCCGCCGGCCGGTCCACGGCCTCCGCGGGGCGGTGGATCGTGGCCGCCGGGGTGGTGCTGGGTGTCGTGGTGGTGCTGGTGACGACGGCCCGCACGGTGCGGGGCGCACCGCGCGCGGGGTTGCTGGGACTGGCGTCCGCCGCGTCGTTCTCCCTGACGGCGGCGCTGCTCAAGGAAGTGACCGGCAGGATTCCGGACGGGGTGGGCGCCGTGCTGGGGACGTGGCCCGTGTACGCCACCGCCGTCGCCGGAGCCCTCGCCTTCCTGCTGCTCCAGGGCGCGTTCCGGGCCGGGACGCTGGCCGCGTCCCAGCCCGCCCTGACCCTCGGTGACGCGCTGACGAGCGTGGCGCTGGGGTGGGCGCTGTTCGGGGAGCAGATCACGCTCGGTGTGCGGGTGGTGCCGGCGGTGGTCGGCGTGGCCCTCATGGGGGCGGGGGCGGCGGGGCTGGCCCGCGCCCCGTCGGTCTCCGGGAGCTGGGACGCGGCGTCGCGGAGCCCGGGCGACGACTCGCCCCGGCCGGTGTCGTAGGCGTCACGGCCACCTCACGCGGAAAGGAGTCAGAAGCCGATGCCCGTGTCTACCGGTCCCTCCCCCGCCCGGCGCGCGGCAGCCGCGCTGGCTCCTGTCGCCGCCGTCGCCGTGGCGCACATCGCCCCGGCCGCGACCTGGCTGCCCGTGGTGCGCCGCCGTTTCCCGCGCCTCGCCGGTGTCGGACACCCCGCCCATGTCGCCCTGACCTTCGACGACGGGCCCGACCCCGAGTCCACCCCGCGGTTCCTCGACGCGCTGGAGGAACTCGGGGTCCGGGCGACCTTCTTCGTCCTGGGTGACGGCGTCGTACGGCATCCCTCCGTGGTGCGCGAGACCGTCCGCCGCGGGCACGAACTGGCCGTGCACGGCTGGAGCCACGACCGTCCCTGGCTGCCGGGCCCGGCGGGCGAGGTACGTGCCCTGTCGCGGGCGGCCGGCGCGGTGCGGGAGCTGGCGGGCCGCCGCCCCCGCTGGTATCGCCCGCCCTACGGCGTCCTCACCTCCGGGCGCTGGGCCGCCGCCCGTACGGCGGGCCTGCGGCCGGTGCTGTGGACCGCCTGGGGCAGGGACTGGACGGCCGAGGCCACCCCGGCGTCGGTGTACTCGGCCGTCGCGGCCGGTCTGCGCGGTGGCGGCACCCTCCTCCTGCACGACACGGACCGGATGTCGGCCCCGGGCTGCTGGCGGGCCGCCCTGGACGCCCTGCCCGACATCGTGGACGGCTGCCGGCGGGCGGGCCTGTCGGTCGGCCCGCTCTCCGAACACGGGGTGCCGCCGCACTGAGCCCGCCGACCGGACGCGGGCCTGCGTGCACGGGTACGGGTACGGGTACGGGTACGGGCCGACCGTTCCGCGGCACGACCGGCCCGGTTGTCACGTCGGCCGCCCCATCGGAAGGAACAACGGAACCTCCAGCGCTGAGCGGTGGCTCGATCTCGCCCGTGGCAGACGGACTGCGGTGCCGGACCGGTGCCCGCCCTACGGGGCGGGTGCCCCGTACGGCGGGCGGCTCTCCCGCCTCAGCATGGGCAAGGACCGAACCCGGCTCCGCTCCGGCACCGGGGTGCGATCGCGGTACATTGGTTGCAATGTCCGCATATGTACAGTGTTTGATGTGGCTGGTGTGGTGCCCCCTCGCCGGGACCGGTGGTGCGGGGCAGCCGTTACCGCGTCTCCGACGCGCCGGCGGCCCGCCGGAAAGTCGGTGAGGTTCAGGTGGACGGCTGATGGAAACCGCGATGGCTGCCGTGGTGCGGGAGAGCGGCGCGTACGGCGGGCTGCTGTACGTACTGCCGCCGGGCGACGACGCCCTGTGGCTGGTCGTGGTGGCGGGAGCCCCGCACGAGCTCGCGAGTCCGTGGCGGCGGATCGCGCTGACCGATCCGATGCCGGTGGCGGACGCCGTGCGCGAGCGGCGCCTGGTGTGGATCGGCGGACAGGAGGAGCTGGCACGCCGCTACCCGCGGCCGGCCCTCGTGCTGCCGTACGACTTCGCGCTCTCGGCCGCCCCGGTCACGTCGGGCGCCACGGTCCTGGGCGGACTGGTGCTGCTGTGGTCCGGAACCCGTTCCCCGCAGCTCAGCCCCGGCGAACGCGACGCCATCGAATCGGGCTGCCACCGTCTGGGCAGCCTCCTCCGGGAGTCCGCGGACCGCGGCGATCCGCTGCTGCCCGCCGGCCGGCCGCGGACCCTGCCCCTGCCGAAGGGGCGCACGGTCCCGCCCGGCGAGGCGGCCGCGGTCACGGCCTTCGTCGACCGCCTGCCCGGAGGGTCCTGCGCACTGGACATGAACGGCCGCATCACCTTCGTCACTCCCGCCGCCGCCGATCTCTTCGGCGCCGGCCCGGACGAGCTGGTGGGCGCCCTGCCCTGGGAAGCGCTGCCGTGGATGGACGTCCCCCAGGTCGAGGACCGCTACCGGGCCGCGCTGGTCAGCAACCAGCCGCAGGCGTTCACCGTCCTGCGCCCCCCGGACACGTGGCTGACGTTCAAGCTGTACCCGGACCCCTCCGGCATCAGCGTCCGCATCACCGGCGCCGATCCGTCCGAGGACGCTCCCGCGTCGCCGTCCGCGCCGGCCGCCGGTCCCAGCCGCGCCGTCCTGCTGTACCAGCTGATGCAGCTGGCCGCCACCCTGACCGAGGCCGTCGGCGTACAGGACGTGGCCGACCAGACCGCCGACCAGCTGCTGCCCGCCCTCGGCGCCCAGGGCATGGTGCTGATGGCCCCCGAGGACGGCAGGCTGAGGATTCTCGGCCACCACGGCTACAGCGCCGAACTCATCTCCCGCTTCGACAACCTCCCCCTGAGCGAGGACATCCCCGTCGCCAGGGTCCTGACCACCGGCGTCCCGCACTTCTTCACGAACTTCGCCGAGCTCCAGCGCGACTACCCGGCGACGACGCACGAGGACGGGATGGCCGCCTGGGCCGTCCTGCCGCTGATCGCCTCCGGCCGCCCCAAGGGCTCCCTCCTCCTCTCCTACCGCCGGCCCCGCGCCTTCCCGCCCGGCGAACGCGCCGTCCTCACCTCGATGGCGGGCCTGGTGGGGCAGGCCCTGGACCGCGCCCGCCTCTACGACACCAAACACGACCTCGCCCACCGCCTGCAGTCCGCCCTGCTGCCGCACGCGCTTCCCCACGTCCCCGGTCTGAAGGTCGCCGCACGCTACCTTCCGGCGGCCCGGGGCCTGGGCATCGGTGGCGACTTCTACGACCTCATCCGCCTCGACGAGCACATCGTCGGCGCCACCATCGGCGATGTGCAGGGCCACAATGTGGATGCCGCGGCGCTCATGGGGCAGGTCCGCACAGCCGTCCACGCCCACGCCACCGTGGGCTCGGCCCCCGATCAGGTCCTGACCCGCACCAACCGCCTGCTCACCGACCTCGAGCCGGGCCTGTTCACCAGCTGCCTCTACGTCCACCTCGACCTCACCACCCACCGCGCGTGCGTGGCCACCGCCGGCCATCCGCCGCCCCTGCTCCGTCATGCCGACGGACGCACCGAAATCCTCCCGGTCCCACCCGGTCTCCTCCTCGGCATCGAGCCGGACTCCCGCTACCCGGCCCTGGAATTCCGGCTGCCGGCCGGCTGTGTGCTCGCCCTCTACACCGACGGGCTCGTCGAAGCTCCCGGAGTGGACCTCGACGACGCCACCGCGGCCCTCGCGGGGCTCCTCGAACACGCGGACCCGACCGACCTCGACACCATGGCCGAGACCCTCATCCACCACGCCCTCGCTCCCGGCGACGACGTCGCCCTGCTCCTCATCAGTCCCCGTGGATGACGCGGCGAAGAGGCGGCCGGGCTCCGACGCCGTCGGTCGGTGAGGTGACTCGGGGCGGCGCCGGGACACGGGCTGCGGATCCCGCAGAAGGTGATCGCTACGGTGACGGTCCTCGGTGCCGGGATGCTGTTGCCGGCGGTCGGCACACCGGCCGGCGCGGTGGCCTGCACCGCGGGCCCCATGTGGCCGGCCCGCCGGGGCGCCCGGCACCGCAAGCGCTCGGGTCACCGGCAGGGACAGGCGCAGCCGTCCGAGGGCCGGCAGGCCGGCTCGATCCGGTCCAGGTCTACGAGGTCGACGGTCCGGGAGCGGCCCGGCCCGACGGGGGCGCTTCGGACCGGGTCCGCGACCGGTGGGTGAACGAGCGCACCGGCGACATCGCCGAGGGCTACGGGATCGACGAGGGACGACCTCCTGCGCCTGGGCCGGGCGCGACCCCGGCTTCGTCCACCGGCCTGCGGCCCCGTATCGGACCTCAGCGCCGGGCCAGCGCCAGCACGCTCAGGCCGAACATCAGGACGCCCAGGGGGAGATGGACCGACGGAACGTGGGCGATGCCGAGCACGACCTGGGCCGAGGCGAGTACGAGGAAACCCGACGCGTGCCACACCGGCCGGGGCGAGCCGCCGCCCGGCTTCCACGCCAGCACCGCCGCGAGCACGTACAGCATCGACGCCCCGTACATCACACGGGCTCCGGCACTGTGCAGCGTCTCGCCGTAGGACGAGCCGAGCAGCAGTCCGGCGGAGACCGCCTGAAGGAAGATGGTCAGGGTCTGCAGGGCGATCGCGGTCCGCAGGAACGAGGAGCCGCGCCGGGCGTTCGCCGTGGTCGTCACCTGAGTGGCCATGTCACAGTCCCCTTTTCCCGCCCTCGGGCGGTAGATCGATAAGGTCTCGCAGGACCGACGACGCGGGCCTGCGAAAGGTAAGGCGAGGGGGCGGCCGGAAACATGGGGACTGTCGGGAACAGCACGGACGGGACGGCCGGCGAACGACGCCAACTGATCAATGTCGCCTACCGGCTGCTCGGTTCGGTGACCGAGGCCGAGGACGCCGTACAGGACGCCTACGCACGCTGGTACGGGCTGCCGCGAAGCAGGCGGGAGGAGATCCTGTCCCCCGGCGCCTGGCTGACGACGGTGACCGGCCGCATCTGTCTGGACCTGCTCGGCTCGGCGCGGGCCCGCCGTGAACGGTATGTCGGCGCGTGGCTGCCCGAGCCACTGCCCGATCGCACCGAGTGGGCCCGGGCGGGCGGCCCGGACCCCGCCGTTCCCCCGGACCCCGCCGACCAGATCGTCCTGGACGAGTCGGTGGCCATGGCCTTCCTCGTCGTCCTGGAGTCGATGACGCCCGCCGAGCGGGTGGCGTTCGTCCTGCACGACGTCTTCCGGTACCCGTTCGCCGAGATCGCCGACGTCCTCGGCCGGACCCCTGCGGCCTGCAAGCAACTGGCTGCCTCCGCCCGGCGGCGGATGGGCGTCGTGCGTGCTCCGGTGACGGCGACCGGCCGGGCCGACGTGGTGAGGCATGTCAAAGAGGCATGGGAGACCCAGGACATCGCGGCCCTCGTCGGTCTCCTCGACCCGGCCGCGGTGATGACCGCGGACGGCGGCGGCATGGTCGGCACCGTCCTGCGCCCGGTGGAGGGCGGCGCACGCATCGCCCAGTACATGGTCGCCGTCGCCGACAGGGCTCCGGGGATCGAAATCCTGGAACGGTCGGTCAACGGTGTGCCGGGCCTGGTGGCCCGGCGTGCCGGAGTCGTCATGACCGTGGCGTCGTTCGACGTCTCCGACGGGCACGTCACCCGGATCTGGGTGGTCCGCAACCCGGAGAAGCTGCGACCGTGGGCGCGGGAGGGTTAGGAGATGCCGTTTGGATCTTGCCGGGGTCGCGGGGCCCGGCACGCACCTCCGCGGCGTCGCCGTCGGTCCTCGACGCCCCGCGTCGACCCCCTCCTCCGCCTCGCAGCCGCACGCACCGGACCCCGCCCGGCTCGGCTGTGAGGCGCCGTCGCCCGAAGCCGGCCTGATCCAAACGACACCCCCCAGCCGGCACCGGCCCGGCGGAGCGTGCGGTCGCCGCCGGCGGGGTGCTGCTCGTGATCAGCGTCGCAGCCATTCGTCGAGGAGCGCGGCTTCGGCCTTGCTGAGGCCGGGCAGCTCGGGCAGGAGAGTGCGGAAGGCCGCGACGACGGCCGCCCGGTCCCGGGTGGGGACAGCGGGTTCGTCCACGAGGACGGCGCGGGTGATCGCGTCGAAGGCGGCGTCGGCCAGGTGCGGGTCACGTTGCTCCGGCGGCAGGGTCAGCAGGGTGTGGATGGTTCCGACCCCCGCCGAGCGGATGAGGTCGACGGCGCGTTCCTCGCTCACCCGCAGCCGTCCGGCGGCGGCGATTCTGCGCACCCGTTCGGCGAGGACCAGCACACCCTTGACCTGCGCCGGAGTGTCGCGCGCGCGGGCCGGGTCGAGCAGCAGGCCGTAGACGTACGGGTGGGCCAGGCCGAAGCTGATCTGCGTGTTCCATCCGGCGCGGAGGTCTTCCACCGGGTCGTCCGAAGGCGCGGTGGTCTGCTTGCGTGCCACGTGGTCGGCGAAGACCTGTTCCACGGCGGCGACCAGCAGGTCGTCCTTGCCCTGGAAGAAGCGGTACAGCGCGGGAGGCTGCAGCCCTGCCTCCTGGGCCACGCGGCGCGTGGTCACCGCGGCGGGTCCCTGGTCGCGCAGCAGGCCGGCCGCGGCCTTCACGATGCGGTCCCGTGTGATGTCTCGCCGCTGCGTGTTCGGTGCCATGGAGACGATGGTATCGCCCGTGCGTGACAAGCGATGTTATCAATGACATCTCCGACCGGACCGCCGTACAGCCTGGCCCCAACTGCGGGGAACCGGCCGTCCCCTCCCTGTGTGCATGTGATTGCTTCCAACGGAAGTATCAGTGTTATCGTTATTTTCGTTCCATTGGAAGCATCATCGGACAGGAGCCAGCCATGCTGATCGTCACAGGGGCCACCGGCCGCCTCGGGACACTGATCGTCGACCGCCTGCTGGAGCGGATACCGGCCGACAGGATCGGCGTCAGTGTGCGCGACGTGCGCGGGGCCGCCGGCCTCGCAGAGCGCGGCGTCCGGGTCCGGGCCGGAGACTTCACCGAACCCGACAGCCTGAAGCACGCCTTCGAAGGTGCCGAGCGCGTCCTGGTCGTCTCCGCGGCCATCCGAGGTGACGGCGCGGCGGCCGCCAACAGCGCCGCCGTCGACGCAGCGCGGGAAGCGGGCGCCCGGCGCATCCTCTACACCAGCCACCAGGCCGCCTCGCCCACGTCGCTCTTCCCGCCGCAGCGGGTCCACGCGGCCACCGAGGAGTACCTCAAGCAGCAGGAAGTCCCCTGCACCGCCCTTCGCAACGGCTTCTACGCCGCCACCTTGAGTCACTACATCGGCGCCGCGCTGGAGACCGGCACACTCGCCGTGCCGCAGGACGGCCCGGTGTCCTGGACGGCCCATGAGGACCTGGCAGAAGCCGCGGCCGTCGCTCTGACCGAGGACGGAGCGCTCGAAGGGATCACGCCGCCGCTGACAGCCCCGCACACGCTGGACTTCACCGACGTCGCCGAGATCCTCGGCCGCATCACCGGCCGGACCGTCACCCGAGTCGTCATGGACGACCACGAGTGGACATCCGCGGCAGTCGCCCACGGGATGCCGCGGCCGGCCGCGGAGTTCGCCCTGACGATGTTCACCGCCTCACGCAAGGGCGAGTTCGACGTCGTCGACCCGACGCTGGAAACCGCCATCGGCCACCCCGCGAAGACCGTCCACGAGGTCCTGGAGGCAGTCGTACGCTCGCTGCGGTCATCCCGATGACCGCAGCCCGGCGCACTCGTCGACGAAGGCGCGGAGCCGGCGGATCAGGCTCAGGAGGGGGCGGGGTGACTCGAACGGCCGCCTGCGGGCGTGCCCTGGACCCACTGCTGCCACAGGCCGTCCTCGGCCAGGAACCGCGCGGCCCGGTCGGCGCCGGGGCGGGCGGTCAGCGGATCGGCGTCGTCCCGCGTGCCGAAGGCGGCCAGGGCCACGCAGTACGCCAGGCCCGTGCGGCAGGCCTCGCCGGCCGGCAGGAGCTCTCCCGGTCACGCGCGGAACCCGGTCCGGCCGGAGACGGCGATGAGCCGAGCGGCGGTCCTGCGTTCACGCCGCCCGCCTTCGAGGAGTCGCCGAGTTCATGGGGGGGGGTGGCGAGTGCGGCGTCCTCAAAGGCGTCGCGCACCACAGGATCCCGACTCGTCGGGCCCGAACGGACCGGCCGTGAGAGCGGAGAGGAGGCGGTCCGCCGGGAGGGCCGGGGCCGTGTGGCCGTTGAAGCCAGTGGTCGTCCGCGCGGCGAGCAGGGAGTTGATCACCGCCTCCTCGACGCCGTCGAGGACCGCTTCGAACAGCGGCCCCAGTGCGGCATCGGCCACGGACACGCCGGCTCCCCCCGGTCGCGTGCTGAAGGCCACGGCGTAGTCGCCGCTGCCATGGCTGTAGGCCGCGCCCGAGCGGGCCAGGGCGAATACCGCACGGCGTGCCGCGCGGGTGAGCTGCCGGGCGTCGAGAGGGGCGTCCGTGGCCACCACGATCATGCAGGAGCCGGTCTCTCCCCCCGCCGCCGGATCGTCTGCTTCGAGGCCCACGGACCCGGGTGTGACGGTGCGGCCCAGGACGCGCAGTGTGCCGCCGAAGTTCGCCTGCACCAGGACGCCCGCTGCGAAACGTCGTCCTTCCAGGTCCGGCGTGCGTGAGGCGGTCCCGATGCCGGCCTTGAAGCCCAGGGCGACCGTGCCGGTTCCCGCGCCGACGCAGCCCTCGGCGACCGGCCCGCCGGACGCCGCGTCGAGGGCGGCCCGGACGTGCTCCTCGTGGACGGGCCGTGCGCGGATGTCGGACAGGAAGCCGTCGTTGCACTCCCCCACGACAGGGTTGAGGCTGCGCACCTCCTCGCATCCGGGCCGTTCGAGCGTCCAGCCGACGAGGGCGTCGGCGACGCGGAAGGCCGACAGCGTGGAGGTGAGCAGCACCGGCGTCTCCAGCGTGCCGAGTTCGGCGAGTTGGGTCGTGCCGATGAGTTTGCCGTAACCGTTGCCGGTGAAAGCCCCCGCGGGCAACGGCGTGCGGGGGCCGACGCCGTCGGGCACGACGGCGGTGACTCCGCTGTGCACACCAGGGGGCCGGCGGACGGTGGTGTGGCCGACGCGGACGCCCGGCACATCGGTGATCGCGTTCAAGGGCCCGGTGGCGGCGCGTCCGATGACGATGCCGAGGTCACGGGCCCGGCGCCCGGTGCCCGGCGCGGACTGCGGTTGAGCCAGGTGTTCCATGAGGGTGGACGTTACGCGGCCCACCCCGGCCGGGTCGTCACCCTCCGCCGCGGGGCGGAGAGTCAGGCGCAGGACCAGGCCGACATTCCCTGGAGCCGGGCCAGACGTCCGGCCACGGTGATCTGTTCCTCGCGGGTCGCCAGGTCCGCGCGCGGGGCGTACTCGAGTCCGCCGGCCGCGACCCAGCTCGACTGCGTGAACTGCAGGCCGCCGTAGTGACCGTTGCCGGTGTTCGCCTGCCAGTCGCCGCCGGACTCGCACGCGGCGATGGCGTCCCAGTCGGTCCCCCGGGGAGCCGACTGGGACGACGCCTTCGCTTCGGCGGTCACGCCCAGGACGGTCGCGGCCATCAGGACGATCGCGGCGGCCCGGATCCGGCTTCCCCGTGAACTCCGCACGTTGTCTGCAGGGGCGTTTCGTCTATGGATCATATGGAACTGTTACACCGTGCCACCGCGAGACGGCTCGTCGACGACCGTCTCCTTGCCCCGGACGGGGTACGCGGTCGTCCGCCCCGCCGGCGACGCCGGCGTCATGGCGCCCTCCATGACAAGGCGGCCGGGCCGCGCACTACCTCGACGCGGGGACCGGCGCGGTGTCCCCGGGCGGCGCGGGCGTGGTGCCGCCGCGGCGGAGCAGGCCCGGCAGGGACAGGGCGCCCGGCCCGAAGAAGACCAGGAGCAGAAAGCCCCAGCAGAACAACGCCGGTGACAGACCGCCGTTCTGCAGCGGGAACAGACCGTCCTTCTGGTGTTCGGTGAAGTAGGCGAAGGCCATGGCTCCCGAGCTGAGGAACGCCGCGCTGCGGGTCGCGACCCCGAGGAGGACGAGGGCACCGCAGACGAGCTCGATCACGCCCGCGTACCAGAACGGCCAGTCACCTGCCGGGGCGGCCTTCCTGTCCAGCACGCCGAAGACCGTGGCGGCGCCCTCGCTGGTGAACAGCAGACCCAGGACGATGCGGAACAGGCCCAGAACGAGAGGTTGGTGGCCGGCCAGCCGGTCGCTCGGGCGGGCGGTGCTCATCGTCGCGTACTCCTTGCGTCGGTCGGTGCAACGTGGCGGGCCGGCGCCGGGGATCGCGCGCGTGAGAGGCCCTCCGCTCTCCTCTTACGCGCGCGCCGGTCCCACGGTTCAGCCGAACCCGCCACCCCGTCGCTCAGGACCGCGGTGGGACCGAGTGGAAGGTCCAGTGTCCCGAACCCACCTGGTACCCGGACGTGCGCAGCAGGCGCGCTCCCTTCGGTGCCCCGGCGCGTCCGCCGGCTGCGGGGACGTGCACCTCGGCGGTGCTGCCGGCGGGGACGTCCACGGTCAGCCGGAAGCGGTCGGCCGTCCGCGCCCAGTCGGTGCGGGCGATGCCGTACGGCGTCCGGTAGGAGCCCGACGCCGAGGTCATGTCGCCCTCGACGGCCGGGGCGATCAAGAGTTCGGCGTAGCCGACGGAGTCGGCGGTCTGGGAGATGCCGGCGACGCGGGTGGTGAACCAGGAGTCGATGGCGCCGAGCATGAAGTGGTTCTGCGACTGGCCGGGGCCACCGTCCCAGGACTCTCCGAGGGTGGTGTTGCCGGCGCGTACCTGGTAGCCGTAACTGGGGCTGGTCGTCTGCGTGGCGATGGCGTGCACGACGTCGTCGCGTCCCGCGCCGCTCAGCACCCGGAAGGCCGCGGGCAGGGAGATCTCGCCCAGCAGCAGATGGTGGCCCGCGTCCCGGATCACGGTGGTGAAGCGGGCGAGCAGGCGCTCCCGCTCCCCCGCCGGGTGGGCGCCCATGTCGAGGGCCAGGGCCTCGGCTCCGTGGCCGCCGCCACCGAAGGCCCCGGTGGTGGTGTCGTCCCGACATGCGCGAGCGGGACGCCACACAGGCATGCCGCTGTGCGGACGGCGCACGCGCCGTCCGCACAGCGGCTGTCTCATTGTCGGGTCCGGGAAGGGTGGATCGAATCGTTCAATCAGATGCCGGCCTGCGCGTACGGCACCAGCTTGACCGGTCCCACGAGTCCGTGGTCCTGGCGGGTCAGGGAGCCGAAGACCTCCGGACGGGTCGTCCTGAGGCGGTTCACCAGCGGCGTGGCCACCTCGATCTCGATGGTGTTCTCGCCGCGCCGCAGCAGCGGCCCCACGTCGATGACGGGCGACATCCGATCGGCGGGGCCCGACTCCTTTCCGTTGACCGTCACGCGGAAGGTGTCGCTCACCTGTCCCAGGTCCAGGAAGGCGCCGTGGCCGGAGGTCCAGTCGTGCGGGAGCACGACGGTGGTGCGGTAGCGGCCGATGCCGGCCGAGTCCGCCAGTTCGGGGATCTTCGACCAGGGCAGCAGGGTGTCCAGCACCAGGTCCCTGCGCACCTTTTCGGTCCGGGTGACGTCGGAGCCCGGGACCCAGTCCTCCACCTCGAGCCGCCACCGGTCCGGCTCGATCACGGCGGGCACGGACGGGAAGGTGGTGGTGACCGTGCGGCCCTGGGACAGCTCCGTCCGGTACGTACCCGCCGTACCGGCCCGCACGGTGAGTCCGTCCCGGGTGAACAGCACCTCGTCGGCGTCCGAGGAGACGGCGTGGGGACGGTTTCCGTTCCGGTCCCCGAAGAGTCCCGGCCGCCCCAGCGCGACGATCGCCGTCTGGCCCGGCCGGAGCGCGACGCGCAGGGTGATCTCGTCGCCCTTCTGCGTGTACCGGCCCACCCGCACGGCCTTGCCCGTCCAGGCATCGAGGAGATAGGGCACCGACCGGCGACCGCGGGTGCAGCGCAGGGTGACGTCGTGGTCGATCGCGGCGACGGGCGGCTTGACGGTCTCGGCGTGCTTGCCGTTGCACAGGTAGTAGAAGTCCGCCTCCTTCGTCACGCGGTGCGCGTTGAGGAGCGTAGAGGAGGCGGAGTAGCGGGCGTCGGGGCTGACGCCGAGGGCGGTGAGGGCGTCGCCGACCGCGGTCTTGTCGGTGACCCGGACCACGTGGGGCAGGGCGAGCAGGCGGGCCAGGACGTCCCGCAGCCGCTCCGTCTCCCCGGATTCCGGCACGCCCGGCGTGAGCGCCTGGTCGAAGGCGCCGAGGAGCACCATGGGCAGCCCGGCCTCGGCGAAGCGGAGCAGTTTGCGGGCGTCGGCCAGGGCGAGGGTCGGGGTGGAGCCGTAGAAGAAGTCGCCCTCGACGAACAGCGCCTTGTAGGCGGGGCCGTCGGGGGCCAGACGGCCGCCGGACACCCTGGCGTTCGGCAGGTCCAGCAGCGGACCGCTGAGGAACTGGTGGGTCCAGCCGAGTGGGACACCGGTCGAGGTGAACCAGGACGCGCCGATGCCGGTGGCGGTGTAACCGGTCTGCCGGTAGACGGCGACGTCCGCGCGGACCGTGCCGGCCTGGAGGACCTGGTGCACGCGGCCGAGGTAGCCGGAGATGTCCTCGACGTGCCGCCAGGTCGGCTGCCGGGGTCCCCAGGACTCGCCGTAGCCGGGGCTGCCGTTGTAGGGGCTGAAGGCGGCGAAGCCGGGCCACTGCGCCTCGGGGGCCTTCGCGTAGGAGAAGCCGTGCAGGACGGTCTGGTTGACGCCCGCCGCGTACGCGCCGCCCATGGTGCGCAGGACCCGGTCCCAGGTCGTGCCGTAGGCCGAACCGTTGTACGCGCCCGACTCACAGGACAGCACGGTGTGCCCGGCCATGTCCCGGCCGCCGGCCAGGCACCGGTAGTCGTCCAGGTTCTTGAAGCCGAGGGACTCGCCCTCGGCGATGTCGAGGATCGCGGCGGACTCGATGGCGTCGGTCTGCAGGCCGTAGGGCTGCGAGCGCAGGGTCATGTCCAGGGTGTGCGCCCAGTCCCGCAGCGCGCGCAGGTGGTGACGGTTGAACAGGTCGGACACCGTGCCCCAGAAGTCGTGCCTGATCTGCCGGGTCAGCTGGGCCTCGAAGGCGAACACCTGGTTGCTGTCGTCAAGGACGAGGGCGGGCAGATGGGGCAGCAGTGGACGGCCCGTGCGCTTCTCGAACTCCTGCGGCAGCCGCTCCGTCCAGACGAGTCCCTCGGTCTCCATCTCCACGGAGTCCTCGAAGAAGGCGCCGCCCGCCGCTTCCAGCAGGCGCCGCAGGGAGCCGGTCAGGATCCGACGCTCCCAGAAGTCCGTGACGGCGGTGGTACCGGCCGCGCTGAAGTGGTCGACCACGTAGGCGGCGGGGGCGGAGTGCGGTCCGGACTCCGGCTGCTGGCCCGAGCCCCGCTGCCAGTAGGAGATCAGCACCCATTCGCCCTCGGCGGGCGCCGTCCACGTCAGGGCGCCGTCGGCGACCTCGGCGGTCAGGTCGCGGACGCTGTCCGGGTCGAGTCCCGTCTCCTTGCGCGTGGAGTTGGCGGGCTCGACACGAACGGCCTGGACGGCGAGGAGACGCGCACGGGTGACTCCGGGGGCGGCCTCGTGCACGGGCTGGGGCACCGGACCCTCGTAGGTGGCGCCGCCGGCCAACGAGACGCGGCCGTGGACGAGTTCCTTGGCCGCGGCCGCGTCGTCGGGAGTGACACCGGGCACGGCCACGGGCCAGCTCGGGCCGAGGGTGATGTCCACGGTGAGGCCGCGTCTCGCCGCCCGGCGCAGGGCCGCCTCGACACCGTCGCGCCAGGGTCCGCCGCCCCAGCCGTGACGGGCGGTGTCCAGCAGCGACTTGTCCTTGATGCTGTGGTGAACGGCGGCGATCTCCACTCCGCCGAAGCCCGCGTCCGCGATCTGGTCGATCTCACGGGATATCTCGTCCGGGTCCACGAGACCGTCCGGCCACCACCACCGGAACTTGGGCCGCACCGACCGGGCGGGGGCGGCGAACCAGTCGGCGGTCGGCCCGGCGCCTCCGACAGCGGGAAGCGCGACGGCGCCGGGCGAGGCCGCGCCGAGGGCGGCCGCTGCTCCTACGGCCACTGCCGTGGCCAGGACCGTGCGCCTGGACATCCCGCCACGTTGCGGGACGGATTCGTCGTACATGAGTGCACCCCAGAGAAGTTCACGCGCATTGAATCGTTTCAATCGCTACCAAACGCGGGAACGCTAAACCGCGCGGTTCGGACGGGTCAAGGTGTGGGACGCGAGGTGTTCTCCGAAACCGGTGATGTACGCGGGTGACATCGACGGGGTCCACGACCAGCCGGTGTGGGTGCCGGCGCCTTCTGCCGGGCGGTCGGCTCGGCTTCACACCCTGTACACACGAGAACGAGCAAATGCCCTCCGTCCGGAGGACAGGGGCATCGTCGCGGCTCGGCGACGATCGGCCAAAGCGCTTTCCTCCCCTGCGATCGCCTTCGTACGGGACTGGCGGGAAGCGGGACCACTGGACAGGATGGACTGTCCGGTACGAACGACGGCAAGGCGGCCCGCTTTCCATGCCTCAGTGGTCGATCAACGACATCAGCGATCCGCTCGTGCTGGAGATCCACCGTTCGGTCGAGGTTCGGACGACCGGCACGGCGTCTCTCCCCGTGCTGCCGGCCTACGTACGGCGGGAGCACGACGATGTGCTCGACGCGTTGGTGGTGGAGGCGGCCGCAGGGCACAGCCGGCTGGTGTGTGTGGTGGGCGAGTCGTCGACGGGCAAGACGCGGGCGTGCTGGGAGGCGGTGCGGAAGCTGCCGGACGGCTGGGAGCTGTGGCAGCCCGTCGCGCCGGGCCGGGGTCAGGCGTTGCGGGACGGGCTGGCCTCGGTCGGGCCGCGGACCGTGGTCTGGCTCAATGAGGCCCAGCTGTTCCTCCTGACTCCCGCGGGCGGTTTGCGGGCGGAACTGGCGGCCGGGCTCAGAGAGTTGCTGAGCGACCCGAAGCGGGCGCCGGTGCTGGTGGTGGCCACCCTGTGGCCGGGCTACTGGCACGAGCTCACCTCGCTCCCGGCCGACGGAAGCCGTGAGGACGAGCACAGCGAGGCACGAGCCCTGCTGAGCGGCCGCGATGTGCAGGTGGCGGCCAGGTTCCGGCCCGACGAAGTGGCCGCGGCACGCCGTGCAGGGCAGAGCGACCCTCGTCTGACACTGGCCGTGGAGAACGCGAACGAGGGCCAGGTCGTCCAGTACCTCGCGGGAGCACCCGCCTTGCTGTCCCGCTACGAGTCGGCGCCCGTCGGGGCGAGGAGCCTCATGACCGCCGCGATGGACGCCCGGCGGCTGGGTCACGGACCCTCGCTGTCCTACGGGCTCCTCGCCGAGGGCGCCGAGGGCTACTTGACGGACGAGGAGTGGGACTCCCTGGCAGAGGACTGGCTGGAGACGGCCCTGGCCCATGTCGCCTCTCCCGTCACCGGAGTGCGCGGAGCGCTGGTCCGAAGGCGTCCGCGTGCCCGCCGCACGTCCGGTGGTGCCGCTTCCGGCGAGTTCGCGTTCCCGCACTACCGTTTGGCCGACTATCTCGACCAGCACGGCCGGCTCACGCGCCAGGACGACGTCGTCCCCTCCGCGTTGTGGGAGGCGCTGCTGGTGCACGGGGACAGATCCGGGTTCCTCTCCCTGGGAGAGTCGGCGCAGAACCGCGGCCTCCTCCGGGTGGCGGCGCTGTTCTACGCGCAGGCGGACGGAGGCGCCGAGAAGCTGGCGCAGCTTCTGAACGACTGCGGGCGACAGGAGGAGGCACGTCCCTGGTGGATCCGGAGCGCGACGGAGCAAGCGGGAAGCTTCGCCTTGAGCCGCGTTGTGCAGGGAGCTCCCTGCGGCACGCCGGAGGAAGCGGAGGAGATCCTGAAGTGGTGGTGGGACGAGGTGCCCAAGGAACGTTCGCAGGGGTCGGTGCTGAGCCCGCTCGTCCAGCGCATGGGACCGGTGGACGATCCGAGAGCGCTGCTGTGGTGGCGCCGGGCCGCTGAGCAGGGACACACCAAGGCCGAGGAGACGTTCGTCGGCCATCTGCGGGCGACGGGCGGTCCCGATGCGGTACTGGCGTGGTACCGGGAGCGGGGTGCGGACGGTCGGTGGTGTCCCGGCAGAGCCACGGACCTGCTCATCGGACTCGGACGTGCCGAGGAGGCGCTGACGCTTCTGTCGTCCTCGGACGAGGACGACGTCCACTCCTTCCTCAGGCTCGGCGAGCTGCTGCTGGAACGCGGGGAGGAACGGAAGGCGGTCGAATGGCTGGCCAGGGCCGGCCGGGACTCCGGGTCGACCGGGGAGCGGGCCGCACGGGTGCTGTTCCGCATGGGGCGGGACGACGTGGCTCTCGAGGCTCTGGGGAGAGCCGCGGAGGACGACGATCACGCGCTGGTCGTCGCCGCCCGCGTGCTCGACGAGGCCGGACGCCATGCCGAGAGCCTCCACTGGTGGCGCCGCGCAGCCTCGGTTCCCCGTCCCGGATCCTGGGTCTGTCTCCAGTACGCCGGATCCCTCGCCAGGAACGAGGAGCTGCCCGAAGCGCTCGTGTGGTACCAGCGCGCGGTGGAGGGCGGCGAGCGCCGCTTCGCCCAAGCCGTCGACGCGTGGGAGCTGGAGCTGCTGGCGTCCCAGGGGAAGACCGCGGCCGACCTGACACGATGGCGGCTCACCTACGCGGCTACCACCGAACTCCTGGGGAAGCCCTTGCGACGATGGACCGCTTCGGACGACGAGAAACTGTCCTGGCTGCTCGAACTGACCGAGAACGGCCACCCCAGCGCGATCTACTACGCCGTCTCACGACTGTGCGACGCGGGACGGGAGGGCGAGGCCTTGGACCTGGCGCTCGCCCAGGCGGAGCGCGGGCATGACAGGGCGCCCGGCACGGTTGCCGAACTGTACTCGGAGGCAGGCGAGTTGGAGTCGGCTCTGCAGTGGTGGGAAAGAAGTGCGCGGCACACCGGTCACAGGTCCGCGGCGTACAGTGCGGGTGGACGCGCGCTGAGGGAAGCCGGCCGTACGGAGGAAGCCACGGCATGGTTCCGGCGTGCGGTCGAAGCCGGTGACGTGGACCTCTTGTGGCTCACCGTCGAACTGTACGAAACGCTGGAGCGCCACGGGGAAGCACTCGCGTGGCTGTGGCAACTCGCGGTCCGCGGCTGGCCCTTCTGTGTGGGCCTGGCGGCTGACGTGCTTCGGCACGGCGGCGAGGAGAGGGAGGCGGAGCGGTTGCGGCGGTACGGATGGGAGCCGGACGGGTCCACCGCCGCCGCGTGGACGGCACCGCTGCCCTCCTGATCCGGTCCCGCCCGGCACGGAAGTCCGCGCCCGGCCGCTACGGGACGGTGACCGCGGCCCGGGCGGCAGTGAGGAACGCGCTGTGGGCAGCGGCGTAACGAGGCGGCGGCGCGGTGGGGGCGAGCGCGCCGGCGAGGTCCTCCGCGGCCGTGACGACGGCGTCGGGCCCTTCCAGTCGTACGACGTTCAGCGCTTCCCCGACGGCGTTCACCGCGTCCGCGTACTCCTGCCTCCGGGCCGCGGCGGTGGGGCCGCCCAGTGCGTCGTGGTGGGCGGTCCTGGCCTGGTGCGCGGCTTCGGCCCTGCCGAGGAAAGCCACATACGCCGTGCGGCGTACGTCCCGCTCGACGGCGCGCGCCTGTTCGGCGAGGGTCTGCCGGGTGACGGCGAGTTGAGCGGCCACCTGGCTCTGCGCCGCGGCCCACGCGGCGTCGGCCTGGCTCTTTCCCGCGGCCCAGGCGGCGTCGGCCTGACGCTGCCCGGCCGCCCACGCGGCGCCGGCCTGACGCCGGGCCGCCAGCCAGGTGAGCACGCCCGTCACCGCGCTGCCCCCGACGGCGGCAGCGGCGGCGACCAACGCCGTCGCGATCTGCGTGTCCACAGGTCACATCCCCCGCTTCCGTGCACGGACGTGCCGCAGCCTACCGAGCCCGCCCTCATAGAGTCCCGGTCATGACATGGAGCGAAGCGGAGTACCTCGACTACTTGCACGCCGAGCGGCGTGCCTACGCCTGGGTGATGCGGCATTACGGCGGCCTGGCGCCGGCGGAAGCCACGGAAGCAGCCCTGGAGTGCTATCCGTACGAGCCGGAGGACCATGCCTACCGCGGTCTGGTCTTCCATGACACGTCCTGGCACTGGGCGATGCTGACGATCCACGGTGACCGGTACACGGTGGAACACCCCGAACTCGTCCATCCGCCGTCCGCCTACGAGGCTCTTGAGTGAGGGCCTCACCGGGCGTTTTGCCGGAACGGCAACATCTCGTGCCGGTTCGCGGGAGGTTGGGCAAGACTCGGACGCGTTCCCCGGCAGAAGGAGCCCTCACATGAGTACCACCGACGCGATCACGTTCTGGGACGGTGTCCACGCGGCCCGACCGGCCGCCACCGATCCGCGGCCGAACGCACGTCTCACCGAGACGGTCGCGGACCTGCCGCCCGGTGACGTGCTGGACCTCGGATGCGGCGCCGGTGGCGACGCGTTGTGGCTCGCCCGTCAGGGATGGTGCGTCACCGCCGTCGACGTCTCGTCCGTGGCCGTCGAGCGCCTCGCCTCACTCGCCGTCTCGCAGGGTCTGGACGATCGGATCACCGCCCGGCGGCACGATCTGCGCGCCTCGTTCCCGGACGGGGTCTTCGATCTCGTCTGCGCCCACTACCTGCACACTCCCCTCGACCTGGACCGGGCGACCGTGCTGCGCGAGGCCGCGCACGCCCTGCGGCCGGGCGGGCGGCTGCTGGTCGTCGACCACGGGTCGACCGCTCCGTGGTCGTGGAACCAGGATCCCGACGTCCGGTACCCGGCCCCGCGGGAGGTCGCCGCGGACATCGGCCTGGACCCGGCGGCATGGACGGTCGAGCGGGCCGACTCGCCCCGCCGGGTCGCGACCGGACCGGACGGGCGGACCGCCGAGGTCACCGACCACGTTCTGATCGTCCGCCGCACGGCCTGAACCGGCTCAGCCCGACACGAGGAGGCACCATGCGTCACGGAAACCGGGGCGACACCCCGCCGCCCCGCACCGGGAACAGCGAGACCGAGGTGCTGCGCGGCTTCCTCGACCACCTGCGCAGCTCCGTCTCCGCGAAGGTCGAGGACGCCCCCGAACCGCAGGTCCGCACTGCCGCAGTGCCCTCGGGCACGAACCTGCTCGGGCTGCTCAACCACCTCACCTTCGTCGAGCGGGCCACGTTCCTCGGGGACCGGGTCACCGACTGGCAGGCCACCTTCCACGCCGCGCCCGCGGACGGCGTGGCCGATGTCGTCACCCGCTACCGGCAGGCGGTCGCCCGGGCGAACGACGTACTCGACGCGTGCGCCGACCTCGGGGCACCGGTTCCCCGCCCCCGGTCGAACGGTCCCGCTCCGAGCGTCCGCTGGGCGCTCACCCACATGATCGAGGAGACCGGGCGCCACGCCGGCCACGCGGACATCCTCCGTGAACTGATCGACGGGGCGACCGGACGCTGACCCCGCCCCGGGTGCCGTGCCACCGGCCGACGGGAGACGGGGCACCCCTCGGGGGCCGCCGGACCAGCACGGCGCGGGCCGCGTTCCGTACCCTGGCGGCATGCGCATGCGCCCCACTCTGAGCTGGACCCCCGAAGAAGACCTGCCGCCGGGCTCCACGGATCCGGAGCCGGTCGCCGAGGCGCTGAGCGCCGGCGGTGTGCTGGTGCTCAGCGGGGCGGGCATCTCCACCGAGTCGGGCATCCCCGACTACCGGGGCGAGGGCGGGAGCCTGAGCCGCCACACACCGATGACCTACCAGGACTTCACCGGCAGCGACCGGGCCCGGCGCCGGTACTGGGCGCGCAGCCACCTCGGCTGGCGCACCTTCCGCCGTGCCCTGCCCAACGCCGGGCACCGGGCCGTGGCCGCGTTCGGGCGGCACGGCCTGCTCTCGGGTGTGATCACGCAGAACGTCGACGGTCTGCACCAGGCCGCCGGCAGCGAGGGCGTCGTGGAACTCCACGGCGGCCTGGACCGGGTCGTCTGCCTCTCCTGCGGCGCCCTCGGCCCGCGCCGCGAACTCGCCCGGCGGCTGGAGGAGGCCAACGCGGGCTTCGCGCCGGTGGCCGCGGGAATCAACCCCGACGGTGACGCCGACCTCACCGACGAACAGGTCGGGGACTTCCACGTGGTGCCCTGCACGGTCTGCGGCGGCGTCCTCAAACCGGACGTGGTGTTCTTCGGCGAGAACGTGCCGCCGCAGCGGGTCGAGCACTGCCGCACGCTGGTCCGTGAGGCGGCCTCGCTGCTCGTCCTGGGGTCGTCACTGACGGTGATGTCCGGGCTGCGGTTCGTCCGCCAGGCCGCCCAGGCCGGCACACCGGTACTGATCGTCAACCGGGACCCGACCCGGGGCGACCGGCACGCCGTCACCCGGGTCGCGCTCCCCCTGGGAACGGTCCTCACCACCGTGGCCGACCGGCTGGGCGTCCCGACGGACGGCCGGACGGCGGTCTGAGCGGCTGCCTCCGTATCCGCTCACCGCCCCCGGACCGTCCGGGGCCCGCCGTGTCACTCCTCGTCGCGCAGCCGGGCCGTCAGGGAGGTCAGCGGCTCGGACTCCTCGGTGTGGCCCAGTGCGGTGAGGCGGGTGACCGCCGCGTCGAGGCGGGCGAGGGCCGGGGCGGGGCGTTCCAGGTAGATGCCCTCCACGGCACCCGCGAGGCGGACGCACTCGGCCCACTCGCCGACGTGCTCCTGGTCCCGTCCCGGCTCGCCGAGCAGGGCGAGGGCCTTCTCCAGGGCGGTCAGGGCGTCCTCGTACTCACCGGCGTAGGCGTTGACACGCCCGTGTTCGTAGGCCAGGGCGGCGTCCAGGGGTCGGCCGTGGACCTCGTACCCGGCGGCGCGGGCCTCGTCGGCGATGCGGCCGGCGTCGGCGAGGAAGCCGCGGGCGTCGGCCAGTCCCTCCGGGCCCTGCCGCTCCGCCTGGAGCCGGGCGAGTTCGCGCAGGCAGTTGCTGAGCTGCTCGTGGCGCGGATCCTTGGCGTGGGCGGCGAGTGCCTGGTCCGCGGCCTCGCGGGCGCGGCCGAACTCGCCGGACTCGCCGAGGAGTACGGCTGTTTCGGCCGCGATCATGGCGTGGCTGCCCGGGTCGTCGTCCCAGCCGGCCGACTCGGCCGCGAGGGCGACGAACTCCGTCGTGGCGGCCTTGAGGTCGTCCCCCGCGTGCAGCGCGCGGGCGCGGGTCAGACGCAGTTGGGCGACGAGCCGGTCGTCCGGTTCCCCGGCGGCGACGTCCGGTTCGGCGAGCACGGAGTCGAGCAGCGCGATGCAGTCCTCGACGCGGCCGAGGTCGAGGCTGAGCCGGGCCGCGTTGCTGTAGGTGCAGTACGCGTCGAACCGGCTGCCGCCGCGGAGGTCCAGCTCCGCGGAGCGGGTCAGGTGCCGCAGCGCCTCGTCGGGGCGGCCCAGATGCAGGCAGGCCCCGGCCAGATCGCTGTGGAGGCGGGAGGTGTCGACCGTGTCGGCCGGCCAGTCGGCGGCCAGCCGCAGGCCCTCGGCCAGGTCCGTGTACGCGGCCTGCGCGTTCTGCAGGCCGAGCTGGAGCCGGCCGCGCAGGGCGAGGGCGCGGGGCAGGTGCCAGGCCGGGCCGTGCGCCTTGAGCCGGTCGAGGGCGCCGTCGGTCCCGGTGAGTGCGGCGGGCAGGTCGCCGGACATGGCGTACGTGGTGGCCCGCAGCAGCAGGGCCCCGGCGATCTGCGCGTCGACGTCGTGCCGGGTGGCGAAGGTGTGCAGCAGGTCCACCTCGGCGAGGACCGGCGCGATGTGCTCCTCGCTTCCCGACGTCTGAAGGCGCACGCCGAGCGCGGTGGCCCGCAGCCGCAGCAGGCGGGCCTCCTGGCGCGGGGTGAGACCGGGCGTCTCCTCGTGCAGGCGGACCATGGACGCGTGGGCGGCGGTCAGCGCGGCGGCCTTCGCCTCGGTTCCGTCGGCGTCCTGCGCGGGAGTCCGTGCGGTGGCGAGCAGGGCGCAGGCGCGGGCGAGTGCCGCGTGGCCCGGCTGCCCGGCGTCGTCGTACAGGCCCGCGGCCTCCTCGTGGAGGGCGGCGGCGTCGGCGAACTCGTCCTTCTCGCCGGCCCGGCTCGCCTCGTCGGCCAGCAGGTCGGCGCACAGGTGGACGAGCGGGCCCGCGGCCGGGTCTTCGGGGTGGGTGTAGTCGCGGGTGGCGACGAGCGTGCGCAGCCGTGCCCAGCAGGCCCGCGCGTCCGGGTGCCCCTGTTCGTCCAGTTCCCGTGCCCGGCGGATGAGTTCGGGCAGCGACTCGGGGACGGCGGGGGCCGTACGGGTGGTGGGCGCGGCGACCGGGGCCACCGGGGCCACGTCGTCGAGGGTGCGGGTGCGCAGGGTCAGTTCCAGTGCGTCCAGGAGGGGGGCACGGTCGAGGCGGGCTCTGCGGCGGTCGGCGTGGGCGGTGGTGCCGTTGCGGGCGTCGAAACGGGCGGCGAGGTCGTCGGCACGCTCCCGGACCTCGGCGCGCAGGCCGGTCGCCGTCCAGGTGCGGCCCGTGAATCCGGCGGCGGGCAGTTCGCCGTGGCCGAGGTGCTCGACGCGCTGGAGGAGGACCTCCACGCCGGTGAGGAAGTCGAACTGCTCCCGCGGCGAGTCCACCTCGTCGAACAGGTTCCGGTTCTCGGCGAGGAGTTCCAGACCGCGTGCCTCGTTGCCGGTCAGCGCGCAGAACTCCAGGTGCCGCCCGACCTCCCCGGACATCGAGGGGTTGCGGCGGCAGCCGCGGTAGCCGGCGAGGTGCAGTTCGCGGGCCTCGTCGGTGCGGCCGGTCCGCAGCAGGGGCAGCAGCGCGTACGAGAAGGAGCGGGCCGGCTCCTCCTGGCAGGATTCCTTCCCGGCCAGGACGGGCTCCCAGGTGCGCAGTGCCCGCGCGTCGTCGCCCGCCGCCAGGTGGTAAAGGGCGCGCTCGCAGATCTCGCAGGCCTCGCAGTCGCTGAGCCGGGTGCGGGTGCGGCCGGCCCACAGCTCGTAGGCGAGGGCGGTGTCCTCGCCGATGTGGGCGGCGAGCTGGTACGCCTGGCCGTAGTAGGGCTGGAGGCCGAGACCGGCCTTCTCGTACCGGTCGCGCATCTCCGTCAGCCACTGGCGCAGGCTGGCCAGCGGAATCTCGGGCAGCGCGCGCAGGGCGTTCGCCACCCACTTGAACCGCCAGAACAGCGTGTGGCGCAGGCGGTCGTCGAAGACGTCGGGCTGCTCGTCGAAGAGGGTGAGCAGGCGGGCGAAGACGACGGGCGACTTCCGGGGTTCGGAGCCGTAGGTGTACGCCTCCTGGAGTTCGAGGAGCGCGCGGACGAGCGGAACGGGCTCCGCGAACTGCTCGGCGGCGTCGACGAGTTCCTCGGCGGTGACGGTGCGGGCGCGGCCGTAGGGGCGCCGGCGGTTCTCCTGGAGCGCCTGGTGCAGCTCGTCCGTGCTCTGGGGATGGGGTGCGGTCGGCATCGTCAGCTGTCCTTGCGGAGGGCGTGGGCGAGAAGATCGAGGAAGGAACGGTTGATGAGGCTCGACTCGGCGGGTTTGAGCGGTCGCCGGGACAGCAGCGCGGCCTGCCCGTAGAGGGCTTCGGCGCTGGTGCGGGCCAGCTCGGGCTCGTCGATGGCGACAGCGGTGCGGACCAGCGGGTTGAGCTGGTTGAGGATCAGCTGGGCCCGAGGGGCCTCCTGGCGCAGGGCGCCGAGGATGTCACCCCACAGACCGCCCTCCTGCTCGCGGGCGAGCTGGGAGCGGGTGCGTTCGTGCCGGGCATCGCGGCTGTCGACGAGGAGGGCGGGGGCGGAGGCGGGCTGGAAGGTGCGCAGCGCGACGTCGCAGTCGAAGACGGCGAGGGCGTCGCGGGCCTGGGCGAGATAGGCCGCGGCGGCCAGTTCCGTCTCCCGGTCGACGGGGTCGAGGTGGGCCGTGAGGGTCGCCGGGTCGAGGTCGGCGACCGTGACCTCGGACCTGATCTCGGGCAGCCGGTGGACCAGTTCACGGTCGTAGGTGTAGCCGCCGTTGACGACGCCGAGTCCGGCGGCCGAGGCGATCGCCGCGACCTGCCGGAACTCCTCCACGCTCGAGGTCACGAGCACGGTGCGGTGGGTGCGCGCGAACTCGTCGAGGGTGGTGTGCCCGTCGGTCGTTTCGAACGGCAGCCAGGGCAGTAGCATCCGCAGGATCTCGTCGTCGTGCACCGCGAGCGACTTCACGGCCAGGTGGTGGGCCTGGAGGAAGCGGGCCAGCAGGTCCGGGTCGCTGGCGGCGGCCCGGGCGATCCACGCCCGCAGCCGCTCGGCGAGGGCCTCGCGGACGGCGGCGAGGGTGTCGTCCTCGTACAGGGACTCGCGGGACGCGGTCGGGCGCAGGCTCTCGGCATCGATGACGCAACGGACGAAGAACGCCCACTCGGGCAGGATCTCCTCGGCCTGCTCGGACAGGAGCATGCCCTTGACGTGTACGCGGTGGCCGTGACTGCGACCGGCCGGCACCGTCTCGGGCAGCACACACGCGATGCCCTTGAGGCCCACTGCGGGCAGGTCCAGCTCGATGGTGTCCAGCGGCCGGAATCCGAAGACCTCCTCGCCGTACGCGGCCAGCGCGCGGGAGCGGGCTCCCGGCGTGGGGTACGTACGGGCCCAGGGGGCGGGCTCGGGGTTGACGGAGGCGGCGCCCGGGCCTTCCGGGCCGCCCGTGCCGTCGTCGAAGGTCACCGGGTGACGCAGCAGGGAGCCGAAGTGCCGGGCCAGCGCGTGCACTTGTGCCGGGCGGGTCCATTCGCCCGCGTCGGCGCGGGGCGTCAGGGTGACGGTGGTGCCGGGCCGGGGGCGGGTGCCGGCGGGCAGGACGCGGACGGTGTAGCTGCCGTCGCCGCGTCCCCGCCACTCCACGGCGGGCGCGTCGGGGGTGCGGGCGGAACGGCTCAGGACGTGGATCTCGTCCGCGACCAGGAAGCAGGAGAGCAGACCGATGCCGAACTGGCCGATGAAGTCGCCGCGTTGCTCGGCGATTCGCTCGGCGCGCTTGCTGCTGCGGCCGATGGTGGCGAGGAAGGTGTGCACGTCGGCCTCGGTGAGGCCGACGCCGTCGTCCTCGACGCGCACCACCGCGCCGTCGGCGTACAGACGGACACCGAAGGCGTCGGCGGGGGCGGCCGGTTCGAGGGTGTGCCGGGCGGTCAGCGCGTCCACCGCGTTCTGCAGGAGTTCGCGCAGGTAGACACGGGGGCTGGAGTAGAGGTGGTGGGAGAGGAGGTCGACGAGGCCGCGCAGATCCACCTGGAAGGTGCGGTCGGCACCGGCCGGGTTCGCGGCGGTTTCGGGCAGAGTCATCGGGCAGTCCGGGGTGGGAGGGACGACGGGTGGCGGGCGGTCCGGGAGCGGCGTGCGCTCAGGCCCGGCGCCGGCGGCGGGCGAACTCCTTCTCGGGGTCCGCGAAGAAGGTCCAGGGCCACTTGGTGTAGGCGCCGTCCAGTGTCTGGAAGACGCGCCGGACCGTGTGGCGCTCATCGGCCAGCGACAGGGCCATGGCGAACATGTTGAAGTCCTGCTGCCAGCCCGGGCGCCACACGTAGGCGGGGTGGAGAATGCTGTGGTCGGCCGCCTCCCGCAGCTCTGCCTGGATCTCAGGGGTTTCGAGGCAGTCCCCACGGTCCGACTCGACCCATTCCTCGATGTGCGCCATGGCGATCACGCAGCCCAGGCTGTGCCCCTGCGGGGCGCGGGCGAACGCGTCGCGGGCGAACGCCAGGGCCTGGCCGGGCTCGCCGCCCCAACGGGGCTGCAGCTGCGCCAGCCGCTCGGTGTGGCTGTCCGGATCCAGCGGGTCGCGGCGCAGGGCGGCGTCGAACCGGGTCTCGTTGACGGTGGCACCCAACGACATACCGCGACCGGAGGTCAGGAGCTGCCGCCACGGCGTGACCCATTCCGGCCGCAACTCGGCAGCCTCGAACAGGTGCTCCTCGGCGATGTGGAGCCGCTCGTGGAAGACCCGCCACTGCTCCTGCGTGACGTTCACGGCACGCGCGGCGGTGCGCGCCTCCCAGCCCCAGCTGATGTGGCGCGCCCCGGATATCAGCAGGGCCGTCGCCCGGTGCTCCTCGTCCTCCTCGACGGCCCGGCCGATCCAGTCCTGCACGCCGTCCAGGACGGCCAGTTCACCGAGGACCTGGTGGTCGCGGCCGAGATCGAAGGGCGCCAGCGCCGCCTTGACCGCCTCCCACTCACCCGCGTCGGCCGCCTCCACCAGCGCGAGCACCCGCGTGTCCCCGAGCGCGCGCAGCGTGTACATCCCGTTCTTCCTGCGCGGGACGGAAAGCGCGTGCGGATCCGCCGCCGCTCTCTCCGCTCCCCGGCCGAACACCTTGCCGAACATCCCGCGCCCTCCCCTGGTCCCGCGTGATCATCCGGTGCAGCATAAGCGACCCCACGGACACCGCTTCCACAGGGTTTTCACCGGCACTTCACGATCCGGTCGGCGAAGACCGCGCATGCTGTCGTCAAGGACCAGGGGTGGTTGTGCCCGCGTCCGCGCTCAGTGCCGACGGGCACCCCGGACGGCCCGGCCGACGCGGACGCGTACGTCGGCGCCGCCCAGGAGGCCGAGTGTGGCGCCGAGGTACTCGGGGCTGCGTCTGGAGCTCGTCAGTCGAGGACCGCGGTGGCCTCGATCTCGACGAGGTGCTCGGGGACGTCGAGTGCCGCTGCCCCCAGGAGCGTGGCCGGCGGGACCGGGGTGACTCCGGCTTCGCGGCCGCGCGGGAGATCCCCTCCAGGAGCAGGGGCATCTTGTCGGGGGTCCAGTCGACGACGTGGACCGTCAGTTTCGCCACGTCGTCGAAGGAGCCACCGGCCTCGGCCAGGGCGGTGCCGATGTTGAGGCGGCACCGCTCGGCCTGCGCGGCGAGGTCGCCCGCCCCGGCCGTGCCCCCTCCGCGTCCCACGCGGTCTGCCCCGCGACGAAGACCGGTTTCGACCCCGACGCGACGGACACCTGCCGGTAGACGTCGATCTTCGGCAATCCGTCGGGGCTCACCGGAGTGATGGCCATGCTGCCCGCCTCCTTGTCGTGCAAGACCCTGGTGGTCTCTTGTGGTTACTCGGAAACCACCAGAGAGTGTTCGCTGACATGGAAGAACGCACTTCTCGGTGACTGAGGAACCTCATGGCGACCAAGCAGTTCAAGGGCTCGGCCAAGGACGAAGCCGACCTGACGCGTGCGGACTCGCTGGCGCGGGAGATCTTCACGGACATCGCCAACAAGTGGGCGCTCCTGATCATCGAAGCCATCGGTGAGCGCACCCTGCGCTTCACCGAGCTGCGCGACGGGATCGAGGGCATCAGCCACAAGATGCTCGCGCAGAACCTGCGCATGCTGGAGCGCAACGGCCTGGTCGAGCGGTGCGTGCACCCCGTCGTGCCGCCGCGGGTCGAGTACACCCTCACGGAGCCGGGCCGAGCCCTGCGAGCGACGGTCGACGCGATGCGCGACTGGACCCACCGGCACCTCGGTCGCATCGAGACCGCCCGCCACCGCTTCGACGCCTGACGCACGGGGCCGGACACGACACCGCGGCCCCGGACGCGCGTGCGCGGCGATGAGTCGACGGACCCGGTGGACCACCCGTTCGCCGGCCGGGATGCAGTCGAACATGGTGTCGACCCAGGAGTTGGGCCTGCCGAACACCGGGCGTGTCAGGAGGACATCGCCTGCTCGGCTGGGCGCGCGGCAGCATCCCCAGTCCTCGGAGCCGATCTCGCCCTCGGGGGTCACGGAGATCGTCTTGC
Organism: Streptomyces sp. NPDC020731; assembly: GCF_044334705.1. Lineage (NCBI taxonomy): Bacteria > Bacillati > Actinomycetota > Actinomycetes > Kitasatosporales > Streptomycetaceae > Streptomyces > Streptomyces sp. NPDC020731. Next base: position 135,040 of record NZ_JBIRTN010000015.1, read on the forward strand.
CGGGTCCTTCCGGATGTGCGCTGATCTCGTCCCCGAGTTCGGACGGTCTCCGCCCGACCAGCCGAATGCCGTCCAGTACCGCTTGGGGGCCCGTCCGGGCGTCCGCAACGACACGGGTGAGGCCGATGGAATCGTGGGGGCGAGGACCTCGACGTTGACGCGTTCGGTGGCCTTGTCGGCGGGCAGCTCGTCGAGCGGCATGCAGTGGGCGACCCGGGCGTTGTTCACCGGCACGGTGAGCGGATCGGCCGCGCAGGTTCCGGCGACCGTGTCGATGCCCGCGTCCGTCGACAGGCCGGCGGCCACGGGCCTGACCCCGGCCTCGGGGTGTGAGGCGGCGAACTCTCCGAGCCGTTCCCGCCGGCGGCCCACGATCACCAGGTCGTAGCCGTCGGCGGCCAGGCGTTCGGCGAAGGCCCTGCCGATTCCGAGGCGGCGCCGGTGACGAGTGCGTACTTGCTCATGGTCGTTCCTTCCCCGCTCACGCCCCCGGCCTGCGAAACGGCGGCACGGACAGCCAGTTGCCCGGTCTTCCTGGGACTGCCGGCACCAGGAAGGCACGCGACGGGGCGGGCACACCGCGACCGTGAGGCCGCCGGGCGTCTCACGGCTTCCACCGTGCGGCCCGGCCGCACGGACTCACCGCGGGCCGGGAACGGGGGCGACCTCACTCGCCGGGGTTTCGGGGCCGTCGGCCGGGGCCTGCGGGGTGGGGCGGACTTCGGCGGGCTCCGGTGACGCCGACGGAGCGGGCGTGGCGGAAGGGCTGCTCACGGGAGGCGGGGCGAGGGGGACCGTCGGGGACACCGGACGGCCGGGGGGCGACGACTGCAGCGGCAGCACGACGAGGGCGGCGACGGCGCACGTCAGTCCGGCCCCGACCGCGGCACGGACCAGCCGACGCCGCGCCGCGCCGCGCCGGATCTCCTCGAACCGGCCGGGGGGCGGGCCGAGGTGGTCGGAGGCGGGCCGCAGAATGACGGCGAGGGGGTCGTCGGGCTCGAACTCCGGACCCTCGTCAGAGTGTGTGATCAAGGCTTCTCCTCAGATGGGCGCGGAGCAGTTCCCGGGCCGCGTGGAGGTCGGCCTTGATGGTTCCTTCCTTGCGTCCGGTCACCGCGGACACCTCCCGGATCGGCATGTCAGCGTAGTAGTGCAGCAGGATCGGGACGCGCAGTCGTTCCGGCAGCGACTGCACGAGCAGACGTACGGACGGGTCGGACTGTTCGGTGTGCGGGCGGACGGCGGTCTCGGTGGTGACCCGGTGCACGGCCTTGCGCTCGCGTCCGAGTGTGCGCCAGTGGTCCCGGACGAGGTTGGCCGCGGTGACGTAGAGGAAGCCCCGGGGCTCGGCCACGGACGTCCAGCGGGCCCACAGCCGGGTGAACGCCTCCGAGGCGATCTCGTGGGCCGTCTCGTCGTCGTCGACCAGTCGGCGGCACCAGCCGGCGAGGCGCGGGTAGAGGGCGGCGAAGAGTTCGGACGCTGCCTGCTCTCGGGACCGTTTCAACGCTCTCCATGGTCGTGGCGGTACTGGTGTCGTGGTGCCGGTCGCGGGTCGGATCCCGGGCCGGGGGCGTACAGCCCGCCGGCCCGGGGGCCCGGTGGCGGATCAGGGACTCGTGGAGGTCAGCGCGGCGAACACGATCACGTTGTCGCGGTACTCGTCGCCGGTCCGTGGGCCGCCGCACGTGATGAGCCGCAGCTCCGGCCGGTCGACGTCACCGTAGACCGCGTCCGTCGGGAAGTCCGCCTTGGCAACCGTGCGGACCGAGTCGACGGCGAACACCGCCGCTGTGCCGTTCTCCAGGCGTGCCACGATCCTGTCCCCCCGGCGCAGACGTGCGAGGCGGCGGAAGACGCCGTCCCCGTGGGCGCCGACCGTGACGTGGCCGAGGATCACCGACGGGCCGGTCTGGCCGGGCGTCGGCGAGTGCCGGTACCAGCCCGCCCGGTCATGGGCCGTGATCGGAGGCACCTGGACCGTGTGGTCCGGAGCCAACCCCAGCCGGATGACCGGGGTGTCGACCCCGATGGCAGGTATCTCCAGTCCGACCGGGACCGAACGTCCGAGGACGCGCGCCGGCTTCGCGGAGGGCTGCGCGGACGGTGTCGTGCTCCCGGGGTGTCCGGCCGTGGACCGGCCGGTCCGGTGACCGCCGCCGCAGCCGCCGAGCAACGCGGCCGTCGCCGCGGTGGCGAAGGCACGCCTGGAGAGCGCCGTCACGCCGTGGTCGCCCGCCTGCGGCGTACGAGGAAGACCGCCGCGCCGCCGGCGGCGAGCACCGCGGCGGCACCCCCGCCGATCAGCGCGCCGTCGGCCCCGGACTCCGCGGACGCGACACCGGTGTCGGGCGCACCACTCGGGACGACGGTGACCTCGCCGGGGACCGCGGACTGGGCCGGTGCGTCGCTCTCGGCCGGTACGGGGCTCGGGTCCGCGGCGTCGGCCGGGGCCGGCGACTCGCTGGGGGTCACGGTGGCCGCGGGGACCGGGGACGGTCCGTCGGCGAACGCGGGCACCGTGCTCGCCAATACGGCGGTGCAGGCAAGTGCCGTGGCACTGAGGACGGTTCGGCGCATGGATCGCTCTCTTTCGTCGGTCCGCCCGCGCGGTGACCCGGCGGGCTGGGTCATGGATCGTGCGAAGAGACGGAACAACGGAGGCGCAGGTTGTAAAGAGCAGGCAAAGTCCCGTTGGTGCCGGTCACGCGGGGCACCCGTCCCGCCGCGTTCCCCTCACGCGACGTCGAGGGGCGGGGAGGACGGGCCGCGTGCCCGCTCATGGCGCCGGAGGCCGACGCTCAGTCATCACCTCAGGATGCTGCGCGAGGCGGGTGTCACACAGATCCGCCAGGAGGGCACGCGGTCTTGCGTGACACTGCGGCGTGAAGCCATCGAGGCCCGGTTCCCCGGCCTCTTGCCTGCGCTGTTGTCCGCGGCCGTCGCCGACGGCGTCGGCGAGCACGTCACCGAACGCGAAGCGGGGTCCTGACGCGCGGGCGCACCTGCCCGGTGGCGGCGTCGGCTCACGCACGGTCCCGCGCACTGCGGAGGGCACGGCTCACAGCGCCCGCAAGCCGTGCTCCCGGAACTGTTCACGCACCCGCTCGGTCGGGTCCGGATCCGGTACGGGTGTGTCGCGCGGGGGAAGAGAACGCCCGGCACGTCGTACTTGTGGGCGCCGGGCTTGTGGAACGGCGGGACCGTCCGCCCGGTCGGCGTTGCCCGGACCGGCCAGGGAGCCGCCGAGGCCGTCGACGGCGGCCGGGTCGTCGGTCCAGCCGGGGACGAGGACGCAGCGGATCCGCACCGGGACGCCGAGCCGGTCCGGGCGGGTGGCGAAGTTCGGCGTCGGGGCGAGGCCGCCGCCGGTCTTCACCCCCTGACGGGACGGTCGTCGAGGAGGGCACGGTCATCTTCGTGGACGGCTCCGCCGGGGCCGTGCGTCCGGGGGCAGCGCCCCTCGTCGACTCGGCGGTCATGCGGTTCCCGGAGACCGGCGGCACCGACGGGGAAGCTGCCCGGACGGTCGGCTCGGTGACGCGTGCCCCGGCCCGGGCCGACACGGTCCGGCGGCTTCAGGCGCGGGCCGACGCGGACACCCCCGAGGACGCCGCACGGGCCCGCCGGTTCGGCGCGCGGGGCATCGGGCTGTGCCGCACCGAGCACATGCTCCTGGGGCGGGCGCCGCAGGCCGGCCGCCGCACCGTCGGTGAGGCCGAGCAGTCGGTGGCCGGGCGGACATGAGTGACAGGACCGGCGGTACGGCCACGCGCCACGCTGCGGCCCTCGGACCGGGCACGCGTGCGGTTCCTCCGCAGGCCGGCGAGCCCGGAGCCGCCGGGGAGCGGTTCCGCGGGCTGTCGGCTCCGGCACCGGATGCCACGGTCGTCGTCGACGGCACCGGAGCCGTCGAACTGCTCGTCCCCCACCGCCTGCGAGGCCACCGCGCACCGCATCGCAACGCGTACGCCGCGAACCGGCGGGTGTGCCCGACGGGCGCCGCTCCCGACCTCCACGGGCTGTGCCGGAACGGCGGTGGGTTCCCGGCCGGGATCAGCCCCGGTCCCCTGGAAACCGCCGGAAGAACGCGCCGGCGGGCCGGGCGGTGCGTCCGACGGAGGGCACGCCGACGCCCCGGGTACCGCCGCGTCGCCACGGCGGTACCCAGGGCCGGAAAGGGGAGGTCAGAGCAGCCAGCGGTTACGGCCGACGAACGGCAGTCGCGCCCACGCCCTGCCCAGCCCCCAGGTGGCGCCGGCGCCCACGGCCGCGAGGGCGATCAGGACGACCGCGTAGACGAGGTGGTAGTCGGCGAACGGGTTGGTCGACATGCTCGCCGACCCGTCGGAGAGGTGCTTCGCGGGCGGCCACTCCGCGATCCACATCAGCGCCATCATCACGGTGCCCGCCACGGCGGCGAGCCGCAGTGCGATGCCCGCGGTGAGGGCGAGGCCGATGCCGAGCAGGCCGAGCATGAACAGCCAGTCCGCCCAGGCGGCTCCGGCCCAGTCGTGGAACGTGGACTCCATCGGCCCGACGGCCACCCCGCCGAGGAAGCCCTGGGTGGGCGACCCGCCGTCGATCCAGCCCTTGCCGGACTGCGTGGCGTAGCCGAGACCGAAGGTCTTGTCGAGGAACGCCCACAGGAAGACGAACCCGGTCAGCAGCCGCAGCCCGGCGAACACGTACGCGCTCGTGGCGGTCACGGTCGTCGTGTCGGCCGCCGGTGCCGTCCCGGACCTGTGCAGGAACGGGAAGCGGAACCCCGAATGCCGGTGCGGGTGATCGTGGACTGCCATGATGGTCATCCCCTTCGAGGGAGCTGCTCCTGAGGTCTTCCCGGTCTCGTTGCGCTTTCAATGTCCCGCGTCCGCGGCATCGGCCGAAGGGGCCGGCAGGCCCGGTCGGCGGTCCGAACGTCCCTTCACCGCAACGTCGTTCGGACGTTCGCGACTGCGCACGACGGGAGACCCCGATGGGTCCCGTGACGGCGGCACGGTCGCGGGCGTGGTGACCGCGCGCACCGGAGACCCGGTCCTCGCACGTCAGCGTGCCGAGCGGCAGCCGGTCCGGGCCGCACTCCTGCCGGATGTGCCGGGCTCGGGCTCCGCCACGGCGTACGGCGGTGGCGCGCGGGCTCCGGCCGGGACCCGCCGGACGGCCCAGGACGGCTCGACCCGTACGGGCAGGACGCCGGCGGGCACCGGTCGGAGAGCGGGATCGGGGATCACGGTCCGGACGAACGCCCCCCGGAGCGAGAGAGGTCTGCGGCCTGACGTCGTCGAGGAGGCCGGGTCCGGGTCACCGGCCGCGGTCACCGGATCGCGCACGCCGGAACATCCGTGTACCCGATGGTCCTGTGGGCGGGCCGTAAGTCCCGTGGCACCAGGACGTCACCGGGATGAGTCCGGAGGGAGTGAGAACGCTCCGGACGCGGGAGGCGCAGTGAGTGGTTTGGTGATCGTCGGCGTGGACGGGTCGGCGTCGAGTCTCGCCGCGGTGGAGGCGGCCGCGCGGGAGGCCCGGCTGCGGACGGCTGCGTTGGAGGTGGTGCACGCCTTCCTCTGGCCCGCACCGCACGCCCCCCTGGGTCCGTCGCCCCTGGGGCCGCCGGAGGGCGGGATGCGGAACATGGTCGAGCGCCTGGTGGCGGAGGCGGTGGAGCGTGCCGGGGCCGCGGCGCCGGAGGTGGAGGTGTCGCACGTGGTGGTGACGGGGGAGCCGTTGACGGTGCTCGAGGCGCAGTCGCGTGCCGCCGAGCTGGTGGTCGTCGGATCCCGCGGAATGGGCGGGTTCGTCGGGCTGATGGTGGGTTCGACGGCGGTGCATCTCGCGACGCACGCGCGCTCTCCCGTGCTCGTCGTGCGCGAGACAGCCCGCCTCGACGGTCCGGTCGTCGTGGGCGTCGACGGCTCCCCCGCCGGGGACGAGGCGGTGGAGTTCGCCTTCCAGGAGGCCGAGCTGCGCGGGACCACCCTGGTCGCGTTGCACGCCTGGACCACATGGAACGCGCCGTTGCCCGCCCCGCCGGATCCGTCCGAGCCGTATGCGAATCCGGCCGAGGCGCTCGGTCAGGAGGAGGAACGTCTGCTGTCGGAGGCGCTGGCCGGGCATCAGAAGCGGCATCCGGATGTCGTCGTGGAGCACAAGGTGGTGCACGGCCCCACCCGCGAGGCCCTGATCGAGGCGAGCCGGACCGCCCAGCTGATGGTGGTCGGGGCCCGCGGGCGCGGCGGTTTCACCGGGCTGCTGCTGGGGTCGGTCAGCCAGGCGCTGCTGCATCACGCGCACTGTCCGGTCGCCGTGGTACGGGGAGCGGCCGCGCGCCGCTGAAGTCGGCCGGTACCGGACGGAAGTCCCGGGCGGTGGCCGGAACCCCGAGGCGGCACGTCCCCGTCGACGCCGAGATCGAACGGCTCGCCGGGTGGGTGGCCACCCACCCGGCGCCCGTCGAGGCGCAGGGCGCGCCGGCGCCCGAGCAGCTCGAGGACCTGCGTGCCTGCCGCTGCGGCCTGCACACCGTGCTGCGGCCGCACTTCACGCAGGAGGAGGAGAGCCGCTTCTCCCTGGTTCCCTGATCGATACGTCCTCCCTCCGGCCGGTCCGCACCGGTGGGACCGGCCCTCCCGTGAGCGTCCTGCGGCGGCTCCGCCTCTCCTGTGCCGTCAGCCGTCCCTCAGCTCCTGGGCGATCCGCGCAGCCCACGTCTCGATCCGTCCGAAGTCACGGAAGTCCCCGCCCTTTCCGTTGCGGAGGATCATCCGGGCGACCCAGCCCCTCGCGCCCTCCCGCAGACAGCCGCCGAAGGTGACGTGGTCCCGGGCGTCGAGCCGGACCACGGCCTTCTTCACCCAGGGCACGGGTGGAATGTCCCGCTGCGACGCGGAGGCGTCGAGCGGTCCGCTGCTGAAGAGCCACAGCGGACGTCCGGCCAGGTCCTTGCCGTGGCGGCGGACGAGGCGGCGGGCGTCCCGGTGCCAGTGACCGGCGTACAGTCCGCCGCCGACCACGACCGCGTCGTACGGCGCGGCGCTCGGAACGGACCCGGCTGCCCGCGCCTCGGCCGTGAGCCCTTCCTCGCGCAGGACTCCGGCGACGGTCTCGGCGATCTCCGCGGTCGATCCATTCGTTGTCCCATAGGCGACCAGCACGTTCTTCGGCATGGTGGTCCGCCTCCTTTCACGGTCCGCGCGGCCGGTGGACAGCCACGCGGCGCGGGCATTCCCCGTCGCAGCGCCTCCCTGGCCGCCCGGTGGGCCGCCGCCGTGTCTCAGTGGTGGGGTACGACGGCCACCGGGCAGCCGGCCTGCTGGATCACGGCGTGGGTCACCGGGCCGGTACGCGGGGCCCTCGGGCGGTCGGTGAGCCGGTGTCCGACGACCAGCAGGTCCGCGCCGGACGCCGCCTTCACCAGGGCGCCCGCGGGCTTGCCGTCCACCACCGTCTCCAGTACTTCGACGTCGGGATACTTGTCGCGCCACACCTGGAGCACGGCGGAGAGGAAGCGCAGCCATTCCTCGGCCCGCTCCGGATCGCTCACCAGGCCGACCTCACCGGGTCCCAGGGTGAGCGGGTCGGGCGCGCGCCAGGCGTGCAGGGCCCTCAGCCGCGCGTGGCGCAGGCGGGCCGCCTCGAAGGCGAACGCGAGCACCTCGTCGCACGGCTCCGTGACGTCCACGCCGAGGAGCACGTCCCGCCGGCCGGTACCGGGCGCTTCTCCTGCCGTGCCGGCCCGTACGAGGACGACGGGAGCGGCGGCCTTCGCCACGACCTCGAGCGCGACCGAACCCACGAGCAGTCCGGTGATACGGCCCAGCCCGCGCGATCCCAGCACCAGCGGTTCGGCGTCGCCCACCGCCTTCAGCAGGGCGGCGGACGCCGGTCCCTCGACCTGCTCGTCGTACACCCGCACCTCGGGGCGGACGGCGAGGACGCGTTCCTCCGCTGCCCGCAGGACCTGCCGCGCCAGACGTCGTTCGGCGGCCTGGGCGGCCGCCGCCTCACCCCGGCGCGGGCTCCGGTTGCGCACATGCAGCAGCCGCAGGGACCGGCCGCGGCGCACGGCCTCATGGGCGGCCCACTCGGCGGCCGCCAGGCTTTCGACGGAACCGTCGACACCGGCGACAACAGGCGCAAGCATGACATCCACCTCCGGACCAGACCTTCTCCGTCCCCACCAGCGTCGCTCCGGAACCGGTACTCGGGGCAGGGGCTACCAGGCCCCCTCGTGGGCCATCAGGCCCATGCCCTCGCCCGAGCCGGAGGCCGAAGTGGTCCTGGTGGCACCGTGCGCCGCCTTCCCGTCCGTAGGACAGGAGACCGGTCAAAGGTGTGACATGTTGTGCACTGTGCCCCTCACCGTCCGGGAAGGCGGTGCCGGGGCGGCCGCAGTCCCGTGACGAGGAGCTCGACCAGCCGGCGCGCGTCGTAGCGGGGGTCGCGCTCCGCGCCGATGCACGGGTTTTCCGAGAAGTAGGCGCGCAGGGCGTCGAAACCGGCCTCGTCGGAGTGCAGGACGGCGGTGAGGCCGTGCTTGGTGACCAGGAAGTCGACGAAGAGGCCGACCCACTCCCCCAGTGCCGCGTGCGGAGTCGCGCCGGCGGCCGGCAGGGCAGGGCCGGGCTCGGCGCAGGCGTCGACCTGGTGCCGGTGGACGACGACGATGAGGTCCGCCCGTGTCGGGAAGTGGCGGTGGATCGTGTCCGGCCCGACGCCGGCCTCGGCCGCGATGTCGCGAACCGGCGCGTCCACGCCCGACGTGACGAAGACCGCGGCGGCGGCGTCGAGCAGGGTCTCCTCGTTGCGCCGGGCGTCCTTGCGCCGGGACGGGGCCCTGTGCCCGGCGTCCTCTTCACTGTCGCTCATCGCGCCGTTCCTTCCGCTCCCCACCGCCCGCCAAAACGGAACAACGCTCCGTATTGTTCCGGAGCATGGTTTCGTTTACTTGTGATGCCAGAGCGGGCGCCCTGCCACCAAGCCGTGCGCCGCCGCCCCCTCACGCATTTCCCGCACGGAGGGGACACGCACATGCAGTACCGCACCTTGGGCCGCACCGGCGTCCAGGTCAGCACCCTCGCGCTCGGCGCGATGAACTTCGGCAGGATCGGACGCACCACCCAGGACGAGGCCACCGCCATCGTCGACGCCGCCCTGGAGGCCGGCGTCAATCTCATCGACACCGCCGACCGGTACGGCGACGGCGAGTCGGAGGAGATGGCCGGCAAGGCCATCGTCGGCCGCCGCGACGACATCGTGCTGGCCACCAAGGCCGGCATGCCCATGGGCGACGAGCGGAACCACCGGGGGAGCTCGCGCCGTTGGCTGGTCACCGCGCTGGACGACAGCCTGCGCCGTCTCGGCGTCGAACACGGCACAACCCTTCGCCCGGCCCGCGGGTCACACCAGGCAGGAGCAACCGCTCCAAGAGTCGCAAGGGGGAAATATGAGACTCAGCCGTTCTGTCCTGGCCGCCTCCGCGCTGGCCGCCCTGTCGGTGGGGGCCACGACCGCCCTGGCCTCACCGGCCTCGGCCGCACCCGGCACCACACCGCAGAAGGTCTGCGGAAGCGGCTACAAGACCGTGAACTCGGCAGCCGTCGGCTCACTGGGCACCGTCTACCTGACGTACAACTCGGCCAACGGCCGGAACTGCGTCACGACCATCCGCAACAACCCCGGCACCGCCCTGGACATGTCCGCGTGGATCTACGTCCCCGACACCGAGGAGAGCGACCAGGACGACGGGCGGTTCACGTCGTACGCGGGGCCGACCTACGTCTACGGCAAGGGCCACTGCGTGGACTGGGGCGGCAGCATCAACAACGTGTACGTCCAGGTGTACGGCTCCAACTGCGGCGCCCTGAAGGAGCACCGGGTCACCTTCACCCGCTGACCCGCACCTCCCGACGGACCGCTTCGCCCTGACGGGACCGCAAGGTCCCGTCAGGGCTCCGGCGCGTCACCCGGCGTCTCACGGACGCAGTTCCAGGGACAGGTGCGGGGACAGGGCGCCGAGGAAGTCGGGCGCGTCGAAGATCGCGCCGGCGGAGGCGACGCCGGCGGTTCCGGTCCGTCCCGTGAGGATGCGGTCCACCGCTTCCACCACGAGCGGCGCGGTGACGGCGTAGATGTCCCGGCCCCGGGCCACAGCACGCCGTTCGCTGCCGCCGGAGCGCACGACGACGTCGACGAGGAAGGTCTGTGCGGACCGCCCCCGCTCGTCGGTCGCGGCCGGTGCCGGGGTGTCCGGATCCGACAGGTCCCTGGCCGCCTCGACCGTCATGTAGTTGCGCACCTCCGGGACGGACAGGTGGCTGGGCACGGTGACGACGTCCGCCATCGTGAACTCCCCGATGACGGTCCTGGGGCCCATCGGGTGGGGGAAGGGCCACTCCAGCGTCGGCGGGGCGTCGTGGTGGTACTCCAGCCGCCCGCCGGCGTACCGGACGCGTCGGCCGTCCCGCCGCCGACGGGACACCGCGCCCGCCGCGCGCGTTCCGGCGGTGGGGTGCCAGCCGCTGAGCCCGTAGGCGATGTGCGCCTCGTCGGCCGCCGTCCAGTCGCCCATGGCCGCGGTGACCAGCAGATCGCCGAGGCCGCCGTAGAAGGCCATCGCGGGGACGATCACCGCTCCCGCCGCGCGGGCGCGGTCGGTGAAGTGCGTGAACGTGTCGGCGTTGGCCTCGATCTCGGCCGCCACGTCCACGTACGGGATCCCGGCGCGCAGCGCCGCCTCGATCACCGGTGCCGCCGTCGTGGCGAAGGGCCCGGCACAGTTGACCACGGCCGCCGTGCCGGCCAGTGCGCGGTCGAGCGAGACCGGCTCCTCGACCGACGCCGGACGAACGTCCGTGCCGGGGTGGGACGCCGCCAGCGCCTCCAGTTTGCCGGCGTCGCGGCCGGAGAGAACCGGGACGAACCCGCGTTCCCGCAACTGCGCCACCACGAACCGCCCGGTGTGCCCGTACGCGCCGAACACCACCACGGTGTGTCCCGAATCCATGGGTTCTCCCCCGTCCTCGCATGCTCTTCCGTGATCCGCCGTGGACATCCTGTCGAAGGCGGGCACCCCCGCACGAGTGTCCGGAACGCCACGGCCCGTACAATTCCGGACGTGACCACTGTCGCGCTGGCCGTCACCGACGGGATGCTGCACTTCGAACTGTCCATTGCCCACGAGGTCTTCGGCGCCGCCCCGGCCGGGGTACCGGGCCCCTGGTACGACCTCGTCGTCTGCGGGCCGGGTGCCGTGCGGGCCGGGCGGTTCCGGCTGGACCCCGACCACGGCCTCGATCGGCTCCCGTACGCCGACACCGTGATCGTCCCCGGATGGGCCGACGTCGACGAGGAGCCGCCCGCCGACCTGCTCGACGCGGTGCGCGCCGCGCACGAGGCCGGTGCCCGCGTGGCTTCCCTGTGCACGGGCGCGTTCGTGCTGGCCGCCGCGGGCCTGCTCGACGGGCGGCGCGCGACGACGCACTGGGCGCACACCCGCGTCCTGGCCGAGCGCCACCCCCGGGTGACGGTGGACCCGGACGTCCTCTACGTGGACAACGGCAGCGTGCTGACCTCCGCCGGGAAAGCCGCCGCGCTGGACCTGTGCCTGCACCTCGTGCGCCTCGATCACGGCGCGTCGGTCACCAACACCCTCGCGCGCCGGCTGGTCGTGCCGCCGCACCGTCACGGCGGCCAGGCGCAGTTCGTCGCGACCCCGGTTCCGGCCCCGGGCCGTCACCCCCTCGCCGAACTGCTCCCGTGGGTGCTCGAACGGCTGGACCGGCCCCTGACCGTCGAGGACCTGGCCCGCCGGGCGCACATGAGCTCGCGCACCCTGGGCCGCCACTTCCGGTCGGTCACCGGCACCACGCCGCTGCAGTGGCTGCTGACCCAACGGATCCGCCACGCACAGGAGTTGCTGGAGACCACCGACGACGGCATCGACAGCATCGCGGCGGCCACCGGCATGGGCACCGCCACGACGCTGCGCCGGCACTTCAACCGCACCGTCGGCGTGCCTCCCGACACCTACCGCCGCACCTTCCGCTCGCGGACCCACCGGCACACCACGACGCCGGTGCGCGCTCTTCCCGTACGGTGACGGGCCCGCTCTGTTTCAGGCGGAATCCCCGCGCCCGGCGAGGGAGTCGAGGAGGCCACGGGTTTCCTCGACGCTCTCCGGGCGGGCTCCGGACTCGAAGAGTCCGAGTGTCTCGCGCAGCCTGACTCGCCCCGCCTCCACCCTGCCCGGATCGCGCGGCGGCCGGCCCCGCACCACAAGACTGTCGCCCAGGTCCGCCGCGAAGGCCCCGGGGTGACGTCCGGCGAGCGCCCGGTAATGTCCGACGGCCTCCTCCGCCGGCGCCGCGGCTTCGTCGAGTTCCCTGCGCACCGCGCGCACGGCATCGGCGAGCCCCACCCAAGCATCGTCGACCGTCATCCCGGCCCCGCCCCTCCCGCTCCGCTGCGGCGCCCCCGGGGCGTACCGATCAGCCGTGGGCACTCCACACGTCCGGGCCGCCACCGCGCCACTCGACCGTCACGGACCGGCGCAGCCAGTCGTCGTCGACGCTCTCCAGTCCTACGAGGCGCAGGAACTCCACCACGTCCAGCAGCCCGTACGCCATCCCGAGGAACCGCGCGCCGCCACGGACGCGCCGGCCGCCGTCCTCGCCGGGCGGGTAGATCACGATGGGCCGGTCGCTCGCCATGACACCAGCGTGCGGTGCGCGGCGTCCGTCCGCACGCCGGGCACCCGGCCGGGCACCCCGGTGCCGGCCGGGCGAGGCTGCGACGCCCCCCTGCCGTCAGCTGACGGCAGGGCCGGCCTTCCCGGTGCCGGACAGCCGGGCGAGGTAGCGGTGGCAGCGGGCCGCGCGTTCCGAGTCCTGTTCCATGACCTCCCTGAAGAAGTCGGCGATCTCCTTCTGGCCCGCGTTCTCCGCGTCGCGGACGTACTGGCCGTAGTCGTGGCCCGCCTTCAGCGAGTGGTACTGCACGGAGATCAGGTCGTACACGACATCGCTGAAGCCCGTCTCACCGGTTGCCATGGGTCCTCCTGCGCATGGGGGAACAGGTCGGAGGGCCGGGTATCACCTCCCCGCCCGGTGAAACCGGTGCCGCGTGCTACGGCTCTCCGGCCGGCACCGCACGTCCCCGTGCGACGAGCAGGCCCGCGATCGCGCCGATCGTGTACCAGAACAGGTCCGGCGCGTTGAAGGTGGAACCGAGGACCAGACGGGCCGCGGTGCTGTGCCGGGAGAGTTCCGCCGGCCCCCCGGTGAGCTGCAGGAACTCGACTCCCCAACTGAGGGCGAGCGCGACTGCGGCGGCCTTCGGTGGTGTCACCCGCGGCGCCGCCAGGACCACCAGGGCGAAGATCAAGAGGGTGTAGAGGGCATCCCCGCCGTACTTGGCCACGTCCCCCGCCGCCACGGCCCGCAGGCCCAGTCCGGCGCCGACGGTCACCAGCGCGGCCACGGCCGCCGCGACACGGGTCCGTGCCGGATCGCCGCCGGGGCGGGTTCTGAGGAAGAGTGCCATGGTCGTCATGATCCCGCAGTCGCGCTCCGGGCCTGGCCCGGGCCCGGGCCGGCCGTGCTCGTCGAAAACCGGAGGAACCGGGGGCACCGGCCCTGTCAGGGTGCTCGGCATGGCACGAGGCATCTGGTCGCAGAAGGTTCGATCCGCCCGCTGACGGCGGCGCCTTCTCCCTGAATCAGCGCACGCCGTTCCGGTTCCTGCCGGGCGGCCTTCCCGTGCTGCCCGGCTCCACTGCGAGCTGCGGAGCATCCGTTGAACCCCACCCCGCCCCCCGAAGCCATGCCCCTGCCCGTCGAGGCGGGCTCCGGCGCCCACGTCCGCGCCGACGGCGTCACCGTCACCCGTGGGTCCCGGCGCGTCCTGAACGACGTCTCGGTCACCGTCTCCGCCCGGTCGCGGATCGCCGTCGTCGGCGAGAACGGCCGTGGCAAGACGACCCTGCTGCACGTCCTGGCCGGACTGATCACGCCCGACGCGGGCACCGTGCACCGGACGGGCACGCTCGGTCTGGCCCGCCAGGAGCTGTCCGCGCGCGACGGCGAGACCGTCGGCACCCTCACGTCCGCGGCGGCGGCCCCGTCCCTGGCGGCCCTCGCCGCGCTGGACGAGGCGGGCCTCGCCATGGCCGGGGGCTACCCCGCCGCCGACGACCGCTACACCGCCGCGCTCGACGCCGCCACCCGCCTCGACGCCTGGGACGCCGAACGCCGCGTCGACGTCGCCCTGGAGGCCCTCGGTGCCTGCGCCGACCGGGAGCGGCCGCTGTCGGCCCTGTCGGTCGGGCAGCGCCACCGCGTCCGGCTGGCGTGCCTGCTCGGTTCGCGGCACGACGTCCTGCTGCTCGACGAGCCGACCAACCACCTCGACGCCGGCGGCCTGGACTTCCTGACCCGCAGGCTCCGCGAACACGACGGCGGTCTCGCCGTCGTCAGCCACGACCGGGCGCTGCTGCGCGACGTCGCGGACCGGTTCCTCGACCTCGACCCGGCCCGCGACGGGAAGCCGCGCCTGTACGCCGGCGGCTACGACGCGTGGGAGGAGGCCCGGCGTCGTGAGCGTGAGCGCTGGGAGCAGGACCACGAGCAGCAGCAGAGCGAGCACCGGCGGCTGCAGGACGCGGTGTCACGGGCCCGTGACCGGCTCTCCACCGGTTGGCGGCCGGAGAAGGGGACCGGCAAGCACCGGCGCCAGTCCCGTGCGCCGGGCGTCGTACAGGCCCTGAACCCGCAGCAGGAGGCACTGGACGCCCACCGGGTCGACCTGCCGGAGCCGCCCCCTGTCCTGCGGTGGCCCCAGCCGGGTGTCCGGCCGGGCACGCCGCAGCTGCGGGCGCACGGTGTCGCCGTGGACGGGCGGCTGGCCCCTCCGGTCGACCTCGCCCTCGGCGGCGGCGAACGGCTGCTCGTCACCGGGCCCAACGGCGCCGGCAAGTCCACGCTGCTCGCGGTGCTGGCCGGCGCTCTCCGGCCCACCGAGGGGTACGTGTGGACGGCGAGCGGGGCGCGGGTGGTCCGGGTCACCCAGGAGACCGCCGAGCACGATCCCCGGCTCACCGCCCGCGAGGTGTACGACCGGCACGTCGGACGGCCGGTGGCCCGCGGGGCGCTCCGGGACTGCGACGCCGTCGCGCTGGGGTCCCTCGGGCTGCTGGACTCCGACGCGACGGGTACGCCGGTCGGGCGGATGTCGCAGGGGCAGCAGCGGCGTCTCGACCTGGCGCTGGCGCTGTCCGGGCGGCCCACGCTGATCCTGCTCGACGAGCCGACCAACCACCTGTCGGCGCCGCTGGTCGACGAGCTGACCGGGGCGCTCCGCGGCACCGGCGCCGGCGTCGTCGTCGCGACCCACGACCGTCAGCTCCTGCGGGACCTCGCGGACTGGCCGCTCCTGCGGGTGGGCGGGCCGCCGGCGCCGGACGCCCGGCCCGGCGGGCCGCGTCCGACCGCACGGGAGGAAGCGGCGCCGGGGACGCGCCGTACGCCTTCCTGACGTACCGCCTCCGCCCGCCGAGGGCGGCTTCGGGCCGGGCCCGGGGCCGTCCTCACGGCCGGGGAACGCGCGCGTCCGGCAAGGTCTCGCGAGCGGGAACCACCGGATACCGCTCCCTTGCCACGGTTCACGAGTGGGCCGCCCGGCGGGTGACGTGAACGGTGCCGTAAGGCCAGTCGGGATGACAGCACAGCGCCGGGGCGGCTGTCCGGGACGGTCACCCTCCAGATACGAAGCATGTGGAGAGACCGGCCGTTCCGGGCCCCGATGGCCGTAAGATCTAGTGATCTCCTGGGGGTGGTCATGGGCAGGCAGCGTCCCGGCGCACCGACGCTGGAGGAGGTGGCCGTGCTCGCCGGTGTGGGGCGGGGCACCGTCTCCCGCGTCATCAACAACGAGGCGGGCGTGAAGGATTCGACGCGCCGTGCCGTGCAGCGTGCCGTCGCCGAGCTGGGGTACGTCCCCAATCTGGCGGCCCGTTCGCTGGCGGGCCGGCGTGCCGACGCCGTCGCCCTGGTCATGACGGAGCCGGACTGGCGGCAGTTCGGTGAGCCGTTCTTCTCGGAGATCGTCCGGTCCGTAGGCGACGCGCTGACCGACACCAAGGTGCAGCTGCTGCTCACCCTGGTGCGCACGGACGCCGAACGGCAGCGCCTCGTGGAGTACGCGCGCGGCGGCCGGGTCGACGGCGTGATGCTGATGTCCGTGCACGCCGAGGACGCGTTGCCCGACATGCTGGCCGAAGTGGGACTGCCCACCGTCCTGCTGGGACGGCGCTCGGGCGAGGAGAGCGTGACCTACGTCGACGCGGACAACGCCGGCGGCGCCCGCGGCGCGGTGGCACATCTGCTGGGCCTCGGCCGCCGCTCGATCGCGACCATCACCGGGCCGCTCGACATGTACGTGGCCCAGTGCCGGTTGCGCGGCTACCGCGAGGCGCTGGATCGGGCGGGCGCCGAGAGCAGGCCGGCCTGGATGGCCGAGGGGGACTTCTCGGCGGCCAGCGGGCACCGGGCGATGGCCGAACTCATCGAGCGCGCACCTGAGATCGATGGCGTGTTCGCCGCGTCGGACACCATGGCCGCGGGCGCGCTCGACGCCCTGCGCGCGGCGGGACGCCGGGTGCCGGAGGACGTCGCGGTGATCGGGTTCGACGACTTCCCGCTCGCCCAGCACACCGATCCGAAGCTGACGACGGTGCGCCAGCCGCTGGAGGAGATCGGCCGGACGATGGTGCGGCTGCTCCTGGAGGAGATGGAGGAGCCGGAGGTGGCCTGGCGGCACGTCATCCTCCGTACGGAACTGGTGCTGCGCGGCTCCGCCTGACCCACTCTTCCCGCGTTCCCCCGCGGTCTCACGAGCCACGGCGCCATCGAATGTTTCGGGAGCGCTCCCGAAGCGGACCTCCCTTGTGGATCACCTCGCTGACCTGCGGCTTCGAAATAAATTCGACAGTTTCCCGCGCACAGTCTTGTCAGGGACATGTGCAGCTCCTACAGTCCCGTCCCGAAACACCAATGGGAGCGCTCCCATCAATGGGGAGAGGGGAGCGCTCCCTCCGGTCCCCCCGCACCCTCTCGGAGAGGTCCCCGCATGCGACGGTTACCGCACCAAACCCGGGCCCTGCGCGGCCTGTTCGCGACGCTCCTCACCGCTCTCGCCGTGGTCGCGGCGCTGGTGACCGGGACGGCGCCGGCCCAGGCCGACACCACGATCTGCGAACCGTACGGATCGACCACCATCCAGGGGCGCTACGTCGTCCAGAACAACCGCTGGGGCAGCAGCGCCACCCAGTGCGTCACCGCCACGGACACCGGCTTCCGCGTCACCCAGGCCGACGGCTCGGCGCCGACCAACGGGGCCCCGAAGTCCTACCCGTCGGTGTTCAACGGCTGCCACTACACCAACTGCTCGCCGGGAACCGCCCTCCCCGCGCGGATCAGCGGCATCTCCAGTGCGCCCAGCAGCATCTCGTACGGCTACGTCGGCGACGCCGTGTACAACGCCTCGTACGACATCTGGCTGGACCCGACGCCCCGGACCGACGGCGTGAACCGCACCGAGATCATGATCTGGCTCAACAAGGTGGGCCCGATCCAGCCGATCGGCTCCCAGGTCGGCACGGCCACCGTGGCCGGGCGCAGCTGGCAGGTGTGGTCGGGCGGCAACGGCTCCAACGACGTCCTGTCGTTCGTGGCACCGTCGGCGATCGGCAGCTGGAGCTTCGACGTCATGGACTTCGTCCGGGAGACCGTCGCGCGCGGCATGGCGCAGAACGACTGGTACCTGACGAGCGTCCAGGCGGGATTCGAGCCCTGGCAGAACGGTGCGGGGCTCTCGGTCAACTCCTTCTCCTCCACGGTGAACACCGGCGGCAGCGGCCCGGAGGAGCCGGGCGGTCCGGCCGCGTGCGCGGTGTCGTACGCCACGAACGTCTGGCCGGGCGGCTTCACCGCGAACGTCACCGTGAGGAACGCCGGTCCGTCCGCCATCGACGGCTGGGAGCTCGGCTTCACCCTGCCCTCCGGGCAGCGCGTCACCAACGCCTGGAACGCGTCCGTCAGCCCCTCCTCGGGCGCGGTCACGGCGAGCGGGCTCGGCGGCAACGCGCGGATCGCGCCCGGCGGGAGCCAGAGCTTCGGCTTCCAGGGAACCTACAGCGGCACCTTCGCCCAGCCGAACGGCTTCAGCCTGAACGGCACCGCCTGCACGACCACGTGACGCGACCGGCGGGCCGCGCACCCGCCGTGTCACCCCGACCCGGGGCCCGCTCTTCCTCCCTGCGCCGACAGGGCGGGCCCCGGGTCCCCCTGAGCCCCCCGCCCATCCGGTTGACGCCCCTCCCCGGACGGGCGGGGTTTCCACCTCTGCCACTCCCCCGTCAATCCACTACCGGCACAGGAGATCCCATGGCCTTACGACGGAGATTCATCTCCCTGGCAGCAGTACTGGCCACCCTCCTCGGAGGGCTCGGCCTGAGCTTCCTCTGGCAGAACGACGCGCAGGCGCACGGCGTGGCGATGATGCCCGGATCACGTACCTACCTCTGTCAGCTGGACGCCGTCACCGGCACCGGCGGACTGGACCCGACCAACCCGGCGTGCCGGGACGCGCTGAACCGGAGCGGCTCGTCGGCGCTGTACAACTGGTTCGCCGTCCTCGACTCCAAGGCGGCCGGGCGGGGCGCCGGTTATGTACCGGACGGTACGCTCTGCAGCGCCGGTGACCGGTCCCCGTACGACTTCTCCGCCTACAACGCGGCCCGCGCCGACTGGCCGCGGACGCATCTGACGTCCGGGGCGACGGTCAAGGTGCAGTACAGCAACTGGGCCGCCCACCCCGGTGACTTCCGGGTCTACCTCACCAAGCCCGGCTGGTCGCCCACGTCCCAGCTGGGCTGGAACGACCTGGAGCTCGTCCAGACCGTCACCAACCCGCCCCAGCAGGGCTCACCGGGCACCAACGGCGGCCACTACCACTGGGATCTGAAGCTTCCCTCCGGGCGCTCCGGCGACGCGCTGATCTTCATGCAGTGGGTGCGTTCGGACAGCCAGGAGAACTTCTTCTCCTGCTCCGACGTCGTCTTCGACGGCGGCAACGGCGAGGTGACCGGCATCCGGAACTCGGGCGGCACTCCGACCCCCGACCCGACCCCGGATCCGACGGATCCCCCGCCCCACACCGGATCCTGCATGGCCGTCTACAACGTGGTGAACTCCTGGAACGGCGGCTTCCAGGGCTCCGTCGAGGTGATGAACCACGGGACGTCGCCGCTGAACGGCTGGGCCGTGCAGTGGAAGCCCGGTTCCGGGACCACGATCGGCAGTGCGTGGAACGGTTCCCTGACCAAGGGCTCCGACGGCACGGTGACGGTGCGGAACGTCGATCACAACCGGGTGATCAACCCCGAGGGGAGCGTGACGTTCGGCTTCACGGCCACGTCGTCGGGCAACGACTTCCCGGTGGGGACGATCGGCTGCGTGACACCGTAGCCGGACTCGCCGGGCGACACCGGCGCCCGCGGCGCGGCAGCGGGCGCCGGTGTCGCCCGGCGCCGCGGGCCGCCGGCGGAAATTCCCTACCGGTGGCGCCCGCAAGGGGCGGAGACTCGTCCCATGGCTGACATGGAGTCGTTCAGGGAAGCGGTCACCGCGTGGGCGGCCGGAGGTCCCGGTGACCCCGCGCGCGAGCTGGCGGCGCGGCTCGACGTCCGGGCAGCGGTCCTGCTCGAAGGGCTGAGCGACGCCGCGGCGGTCGGCGCGCTGGCCGCGAGCCGTGGCCGGGACCTGCCGGCCGAAGGAATCTGCGTCCTGCCGATGGGAGGCGCGATGAACATCGGGCGCTTCGCCCGCCTTCTCGGGCCACCCGGCCTGGGCCTGCGCCTCACCGGGCTGTGCGACGAGGGCGAACACGGCTACTACGCCCGCGGGCTGGAACGGGCCGGTGTCGCGGGGGAGGAGTTCTTCGTCTGTGCCGCGGACCTGGAGGACGAGCTCATCCGCGCGCTGGGGGTGACGCGGGTGGAGGAACTGGTCCGGGCGGAGGGCGACCTGCGCCCCCTGCGGACCTTCCTGAGCCAGCCCGCCCAGCGGGAACGCACGCCACAGCAGCGGTTGCGGCGCTTCCTCGGCACGAAGAAGGGCCGCAAGATCCACTACGGTCGCGTCCTCGTCGAGGCCCTCCACCCCGGGCGCGTCCCCGCCCCGCTCGACGATCTGCTCACCGTCCTCTGACCGGTGGGCGACGGGTCGGGGAAGGACCGGTCGCCGAAGAGGACGCGGCCGGCCGCGGCCCGGCCGAACGGCGTGCGCAGCAGGGCGAACGCCGCTGTGGTCGCGGCCGGTGTCCGTATCTGCGCCAGGCCCCTGCGCAGGGTGAGCCGGCCTCGGAAGTGTGCGCGCAGGGCGGCTCCGCTGTAGTGGGTCAACGCGTCCGGCCGCCCCGACCGCAGCGCGTCGTCGAGGACGGAGGCGGCCAGTTCCGACAGTCGCAGGCACGGGTCCAGCCCCCCGGCGGTGAGCGGGGAGACCGCGCCCGCCGCGTCGCCCACGAGGAGCCCTTCGGCACAGGCGATGCGGCGCAGCACTCCGCCGACGGGGATCGGGCCCCCGCGTCGCTCCACCGACCCGGGTCGGTCCACACCGGTCAGACCGGGGGCCGAGGCGCTGAACCGCTCCATGGTCCGGCGCAGGCCCCGGGGGAAGCGGTCGGCGTAGCCCGCGACCCCGACATGGGCGTGCCGCCCGTCGTTGACCACCCAGGCCAGGTACCCGGGGGCGAACGAGGGGTCGAGGACGCAGTGGAAGGTCGGGGGTTCACCGTTCGCGGGCACCTCGAAGATCTCTTCGGCACCGACCAGCAGTCGGCGGTTGCGGTCGAGGCCGAGGTCGCGGGCGACGCTCGAACGGGCTCCGTCGGCGCCGACGACGAAGCGTGCCCGGACCGCGGCCGGTCCGTCGCGGCCCACCAGACGGAAGGTGCCGCCCCGCCGGCCGGCGTAGCGTGTGCCCAGTGCCAGCCGTACTCCGGCGTCGACCGCGACGGCGGCCGCCGACTCGTACAGCGGCGCCATGTCACCCACCCGGAACTCGTCACGGTCGCTGACCAGGCTGACGGGGCGGCGCAGGCCAGGGGGGTAGAGCACCACCCGCCGAATCGGCGGTCCGAGGTGTTCGTCGGGCAGTGGGAAGTCGTCGAGCGTCTTCCGTACGAAGATTCCTGTGGTACGGATCGCACCGGCGAGGCCGGTCCGCCGCTCGGCCAGGAGCACGTCGTGGCCCTGCCGGGCGAGAAGTGTGGCGACGTGAAGGCCCGCCAGTCCGGCCCCGATCACCAGCACATCCGTTTCGACCGTCTCCCCGGGGTGGTGGAGGGCGTGGGCTGTTGTGGACATGACTGTGCTCCTTCAGGCCGTCGAAGGCAGAGACTTCGATCGAATCGCGATGAAAATCTATCGAAATTCGATAGATGCGGCAAGCGTGGGACATGCCTCGGGTCTGCGTGGCACATCATCGGCGCCGGGCGTGGAGCGGGTGTGAACCTCGTTCGCCGAAAGAGCGTGGTGGCGTGCGCGCGCCCTGGCCGGGCCCTGAACCGGCCTGGGCACCGGGCGGACCGGTGACCGATCGGCCGAGGCCGGGGGAGACACGCCCATGAGGTTCGGCTACGCCCTGCTGCCCGACTGTCCGCTGCGGAATTCGCCGGCGTCCGTCGAGCTCGCCGACGAACTGGGCTTCTACGCCTGTTACGCCGCGGACGGGACCTGGCACAAGGACCTGTGGCTGCTGTTCGCCGTGGCCGCCCAGGCGGGAAGCCGAACCCACCGCATCGCAGGGAACCATGCTCCGGTCCGGGCGGCCCGGGACGTCGGAGGCGGAGCTCCCGGCGGGCTGTGGTGATCGAGATGTAGGCAAGGAGACGCGCGCGTACGGTCGAACGGTGGACTCCCGAAAGGGCGACCCGGTATGACCAGAAGCAGTCCGCGATCGGCCTCCGCACCGCAGCACGCCACCCAGGACACCGGCGGCGGTGGACACGCGATGGCGTTGCTGGTCATCGCGTCGTGTCAGCTGATGGTGGTGCTGGACATCACCATCGTGAACATCGCGCTGCCGCACATCCAGCGCTCCCTGGACTTCTCCACCACCAGTCTGTCGTGGGTGGTCAACGCCTACACCCTCACCTTCGGCGGTCTGCTGCTGCTCGGCGGCCGGGCCGGCGACATCCTCGGCAGACGGCGTGTCTTCATCGTCGGCGTGCTGCTCTTCGTGCTGGCCTCGCTGCTCGGCGGGCTCGCCCAGAACTCCGGCCAACTCCTCGCCTCCCGCGCCCTCCAGGGCGTGGGAGGCGCCATCGCCTCCCCGACGTCCCTCGCCCTGATCAGTACCACCTTCCGCGAAGGGCCGGAACGCAACCGGGCCTTCGGGGTCTTCGCCGCGGTGTCGGCGGGCGGTGGCGCGATCGGGCTGCTCGCCGGAGGTGTGCTCGTCGAGTGGCTGAACTGGCGGTGGGTGCTCTTCGTCAACGTCCCGATCGGGCTGCTCATCGCCCTCGCCGCACCGCGCTGGATCAAGGAGTCCGAACGTCACCCGGGCCGCTTCGACATCACCGGCGCGCTGACCTCCACCGCCGGCATGGTGCTGCTGGTCTACGGGTTCATCAGGGCCGCGCAGGACGGCTGGCGGGACGCGCTCACCCTGGCCTCGTTCGCCGCGGCCGTCCTCGTCCTCGCCGGGTTCGTCCTGGTCGAGAGGAGGTCGAAGCAGCCGATCACCCCGCTGCACATGTTCGCCGACCGCAACCGCGCGGGCACGTACGGCATCATGCTGTGCCTGGCCGCGGCGATGTTCGGCATGTTCTTCTTCCTGACGCTCTTCGTGCAGAACGTGCTGGACTTCAGTCCCCTGCGGGCCGGACTCGCCTTCCTCCCGGTCAGCGTGGTCATCGCGATCGGCGCCGGACTGGCCTCGCGGTTCCTGCCCGTGTACGGGCCCAAGCCCTTCATGGTCGGAGGTGGTGTGCTCGCGGCGGCGGGCCTGGGCTGGCTGACGCTGACCGACGTCCACTCCACCTACGCGGGCAGCGTCCTGGGGCCGATGCTGGTCTTCAGTCTCGGCATGGGCATGGAGTTCGTGTCGCTGACGCTGATGGCGCTGTCGGACGTGCCCGTACAGGAGAGCGGCGCGGCCTCCGGCCTCCTCAACGCCACCCAGCAGGTCGGCGGCTCACTCGGTCTGTCCATCCTGGTCACGGTGTTCGGTACGGCGAGCGGCAACGAGGCGGAGAAACAGATTCCGCGCTTCCTGCAGCAGGCGACCCCTGCCGAACGGCTGCGCTTCCGGCGCACCGGAGAGCTGCCACCGCCCTGGGCCGACGAGGTCCTCACCTCCGGTGTCTCGGCGGCCTTCGTCATGGCGGCGATCTTCGCCGTGCTCGCCGCGCTGATCGCCGTCGTGGCCGTCCAGGTCCGCCCCTCCGACCTGCGACGCCTCCAGGGCGGGTGAACGGGCCCGCCGGTGACCGGTTCAGTGGCCGCGTCGGGGGACCTTCAGGTCCGTGACCACGGGCCGGTGGTCCGACGCCTCCGTCGCCACCGTGCGGGCGCCGGTCACCCGGATGTCGGGGGAAACGGTGACCAGGTCGATGCGCTTGGCGGGGTCGATCGCCGGGTACGTCCCGCCGCCGTCGGGGGCGGCGTCCCGCAACCGCTCCCACAGCGGCGCCAACTCGGGGGCCGTCGCCTCGGCGTTGAAGTCGCCGACCAGGACCTTCGGTCCGCGGTCGGCGGCCAGTACGCCGAGCATGTCCGCCACTTGGGCCTCGCGGACCGACGGGTCGGCCCGGTAGTCCAGGTGCGTGGTGTAGACGTGCACCTGGGCGCCCCGTACGTCGACCACCACTTCGGCGAAGCCGGGCGCCGGGGCCGGCACCGGATCGGGTGTCTGGGTGGAGAGCCGGGTGATCTCGTGGTTCTCGGCGGCGAGTACGGGGTGGCGGCTCAGCACGGCGACGCCGAACTGCCGCCGCTCGCCGCCCTGGACGGCCGGGTCCAGGTCGTAGATCGGTGCGAAGAACACCCGCATGTCCAGCTGCTCGGCCAGTGCGCGTGCCTCGTCGGCGAAGTCGCTGCGGGCGCCCCAGTGGACGTCGACCTCCTGCAGGCCGATCACGTCGGCACGCAGGTCGCGCAGGGCCGCCGCGGTGCGGTCGAGGTCGAAGACCTGGTCCTCACCGGCTCCGGCGTGGATGTTGTACGTCGCCACCCGCAGCGGCACCGCTGGGGCGTGCGCCCCGGGAACACCGGCGGCCGCGGCCGGTGCGGTCGCGGCCAGCAGGACGGCGGCGAGTACGGCGGCGGTGCGGACAGGACGTCGAGATCTGGGCTTCACGCCTTCTCCAGGCCAGGTAGAGGGAGGACCGGCACAGTGCGTTCCATCGGGGCTCTCGTCGGTCATCGCAGCACCGTACCGCCGTTGTCGCGGGCCGAAGTGGACCTGGCCACAAGCCGGGTGGCCGGCGGCACGACCGGTCCCCGCAACACCGACATGCTGCCCCTGGGCCGTATCGGCATCCGCGCCGAACGGGGTGAGGACCGTCCGCGCCGGCTCACCCTTGCCGAGCGGACCAGCCCGCGGGAGACGGTCGAACTGCTCACCGACGACGAGGGGCCGGACGTCCTGCGGACCGCCGGGGACACCGACGGACGCGCCCGCTGCTCCCCTTCGGATCACCGGCCCGCTCGGCTCCGTCGGCGCCCGCCCGGACGACCGCGTACGGGAACTGGGACCCGTACCGGCACCCCGCACGACGGCCGTCACCTGCACGCCGACCTGCACGCCGACCTGCCCGCCCACGGCGCGGCCCTGTGCCGCCTCACGCGTCAGCCGCTCGCGAGATCGACACCATGTCACGCGGTGTCGCGCCGTTATGGGTGCATGAGCGGCACGACGGCTGTGCCGAGGGCCATCGCCCCGCCCCAGAAACGGCCGGTAGGGCTCCCCGGCGGTGGGACGGTGCGCCACGGGGCATCCAACAGTTCAGGCAGGCCCCGCCCCCGACGCCGGGCCGCGCCGGCCGTGCTCACCGTGTCCCTCGGACGCAAGGGGTGACACGGTGTGTCATCCCGGGTCCGTGGCGGTGTACGGGCTCCCACGTCCTCCGGGCACACGCCGCTGAACCGCACGACGCACGCTGTGACGGATTTGCACTGCAAACCCTGTACAGAACGGTGGCCGCCCCGGTCGGTCAGCCGGAACAGGCAACCGAAGGACGGAGACGTTCCTCGGTTCCGGCTCCCGGGTGGCGTTCGCATGAAGCCCGGACCCCGAAGAGCTCGATCCGGTGGCCGCCGATGGCCGAGGCCGCCGTACTCGAAGCGCGTCCGCGTCGTACGGTATCGGGCGGCGCCTCGGCCACCGCGGCCGTCGGGTCAGAGCTTCTCGGCGGCCCGCTCCGCGGGAACGGGCCGGCCCTCCGCCGGAGCGGCGGGCGCCGTGTCGAGTTCCGTGAGCATGGTCCTCGTGAAGCCGAAGCAGTAGGTGGCGAGGAAACCCGTCGCGTAACCGACGATCAGACCGGCGGCGTAGACGGTGACCGTCCGCCCCGGCCCGTGGTTGCCGTCAAGGAGGGGGAACAGCGCCCACCCGGAGGGGCCGATCGCGGTCGAACCGACGTCCGTGCCCAGCTGGTTGAAGAGGCCGACGAACGCACCCCCGAAGGCTCCGCCCGTGCAGGCGGTGACGAACGGACGCCCCAGGGGGAGGGACACGCCGTAGATGAGGGGCTCTCCGACGCCGAGGAGGCCGGGCCAGAGCGCGGACTTGATGGTCGTCCGGATCGAGGTGTTGTGCGGCAGCCGGCAGTAGACCGCGATCGCCGCACCGACCTGTCCCGCACCCGCCATCGCGAGGACCGGCAGCAGGACGGTGAAGCCGGCGCCCTCGATGAGGGTCGTGTGGATGGGGATCAGGGCCTGGTGCAGGCCCAGCATGACCAGCGGCAGGAAAAGGCCCCCGAGGAGGAACCCGGCGCCCGCGCCACCGTGGGAAAGCAACCGGTCGGCGGCGTCGCCGATCCAGGTGGACACCTCACCGGCGAGGAACATCAGTCCGAACAGGGTCGCCAGTCCGGCCACGAGCACGGTGACGGTGGGCGTCACCAGGACGTCGACGGCCTCGGGGACCCGGCGCCGGCACCACTTCTCCACGTACACGCCGAGCCACGCGGCACCCAGAGCACCGAGCACGCCGCCCTGGCCCGGTGAGAGGTGCCGGCCGAACGCCTCGACGTTCGCCACTCCGGCGTAGACGACGATCGACGCGATGGCACCGCCCAGGATCGGCGTACCGCCGAACTCCTTGGCCGTGTTGTGGCCGACGAAAACGGCGATCAGTGCCATGAACCCGGACGCCACGGCGGCCAGGGCCGGGGTGACTCCCGGCAGCCAGTGCAGGTTGACCAGCAGGCCGTTGAGACCGGCGATGATGCCGCAGCCGATGAGCGCGGGGATCAGCGGCACGAAGATGTTCGCGATCCGGCGCAGGAACAGCTTGAACGGCGTGGCGTTCCTCGTCTTCCGTTCCGCCCTGAGCGCCGCTCCCCGCGCGGCGAGCGCCTCGGCCGTCACGGGGTCGTCCCCGCGGTCCGGGGCGGGGGACGCCGTCGCGGCCCCGGCCTTCTCCGCCTCGACCAGCGCCTCGAACTCCGGGGTGACACGTGCCACCGCTCCCGGCCCCAGCACGATCTGGTAGGTGTCGTCCTCGACCACGCCCAGGACCGCGGGAAGCGCCTTGAGCCGCTCGTCCTGCACGAGGGACCGGTCGTGCAGCCCCAGTCTGAGACGGGTCATGCAGTGGGCCACCGACGCCACGTTCTCCGCGCCTCCGACCAGGGGGAGGACGGCGGCAGCGGTGGCGTGGTGCTTGTTCTCTTCGCTCATGGTGCGGTCATGCCTTGCTGTGAGGTCGGGGCCGGCGCGTCCTCGAGATTTTCTTTCCCGTGTTCCGATCGAAGCCGGAGGACATTTGTGGTGTACGTCACATCAGCTGCTGTCACGGGAAGCCTCACCATCCCGGTCATGAGGGTGTGACCACACTACGGAGGATGGATTCCGCCATGGACGCTCGCATCAACTTCTTCGGCAACGCGCTCGCCGGCGAGGTGCTCAAGCACATCAACTCGGCGAAGAAGGTGGTGCACGACTCGACACTGCCGGTCGCGACCCAGGAGCTGGTGAAGATCCGCGCCAGCCAGATCAACGGCTGCGGCTTCTGCACCGACATGCACACCAAGGACGCCACCGCCGCGGGCGAGACCCAGCAGCGCCTCAACCTGGTGGCCGCGTGGCGTGAGGCCAAGGTCTTCACCGAGGCCGAGCGCGCCGCTCTGGAGCCGGCCGAGCAGGGCACCCGCATCGCGGACGCCGCCGGTGGTGTCACGGACGAGGCCTGGGCGAACGCCGCGAGGCACTTCGACGAGGACGAGCTCGCCGCGCTGATCTCGCTGATCGCGATCATCAACGCCTACAACCGCGTCAACGTCATCAACCAGCAGCCCGCCGGCGACTACCAGCCCGGCCAGTTCGGCTGAGGCACCCGCCCCGGCACCGCGGACACGGACCGGCGGGACCGCCTGGACACGATCGTCGGTTCCGCCAACCCGTACATCGGCGACCGCCCCACCCACTGGACGGCGCCGGGTGTGCCGCACGACAGCTTCCCGTCGGACTTCCTGATGCGCAGCAAGGCCGTCATCGGCGCGGCGTGAGCGCCGCGGACAGCCGTCCGGCCCCTGTCCCCTCCGGCAGCGGAGGGGACAGGGGCCGGACGTTTTCCGGGTGGGCGGCGGCTCAGGCGGTGGGCCGCGGGGCGCGCAGGTGGGCCCGCCGCGCCAGTTCGCCCTCGTCGACCAGTTCGAGCATGGGCTTGCCCGGCGCGCACATCATGGTCACCACGAACCGGGTGCGCGCGTCCGACAGCGCGTTGCCGTCCTGATGCCCGAAGGACGTCCACTACGAGGTGTTCGGCCCCGACCTCTGGCTCAGCAAGTAGCACCGGACGGAAGGCCGGCCGTCACTCGGACGGTCCGCCTTCCGTCGTCACGTCCACGCGTTTTGTCTTGCCGACCGCAACAGTGGCACTGACATGTTGCCGGACGAGCCGTGAACACCATGCCGCTCCTTCGTGGAAGGGCACACCATGAGCATCGCAGTCCTCGGCGGTACCGGCCTGATCGGGTCGAAGGTCGTCGAGAAGCTGAACGCCGCCGGTCACGAAGCGGTGCCGCACGCGCAGTCGGCCGGGGTGAACGTGCTCACCGGTGAGGGGCTGGAAAAGGCGGCCGAGGGCGCCGACGTGATCGTCGACCTCTGGATGGCCGCCCGCCGGGACACGCGCTGACGCGGTGTCCGGCGCCGTCCCGCCCGTGCCGCGACGACGCCGATGCCGATGCCGATGCCGATGCCGTCGGCGATATGATGCGGTGGGAAGGCTGAGGACGAGGGGAACACATGGTCTCTGGAACCCACGCGGCGCACAACATCGAGGTCACCGCGGAAAGCCTTCAGGAGGACCTGGAACGACTGAAGGTGCAGAAGCAGGCCCTGGAGAGGGAACTGGCCGCCGTCGTGGCACACCTGGGCTCCGTCCAGCGGGCTCTCGGCACCCTCCGGATCCTGATGCGCGACCCCGCCCCGGCGGACCCGGCCCCGGCCGGCACGGCGGAGCCGCAGCAGGCGCCGGCCCCCCGGCCGGACGTGCCCCCCTCCGCCGCCGCGGACGTCACGGCGAAGGCTCCGGCCCAGGTCCGCCGCACCTCCGGTTCCTCCGCCGACGCGGACGGGCAGAAGAAGTACGGCCGGCTCACCGAGCAGATCCTCGACTACTTCGCCACGGTGGGGGACGTGGACGTACGGGCCCGCGACGTGGCGGCGGCCCTCGGCCGTGACACCGACAGCGGAACCATCAACGCGGTCCGCAGCACCCTCGACCGCCTCGTCGGTACCTCCCGCATCCGGCGCAGCGGCCGGGGCCTGTACCGCGCCAAGCGCCCCTGACCTTCACCGCTCGTGGTTCCGGGCTCGCCCGACGGGGATCGGGACGGGGCCCGGAACCACGCCGTTGATCCGCGCACCGGAGCTTCTCCCCACAACGTGTGTTGACATCATCACCGTGTCTTGAACAGCCCGTGTCATGGGTGCGACATCCGGGAAGTCCGAATGCTTCGCCCGAGCCGATGGCGGCCGACGGTGCACTACGATGCCCGCGGTGCCGCTCCTGCCTCCGGAGGCTTCTCCGAATTCCTTGCAAGCAAGGGAAGTTGAGCCGATCCGGGGTCGTGGGCGCCCTCCGGTTCCCCCACCATCAGAAAGACACGGATGCGGATCAAAGATGTGAGCCTGGCGCTCGCCGGCTCCACCCTGCTCGTCACTCTGGGCGCCTCTCCGGCCCTCGCGGACGGTTCCTCCCTGCCCGCCCCCGACCTCACCGCCGTGCGCACCGTGCACGACACTGCTCTCGCACAAGGCGCTCCCGGAGCACTCACCCGGATCGACGAGGGCTTCACCACCTACCGCGTCGCCACCGGGGAGGCCGACACCGGCGCCCACACGGCGATGGACACCGGCCGCCGGTTCCGCGTGGGCAGCGTCAGCAAGACCTTCACCGCGGTGGTGCTGCTGCAGCTCGCCGCCGAAGGGCGCGTCGACCTCGACGCCCCGGCCAACAGCTACCTGCCCGAACCGCTGCCCGACGACCGCATCACCGTGCGGCATCTGCTCAGCCACCGCAGCGGCCTGTACGACTACACCAACGACATGTTCTACAACACCGTCCCGGGTTTCGAGGCGGTCCGGAACAAGGTCTTCGGCTATCAGGAGCTCATCGACCTGTCCACCGCGCGCCCCCTGAACAACGCGCCGGGCGCCGCCTACAGCTACTCCAACACCAACTTCGTCGTGCTGGGGCAGCTCGTCGAGCACATCACCGGCACCCCGGTCGCCACCCAGTACCACCGGCGCATCTTCGCTCCCCTGCGGCTGAGGAA
This sequence comes from Streptomyces sp. NPDC020731, assembly GCF_044334705.1. Classification (NCBI taxonomy): domain Bacteria; kingdom Bacillati; phylum Actinomycetota; class Actinomycetes; order Kitasatosporales; family Streptomycetaceae; genus Streptomyces; species Streptomyces sp. NPDC020731. The sequence goes on from NZ_JBIRTN010000015.1 coordinate 165,115, forward strand.
CACCTCCTACGTCCATCCGCGGACGACCATCTCCGGCTCCTACGCCCGCGGTTACCTCCGCCAGGACGACACCACGCTGCCGCTGGTCGACTCCACCGAACAGACCGTCTCCTGGGCCCAGTCCGCGGGCGCGGTCATCTCCAGCGGGAAGGACCTCAACCGCTTCTTCTCCGCGCTGCTGTCCGGCGAGCTCCTGCCCGCCGAGCAGCTGGAGGACATGACCACCATGGTCCCGGTCACCGCGGACGGAAAGCAGTCCTACGGACTGGGCCTGCGGGCACGGAAACTCTCCTGCGGCACCACCGTCTACGGCCACACCGGCACCGTCCAGGGTTACTACACCTACGCCTTCACCACCAGCGACGGCGCCCGCAGCATGACCTCCCTGGCGAACACGTCCAACAACGGAACCGTCAACGCCACCCTCGGCGCCACGCTGGACGCCTCCTTCTGCGGCTCCGGTACGGCCGCCAGGCCCACCGCACCGGCTCGCGGTTACACCGAGGACATCGCTCCCCAGGTCACCCGCGACTGACCCACCGGGACACCACACGCCTGTGCCCCGGCCGGACACGTGTCCGGCCGGGGCACAGGCCGGTCTCAGCCCGCCGGCTGCCGCATGCGGGTGCCGACGCGGGCACGCACCGCCTCGACCGCCTCCCACTCCTCGGTCGACAGGGCCGCCAGCGCGGCCGGGAAGACACCGTCCTGTTCCTTGAGGATGTGCTCGCGCAGCAGGTCGAGCGCCCGGATCAGCCGGTCCGGCCAGGCGACGTCCGCCGGTGTGCCGGCCGCGGCCTCCTCCAGCACGGCCTCGATGCGGCGGTGTTCCGCCTCGAGCGCGGCCATCTGCTCGGGGAACTCGTCGGTGAGGGCCGGGAACAGCCCGTGCTCCTCGACCTGGGTGTGGGGCTCCAGTACGGCGCCGATCCGCCGGGCCAGTTCGGCCATCCGGTCGGTGTCGCCGGCACGGTGGGCCTCCCGGACGTGGCTGATCAGGTCCACCACCGCGTCGTGTTCGCGGGTGAGGTCGTCGATCGCCGTCAAGGACTGGCAGCCGCAGTACTCGCACATGGTGTAACTCCTCCGGGGGTGACGGTCAGTTCGGCCGGCCGGCGGGGACGCGTCGGGTGACCCCGCGGCGTACACCGGTCGCGGTGTGGGCCAGGGCCGCCGCGGCCACCAGGGCCAGCAGCACCAGGCCCACCGCGTAGGAGCCGTACGCGCCGTACAGGGCGCCCATGACCAGCGGCGGCAGGAAGCCGCCGAGGCCACCGGCCGCACCGACGACGCCGGTGACCGAGCCGACCTTGTTCGCCGGTGCCAGCAGCGCCACGAGGGCGAAGACGGCGCCGCTTCCGGCACCGAGCGCCGCGGCCATGGCGAGGAACGCGATGGTGCCGACGGGCGCCAGGGCGGGGGTGAACGACTGGGCCAGTGCGCCGGCGACCACCAGGGTCAGTGCGCCGGTGAGCACCCGTACCGGACCGATGCGGTCCGACAGCCAGCCGCCGATCGGCCGCATGGCCACGGCCAGCAGCACGAACCCCGCCATCCGGTTGGCCGCGTCCGCCTGGGTGAGGCCGTAACCGGTCTTCAGGTAGGTGGGCAGGTAGACCGAGAAGGCGACGTAGCCGCCGAAGGCCACCGCGTACAGGGCGGACGCCTGCCAGGTGATGTTCAGCCTGAAGGTCGCGGCCAGACGGCGCGCCAGCGGCTCGGTCGGCACGGTGCACCCGGGGGCGTCGCGCAACAGCAGGGCGGCGGCCACCGCGTACACGGCCAGCGCCGCGGCGGTGATCAGGAACGGGTTGGCCATCCCGTGCGCGTCGACCAGCTTGACCGTGGTGAGGGCGCTGATCGCGGTGCCGCCCATGCCGGCGCCGAAGACGCCGATGGCCAGGCCCCGGCGTTCGGGCGGGAACCACGCGCTGACGAACGGCACGCCGACGGCGAAGGAGGTGCCGCCGATGCCGAGGAAGAGGCCGCCGGCCAGCAGCGCGGCGAGCGAGGAGTGCCCGGCCAGACCGAGGTAGAGCACGGGCACGATGGTGGCCGCCGAGACCAGCGGGAACATCACCCGTCCGCCGAACCGGTCGGTGAGCGCGCCGACCGGGATGCGGCCCAGGGAGCCCACCACGACGGGGACCGCCACCAACAGCGACTGCTGGAACGACGACAGGCCCAAGGAGTCCTTCAGCTGGGGGGCGAGAGGGCTGAGCAGTGCCCAGGCCCAGAAATTGAGGGCGAACCCCGCCGTGGCCAGGGCCAGCATCAGCCAGGCCCGGCCGGTCACGGCCGCACCGGATGCCGGTGCGCGATTCGACTTGCTCGACGGCTGGAGCATGCCGCCCGTCCTCCCTGTTCGCGGTGCGGCCCGGATCAGTCGGCGCCGCGGGTGCCGGAGCTGCGTGCCGGCGTCCCACGACCACTATCGGCCGCGGAACGCGGTGACGCGTTGGGCCGTCAGTCCCCCTCGCCGGGGACCGGCGGTCCCGGAAACGAGGTCCCAACGGCGTGCCGCACCGGCCGTTCGGCCGGACGCGCCGCGGCCCGCGGGGGGAGGGTTCCCTTCGCCTCGGGGCCGTAACCGAAGCGGATCAGCACCTGCGGGCGGCACCATCGGGTGCCGGGGACCCGCATCGCCTCCCGCAGGTCCGGCCATTCCATGGCCTGGTGGAGCAGTGAGGTCCGCACCCCGTGCGCGGTGGCCACCAGCAGCACGCGTTCCAGTGCCTGGCCGGCCCCGAGCCAGTCCCGCGGCCGGTCGCCGACGGTCCACAACAGGGCGACCTGGGCGTGCCGTTCGAACCGCATCCGTGGCCGCCCCGGCACGGACACCCGGCCGGTGAAGTCACGCATCGGCATGCGTCCTGCGGCGTCCAGCGGGCGGGCGGCGGTGAGCGGTATGCCGTACGGGCTCACCCCGGGCGGGGCGACCCAGGCGCGGCTTTCGGCGGCACGGGCCTCGTCCGTGGCGTTGCGCAGCTCGGCCGCCGACGTCACCCGCAGCAGGCGGCGCGTCTGGAGGATGTCCGGGACGTACAGGTGGGCGCCCTCGGCCCGCGCTGCGGCGGTCATGCCGGCGACGACCGGTTCGGGCACCGGGCGGCCGGTGAACGGCATCCGGCTGGAGTGGCGCCGCTCCACGGCCGGGTACAGGGCGCGGTAGGCCGGCGGGGGGTCCGTGGCGACGGTCAGCTGCACGGTGGCCAGCAGTTCCGGATCGTACGGATCCGGCAGCAGGTGTGGTACGGGCTTCCAGCCCAGGTGGGCGGCTGCGACCAGCAGGTTGAGGACGGCCGAGCCGGCGGACAGGTGCAGGGCGCGTCCGTCCGGGTCGGCCAGCGCCAGGGCCCGGCTGCGGTCGGCGTGGACCGTGACCGCCCGGGTGCCCAGGTCGAAGCCGAAGCGCCACGGCTGGGTGTTGTGGATCGACGGCGCCGCCACCGCCGCGGCCAGCAGTGTCTCCAGCGCGGTGGCGTCGATCTCCTTGGTCTGCACAGTGGCTCCTCGCTGTCGGGGGAACCTCCGGTGTGGAGGAGTGCTGCCCGTGGTCTCCACCCTCCGTCGCCGCGGGGCGGGCGGCGAAGGGCCGGGCGGCCCCTCGCCACGCGCCGAGCGGCCCCGGGATCTCAGGTGGCCGGCAGGGCGGTGGCGAGGAGGACGACGCCCAGGGAGCCGACGAGGGAGACGACGGCGAGGGCGCGGGCCAGGCCGGTGCGGTGTCGCGCGTGGGCGATGCCGTGGCCCGCCGCGGCGGCCATCACCAGGACGAACAGGGCGAGTTTGGCGGCCAGGGTGCGGCCGTAGCCGGGTTCGGCGAGGGAGTCCCAGGTGACGCCCTTGTGCCAGGCCATGGCGACGCCCGTGCCGAGCTGCACCGGCAGGAACAGCGCGCCGGTGAGCATCCCGAACCGGCGTCCCGCCTCGGCGGTGAAGCGGTCCTTGGCGTCGGGAGCGAGCAGGCGCCTGGCGAGCGGCAGGATCACCAGGGACAGGGCGAGCTGTCCGCCGACCCACAGTGCGGCGCCCGCCACATGCGCGAAGCGCACCAGGGACCACGGTCCTACGGTGTCCACTACCGCCCCACCTCCACGGTGCCGTGCGCCCCGGCCTCGGCGTGCCGCATGTCGTGGTCGACGAAGGAGTAGTGCCCGGCCCCGGGGAACGTGGTCTCGACGAAACCGCCCTGGGCCGGGGCCAGGTCCAGCACCTGCGCGCCGCCGGGCCGGTCCGGTGTCAGCAGGTAGGCGCCTTCCTTGTACACCGTGTCGAAGACGGTTCCGACGATGTGGAAGGCCACCGGGTCGCCCGGCCCGGCGTCGACCACCCAGAACCGGGCCCGTTCCCCGGCCTTCGCGGTCAGGGGCCGCTTCGCGTACTGGGCGGCGACGCCGTTGAAGACCCAGGCGTCCGGGGTGCCTTCGCGCATCTTGGTCACCTGGGCGGTGCTGCCGGGGGTGCCGAGGTAGAGCTCGGAGGAGACCAGGAGGTACTCGTGGTCCACCTCCTTCAGGCCGGGCGGGTCGATGACGACGGCGCCGTACATGCCGTTGCCGATGTGCTGGAGCATGGGGGCGGTGCTGCAGTGGTACAGCCAGGCCCCGGCCTTCTCCGCGCGGAAGCGGTGGACGAGGCGTTCGCCGGGCTCGAGGGTGCGCATGGGCCGGTCGGGGGCGAGGGACCCGGCGTGGAAGTCGATGCCGTGGCCCATGGTCTCGTCGTCGTTGACCAGGGTGATCTCGAAGACGTCGCCGACCTTGCCGCGCAGGGTGGGGCCGGGGGCGGTGCCACCGAAGGTCCACATCTGCTGTTCGACGCCGGGGGCGACCTCGACCGTGGTGCGGGCGGCGCGCAGTTCCAGCCTGTGGATCCGTCCGTCCGGTGCGGGGGCGAGGTCGGCCGTGCGCGGCTGCCGGCCCGGGGAGAAGCCGGCGCCGAGGTCGAGGCCGGCGCCGTCGGAGGAGTGCCCCTCGTGGCCGTCGGCGGCCGCCCGGCGGACGACGATGTCCAGGGTCATACCGGCCGCGCGGTGTCCGGGCAGGGTGCACCAGGCCTCGCGGTCCTCGGTGACCGGCCCGAGGTCGAGGGTGCGGCTCTGTCCCCGGGCGAGCAGCGGGGTGGCGGATCCGTTCCCGACCTTGAGGTCGTGGCGCTGCGCGTCGGTGTTGGTGACCTTCAGGCGCAGGGCGGTGCCTTCGGTGACGTCGATGCGGGCGGGGCGCACGCGCATGCCGTCCAGGGTGACCTCGACGGTGCGGGTGACGGTGGTACCGCCCGCGGTGCCCGCGGCGACGGCCGGACCGCCCGTGTCTCCGCCGCTGTTGGCGGCGAGCACGGCCAGCACGGTCAGGGCCGCTCCGGCCGCGGTGCCCAGCAGGACGGGCCGCCGGGAGGAGGCGTCATGGCTGCCGTTCACGTCACTCCCCGGTGACCGGCAGGATGCCGGAAAGGGCCGCCCTCAGCTCGGCCCGGCGGGGGAAGGACCCCGGCTGGTAGCCGCACCAGGGCTCCTCGGCGTACGGGTCACCGGTGACGCCGTACGCGCGGGACCGTGAGCCTCCGCAGACCCGGCAGAACTCGCACTTCCCGCACCGTCCGCCCAGCCGGTCGGGGTCCCGCAGACCGGTGAACAGCTCCGAGGTCCGGTAGATCCCGGTCAGGGGCCGGGTGCGCACGTTGCCGGCGCCCAGCGGGAGGAATCCGCTGGGGTGCACGGTGCCGGTGTGCGACACGAAGACGAAGCCGCGTGCCGCGTTGACGTCCAGTGGGGGGCGCCGGGCCCGCCGTCCCCCGGCGTCCAGGCCGAGTGCGGCGGAGCGCTCCCGCAACTCCCGGTAGAGCGGGCCGAGTCCCAGTACCGCCGGGTGGTCGTCGCCTGCCTCGGCGAGGATCCTGCGCTGAATCGCCACCCGGCGGAAGTGGTGGGCCTCGGTGGTCTTGGCGGGCACGGTGAGACCCACGTCGTACACGAAGTTGAGTACGTCCTCGGTCTCGGCGGGGGTGAGTTCGCCGAGTTGCCGGCCGCGGCCGGTGGGCACCAGGAAGAAGGCGCTCCACAGCATCGCCCCGTGGTCGCGGACGAGACGGACGATGTCCGGCAGGTCGTGCAGGTTGTGCCGGGCGATCGTGGTGTTGATCTGCACCTTCATACCCATGGCGCGGGCGGCGTCCCACGCGTCGAGCGTCCAGCCGTACACGCCGGGCACCCCGCGGAAGCCGTCGTGCAGTTCGGCGGTGGAGCCGTCCAGGCTGAGCGAGAGCCCGACGGCACCTGCCGCGTGAACCTCCCGCAGCCGCTCGGGGGTGAGCGTCGGAGTGCCGGACGGCGACACTGCGACGCGGACGCCGACCTCCTTGCCGTGAGCGATCAGCTCGTTCAGGTCGGGGCGCTGGAACGGGTCGCCACCGGTGATCACGAACAGCGGGGCGGGCTGCCCGAACTCGGCGACCTGACCCAGCAGATCCTTGGCCGCGGGCGTGTCCAGCTCACGCGGATCGCGGTCGGGCACGGCCTCGGCCCGGCAGTGCAGACAGGCCAGCGGGCAGGCGCGGGTGGATTCCCAGATGACGATGAACGGCCGGTCGGCGACGTCCTGGTGCTGCTGCCGGATCGCGCGTGCGCCGCTCATCGGGTCCCCCGCGTTCGGGTCGTGGCCAGTGTTCGTCCGGCCGCCCGGGAGTCGTGGCAGACGGGTCGGGCGACCGGACTGTGACCGGTCCGTGCCGCGCGCAGCGCCCGTGACGGGGGACGGCGGGGGACACAGCCGCACGGGTGCTGGTTGCGGTGGTGCACGGGATACCTCCGGATCGGTCGGTGCCAGCCTCCCGCACGGGGCCGGGCCGGCCCCCCGGCCGACCAGTCCCGATCCGGTGGGCCGAAGGTCCCTCTCCGCGGCGGTCGGGCCGTCCGCCCTTACCCGGCAGGTAATTGCCGGGCCGGTGCGCGCGGGCCAGGATGAGTGCTCCGCATCAGCAGGAACGAGGAGGCAGGGTCGTGTCCACAACAGCGTCCGCACCTACGCGCACCGTCGTCGAGGAGTTGCTGCGCCGGATCGGCGAAGGTGACCCCGAGCTCGTCGCCGAGCTGTACGCCGAGCACTGCGACTGGAGACTGGACTGGCCGGAGGCCGAGCACGGCCGGGCCGTCACACCGTGGATCCGGCACCGGTCCACCCGGGCCGACGCGGCCGCCCACTACCGGGAACTGGCCGCACACCACGTGCCGGAGCACGCGGCGACCGAGATCGAGCGCATCCTCGTCGACGGTGACGACGCGGTGGTGCTCGGCGAGATCCGTCAGACCGCCCGGCCCACCGGGCGCGCGTACCGGGCGCGGTTCGCCCTGCATCTCACGGTCCGGGACGGTCTCGTCACCCGGCACCACGTCTACGAGGACAGCCTGGCGGTCGCCCGGGCGTTCGAGCCGCGGAACGGGTGAAGGCGGCCGGGGCGCCACCGGGGCCGTTCGCGACCGGACGGTGACCGGACCGGGAGCGCGCCGTGCCTGCCGCGCGGCCCCTGACGCGAGAAGACGTGGCCGGGCGGCCGGCCCGACGGTCCGTGTCGCCTCCGGTCCGGCCGGGCCTCAGCATCACCGGCCCTCCGCCCCGCCGCGTGGGCCGGGCGGGCCCGTGCCGGCGTCCACCGGTCCCGGCCGCCGGGCGGGCACCGGGCCGAACGGCCTTACCCGGCCGGGCGCTTCGGTCCGGGCGCGCCGAGAGTCCCTGGCCGGTGGGCCGGGAGCGGGCCGGAAGGAGGGGTGAGCAGGGCCGTTCGGCCCAAGGCCGCCCGTGCGGCCGGAACCTAACGTTCTCGACCATGGAGAACGATCACAGCGCACCCCGGGGTCAGGCCCCCGCCCCGCAGGGCTGGCCGCTGGCCGCGCGCAGACTGCTGAACCGCCGTGAGGTCTCGTCCGACGGGCGCGCGGTGTTCGGTGAGGGCGATCCGAAGTGGGAGGGTTTCTACCGGAACCGCTGGTCCCACGACAAGGTGGTGCGTTCCACCCACGGCGTCAACTGCACCGGTTCCTGCTCCTGGATGGTGTACGTCAAGGACGGCATCATCACCTGGGAGCACCAGGCCACCGACTACCCGTCGATCGGCACCGACTGCCCCGAGTACGAGCCGCGCGGCTGCCCGCGCGGGGCGTCGTTCTCCTGGTACACCTACTCGCCCAGCCGGGTCCGCTACCCGTATGTGCGCGGGGCGCTGCTGAAGCTGTGGCGCGAGGCCCGCAAGCGGCTCGGTGACCCGGTGGCGGCGTGGGCGGAGATCACGTCCGACCCCGCGAAGGCCCGTGCCTACAAGCGGGCGCGCGGCAAGGGCGGACTGGTACGGGCCGACTGGGACGAGGTGGCCGAGCTGGTCGCCGCCGCGCAGGTCCACACCGTCAAGGCGTACGGCCCGGACCGCGTCGCCGGGTTCTCCCCCATCCCGGCGATGTCGATGGCGTCGTTCGCGGCCGGTTCCCGGTTCATGTCGCTGATCGGCGGCACCCTGCTGTCGTTCTACGACTGGTACGCCGATCTGCCGGTCGCCTCCCCCCAGGTCTTCGGCGACCAGACGGACGTGCCGGAGGCGGCGGACTGGTGGAACGCCGGCTACCTGATCATGTGGGGTTCCAACATCCCGGTCACCCGCACGCCCGACGCGCACTTCCTCACCGAGTCCCGCTACAACGGCACCAAGGTCGTCGCCGTCAGCCCCGACTACGCCGACAACGTCAAGCACGCCGACGAGTGGGTGTCCCCGCACCCGGGCACCGACGGTGCGCTGGCGATGGCCATGGGCCATGTGATCCTGCGGGAGTTCCTGATCGACCGCGAGGTGCCGTACTTCCAGGACTACCTGCGGAAGTTCACCGACGCCCCGTTCCTGATCGCGCTGCGCGAGCACGCGGAGGGCGGTCTGGTGCCGGACGGTTTCCTGACCGCCGCCGATCTCGGCCACGAGGAGGAGAACGCCGGCTCCAAGACCGTCCTCCTCGACGCGGCCACGGGCGGGCCGGTCGTACCGAACGGCTCGCTCGGCTTCCGCTGGGCCAAGGGCGAGCAGGGCCGCTGGAACCTCGACCTCGGCGAGGTGACACCCGAGCTGACCCTGCTGGAGCGGGCCGAGGAGACGGCCGAGGTCATGCTGCCCCGCTTCGACGAGGGCGCCACCGAGGGCGGTACGACCATGGTCCGCGGGGTGCCGGTCCGTACCGTCGGCGGACGCCGGGTCACCACCGTGTTCGACCTGATGCTGGCCCAGTACGGTGTGGAGCGGCCGGGCCTGCCGGGAAGGTGGCCGTCGTCGTACGAGGACGCGTCCGAGCCTTACACCCCGGCCTGGCAGGAGACCGTCACCTCCGTGCCGACGGAGCAGGCCGCGCGCATCGCCCGGGAGTTCGCCCGCAACGCCGAGCGCACCAACGGCCGTTCCATGATCGCGCTGGGGGCCGGTACCAACCACTGGTTCCACTCCGACACCATCTACCGGGCGTTCCTGGCGCTGACCACCCTGACCGGCTGCCAGGGCGTCAACGGAGGCGGCTGGGCACACTACGTCGGCCAGGAGAAGGTGCGCCCGCTCACCGGTTTCCAGCACCTGGCGTTCGCCTTCGACTGGCAGCGGCCGACCCGGCACATGGCGGGCACCTCGTACTGGTACCTCAACTCCGACCAGTGGCGGTACGAGGCGTTCGGGCCGGACGAACTGGCTTCCCCGCTGGGCGAGGGGCGGTTCGCGGGCAAGGGGTTCGCCGACTGTCTGGCGCAGGCGGTGCGGCTGGGCTGGACGCCGGGTCACCCCGGCTTCAACCGCAACCCCCTCGACCTGGCGGACGAGGCCGCCGAGCAGGGGCGCCCGGTCGCCGAGCACATCGTGGACGAACTGAAGGCGGGACGGCTGCGGTTCGCCGCCGAGGACCCCGACGACCCGGCCAACTTCCCGCGCGTGCTGACCGTGTGGCGGGCCAACCTGCTGGGCTCCTCCGGCAAGGGCAACGAGTACTTCCTCCGGCACCTGCTGGGCACGGACGCGGCCGTCCGCTCCGAGGAGACCCCGCCCGGGAAGCGCCCGCGGGAGGTGGTCTGGCGGGACGAGGCGCCCGAGGGCAAGCTCGACCTGCTGGTCACCATGGACTTCCGGATGACCTCCACCGGCCTGCTCTCCGACGTCGTCCTGCCGGCCGCGACCTGGTACGAGAAGGACGACCTGTCCAGCACGGACATGCACCCCTTCGTGCACGCCTTCACTCCCGCCATCGCCCCGCCCTGGCAGGCCCGTACCGACTACGACACCTTCCTCACCATCGCCGACCGGTTCAGCGACCTGGCCGCCGAGCACCTGGGCAAGCGCACCGACGTCATGGCGGTGCCGCTGACCCACGACACCCCCGACGAACTCGCCCAGCCCGGTGGGGTGGTGCGGGACTGGAAGACCGGCGAGTGCGAGCCGGTCCCCGGACGCACCATGCCCAAGCTGGTGGTCGTCGAGCGGGACTACGCGGCCGTCGCGCAGAAGATGCGGGCCATCGGCCCGCTCCTCGACACCCTGGGCACCACCACCAAGGGTGTCACCGTCCACCCCGACCGGGAGATCGAGGACCTGCGCCTGCGCTGCGGGACCGTCCGCGAGGGCGTGGCCGCCGGCCGGCCGTCGCTGGCCACCGCCTCCGACATGTGCGAGGCGATCCTGGCCCTGTCCGGCACCACCAACGGCCGCCTGGCCACCGAGGGCTTCCGCGAGCTGGAGCGGCAGACCGGCAGCGAGGGACTGGTGGAGCTCGCCGCCGAACGCGAGGCGGAACGGATCACCTTCGCCGACACCCGCACCCAGCCGCGCTCGGTGATGACCTCCTACGAGTGGTCGGGTTCGGAGACCGGCGGGCGCCGCTACTCCCCGTTCGTCATCAACACCGAGCACAAGAAGCCCTGGCACACCCTCACCGGCCGCCAGCACTTCTTCGTCCAGCACGACTGGATGACCGAGCTCGGCGAGCAACTGCCCGTCTACCGGCCGCCGTTGAACACCCCACGGCACTACGGCGACGAGCAGCTGCACGAGGACGGGCGGGCCGAGGTCACGGTCCGCTATCTGACCCCGCACTCGAAGTGGTCCATCCACTCCAACTACCAGGACAACAAGTACATGCTCGACCTGTCCCGCGGCGGTCCGGTCATCTGGATGTCACTTCAGGACGCCGAGAAGATCGGCGTCAAGGACAACGAGTGGATCGAGGCGTACAACCGCAACGGTGTCGTCGCCTGCCGGGCCGTGGTCACCCACCGGATGCCCGAGGGAACCGTGTACATGTACCACGCCCAGGACCGCAACGTGAACGTGCCGAAGACCGAGGTCAGCGGCAGACGCGGCGGCATGCACAACTCACTGACCCGTCTGCTGCTCAAGCCGACCCACCTGGCCGGCGGTTACGCGCAGTTCACCTACGCCTTCAACTACTACGGCCCGACCGGCAACCAGCGTGACGAGGTCACCGTCATCCGCCGCCGCAGCCAGCAAGTGGAGTACTGAGATGCGCGTCATGGCCCAGATCGCGATGGTGATGAACCTCGACAAGTGCATCGGCTGCCACACCTGCTCCGTCACCTGCAAGCAGACGTGGACCAACCGCACCGGCGTCGAGTACGCCTGGTTCAACAACGTCGAGACCAAGCCCGGCGTCGGTTACCCCCGCCGCTACGAGGACCAGGAGCAGTGGAAGGGCGGCTGGATGCTCGACCGGCGCGGGCGCCTGGTCCTGCGCTCCGGGGGCCGGGTCAAGCGGCTGCTGTCGCTGTTCTCCAACCCCGACCTGCCGTCCCTGGAGGACTACTACGAGCCGGTCACCTACGACTACGACAACCTCATCAGCGCCCCCGCCGGGCCCGACATGCCGGTCGCCCGGCCCCGCTCCGTCCTCACCGGCAAGCCCACCGCCATCACCTGGGGCGCCAACTGGGAGGACGGCCTGGGCGGGGCTCCCGAGAACGCCGGTGCCGACCCCAACCTCTCCGGGGAGTGGGCCGAGAAGGTCAAGTTCGAGTTCGAGCAGACCTTCCTCTTCCACCTGCCGCGGCTGTGCGAGCACTGCCTCAACCCGGCCTGTGTGTCGGCCTGTCCGTCCGGCGCGATGTACAAGCGGGTGGAGGACGGCATCGTCCTGGTCGACCAGGACAAGTGCCGCGGCTGGCGGATGTGCGTGACGGCGTGCCCGTACAAGAAGGTGTACGTCAACCACGCCACCGGCAAGGCCGAGAAGTGCACCTTCTGCTTCCCGCGCATCGAGGCCGGTCAGCCCACCGTCTGCTCGGAGACCTGCGTCGGCCGGCTGCGCTACCTCGGCCTGCTGCTGTACGACGCCGACCGGGTCGGCGAGGCGGCGGCCACCCCTGACGAGAAGGACCTGCTGGACGCCCAGCGCAGCGTCTTCCTCGACCCCTTCGACCCCGAAGTCATCGCCGCCGCCCGGGAGTCGGGCATCCCCGAGGACTGGCTGGACGCCGCCCGCCGCTCCCCGGTCCACGCCCTGGTGTCGAAGTACAAGGTGGCGCTCCCGCTGCACCCGGAGTACCGCACGCTGCCGATGGTCTGGTACGTGCCGCCGCTCTCCCCCGTCCTCGACGCCGTCGACGCGGCCGGCGGCAACCAGGACGACCCCGACCATGTGTTCGCCGCCGTCACCCGGCTGCGCATCCCCCTGGAGTACCTGGCGGAGCTGTTCAGCGCCGGGGACACCGATGTCGTCGGCGGGGTCCTGATGAAGCTCACCGCGCTGCGCTCCTACATGCGCGAGCGCACGCTCGGCGAGGAGGGCGACGAGGCCGTGCTCAAGGCGGTCGGACTCACCGCGCGGGAGGCGGAGGACCTGCACCGGCTGCTCGCCGTCGCCAAGTACGACGACCGCTACGTCGTCCCCGCCGCGCACAAGGAGGACGCGGCGGCGCTCTCCGCGATGGAGAACCGCTGCCCCGTCGAGACCGCCGACGAGCCGGGGCCCGGCGACGGCCGGCGCGTGATGCTCGGCATTCCCACCCTGCGCCGCCGCGGCACCGACACCCCCGCCGGAGGCCACCCGTGACCCCGCTGCCCTCCACCGTGCCCGGGATCGTGCGCACCAAGGTGCGGGCCGCGCTGCGCCGCCCGGACCGGGGCTCCCGCACCGCCCCGCCCACCCCCGAGGAGACGGAGCAACGGGCGCTGCTGCTGCGGCTGATGTCGCTGCTGCTGCAGTACCCCGACGCCGACCTCACCGCCGCCCGGCCGGTGCTCACCGCCACCGTCGGGGCGCTGCCGCCCTCACCCGCGGCCGGACACCTGGCCGAGTTCGCCGCCTGGTTCACCGGACAGGATCCGGAGACCCTGGAGCGGCACTACGTCGAGACGTTCGACCTGCGCCGCCGCAGCAGCCTCTACCTCACCTACTACCTGCACGGTGACACCCGCCGCCGCGGCATGGCCCTGCTCACCCTCGCCCAGCGGTACCGCGCGGCCGGCTGGGACACCGACGGCGGTGAACTCCCCGACCACCTCCCGGTCGTGCTCGAGTTCGCCGCGCTGACCGGCCCCGGCAAGGGCGAGGCCCCGCTGCGCCAGCACCGGCGCGGCATCGAACTGATCCACCACGCCCTGGCCGACGCGGACTCCCCCTACCGGCACGTCCTCGCGGCGCTGATCGAGCTGCTGCCGCCGCCGACCGCGGCCGATCTGCGGGCGGTGGCCGAACTGGCCGCCGAGGGCCCGCCGAACGAGGACGTCGGGATCGACCCGTACGGGACGTACGGGGCCGGTGAGTTCGCGCCGCCGGGCTCGTTCGTCCCACCCGAGCAGGCTCCGCCCACCCGCGTTCCGCCGTCCGCCGCGCACCGTCAGGAAGACCGCTGATGAACACCTCCGCAGCCGACCTCCTCCTCTGGGTCGCCGTCCCCTACGTCTGCCTCGCGGTGTTCGCCGTCGGGCACGTCTGGCGCTACCGCCAGGACCAGTTCGGCTGGACCTCGCGCACCAGCCAGCTCCTGGAGCACCGGTGGCTGCGCTGGGGCAGCCCGCTGTTCCACCTCGGCGCGTTCATGGTGATCGCCGGGCATGTCGTCGGCCTCGCGGTGCCGGCTTCCTGGACGGAGGCGGTGGGCGTCGACGAGCACACGTATCACACCACCGCCGTATGGGCGGGCTCGGTCGCCGGGGTCGCCATGGTCGCCGGCCTCGGCATGCTGTGCGCCCGCCGGCTGCTGAGCCGCCGGATCCGGCTCGGCACCGACCGCAGCGACAAGGTCCTCTTCCCGCTGCTGTCCGCCACCGTACTGCTCGGCATCACCGCCACCGCCGCCCACAACGTCTTCGGCGCCGGTTACGACTACCGCTCCACCGTCTCGGTGTGGTTCCGCGGGCTGTTCACCCTCTCCCCCGAGCCCGGGGCGATCGCCGGGGCCCCGCTGCTGTTCCAGCTCCACGCCCTCACCGCCTGCCTGCTCTTCGCCGCCTGGCCGTTCACCCGGCTCGTCCATGTGTGGAGCGCGCCGGTCGGCTACCTCGTACGCCCGTACGTGGTCTACCGGCGGCGCACGGCCGCCGGCACCACGCCGGGCGGGCGGCGGGCCGTATGAGCGGGGCGGCCGGCACGACGACGGTCCCGGGGAGGCGTATCGGATGGCTGATGACGCTGACCGGGGCCGTCGGCTGGCTCGCCTCCCTGCGCCTCGCGGTCGACGACTGGCGTCTGCTCAAGGACCCCGGCTACGTGCCGTCGTGCGACGTCAGCACGGTGGTGGGCTGCGGCAGCGCCATGGCGAGCCCGCAGGGGAATCTGCTGGGCTTTCCCAACATGCTGATCGGCCTGGGCGCCTTCGCCGCGGTGGCCGTCCTCGGCGTGACCGTACTGACGGGGGCACGGCTCCACCGGGCGCTGTGGCTGACGCTGAACGGCGGGGCGCTGGCGGCGGTGGGGTTCGTCCACTGGCTGATCTGGCAGTCGCTGTACGAACTCAACCGCCTCTGCCCGTACTGCGCCGTCGTCTGGGTCGTGACCATCGCCCTGTTCTGGTACGTGACCCTGCGCAACTGCGCGCACGGCGTCCTTCCCGTGCCCCGGCACGGTCGCGCCGCCCTGGACCTGGTCCTGGAGAGCCACTGGCTGCTGCTGGCCGGCTGGTACGGCGTGGTCGTGCTGCTCGTCCTGACCCGTTTCTGGACGTACTGGAGCAGCCTGTTGTAACCGATGCCGGGTGCGCCGGGACCGATGCGCCGACGTCAGCCGACCGTCACCTCCCATGTGTCGACGGCGTAGTGGACCGTCATGCCGTGGCGGTCGTACAACCGGGGTGCTCCCGTGGCGTTCCCGGTGTCCACGCCGAGCCCGACGGTGTCCCGGCCGCGTGCCGCGAAGGCCGCGAACGCGTGCCGCAGCATGAATCCGCCCAGTCCGCGGCCGCGCGCCTCGGGCAGGACACCGAGGCTGCGGATCCACCCCATGGCCTCGCGGTCGTCCCGCGCGAGCAGGAAGCCGGCGTCCCCCAGGTCCTCGGTGCCGACGATCCACACCAGGGACCAGTCCAGTCCCTCGGCGTCGATGTCGTGCAGCCACGTGTCGTAGGTGCGGGGCTGGAAGTCGAAGTGGTCGGCGAAGGACGCCTGGTACAGCTCGTGGACCCGCGACCGGTCCGCCTCGGCGGCGCAGTTCCGCACCCGCACGCCGACGGGGACCTCCGGCACCGGGTCCCGCGCGGGGTCCAGGGGGCGGCGCAGTACGTGGTACCGGCGTACGACCCGCCAGCCGCGCGCCCGGAACAGTCCGGTGTCCAGCGTGGGCGCCGCGTTGAGGTACAGATGCACCACCGCCCGCGCCGCCCCGTTCTCCCGGGCCTTCTCCAGCGCCCTGGCCTCCATCGCCTCCAGCATCCGGGCGGCGGCCCCCTGGTGTCCGGGCAGGGTGTACTGGTCGATGCCGATGCGCTCGCCGCCGGACCCGTCCCACAGCAGCCCGTACGCCACCAGGAGGTCCCCGTCCCAGATGAGCCAGGAGTCCCGCTCCAGATCGGTACCGGGATGCTTGAGATCGGCCTCGACGGTGTGCAGGTCGGTCTCGGGCCGGCCGATCTCGATCTCGTCGACCTTGTTGAGCAGTTCGGTGACGGCGGGCGCGTCGGTGAGCGCCGCGGGACGCAGTGCGTAGGGCATGAGGCCCAAGAATCCGGTGACCGGGCCCTGGGCGCAACGGCTTTTCGGGACTGTTGATCACACACCGGGCGCACCGGGCGCACCGGACGCCGCACGGGCGTAACGGCGTGCCAGGACCGCGAAGGCGTCCTTGAGTTCCTGCGGGCCGACGACCTCGACGGCGGCGTCGAACCGTCCGACGCCGGCGGCGAGGGCGGTCCACGACCAGGAGCCCAGGACGAGCCGGCAGCGGTCGGGGCCGAGCTCCTCGACGACGGCGTCGTGGGCGTGGCGGGCCACGGTGGCGGCGGGCAGGTCCAGGATCACCTCGCCGCGGCAGGGCCACTCGCCCGGGCCGTCCGCACCCCGGAACCTGCCGGTGACGAAGGCCGCCACGTCGCCCCCGGGTACCTCGCGCGGTGCGAAGCGTGGCCCCGCCGGGCTGCGCGGGGCGATCCGGTCGGCGCGGAAGGTGCGCCAGTCGGCACGGTCGAGGTCGAAGGCGACGAGGTACCAGCGTCCGCCCCGGCTGACGAGATGGTGCGGCTCCACCCGGCGCGGCGGACGCGCGGCGTCCTCCGGCGGCGAGGCGGCGTAGTCGAAGCGCAGCACTTCGCCGGCGTGGACGGCGGCGCTCAGCGTCATGAGCAGCGCGCCGTCGACGGACGGCTGCGGCCGGGCCGTGGACGGCTCCACGGTGGTCACCCGGAGGGTGTCGACGCGGTGGCGCAGCCGCGCGGGCATGACCTGCCGGACGGTGGCCAGGGCGCGGGCCGCGTCCTCCCGGATCGCGGCGCCCGTGGTGGCGGCGGTCCGCAGCGCGACGGCGAGGGCGACGGCCTGCTCGTCGTCGAACAGCAGCGGCGGCAGCCGGGTGCCGGCGTCCAGCCGGTACCCCCCGTCGGGTCCCTTGAAGGCGGCGACGGGATAGCCGAGTTCGCGCAGCCGGTCGACGTCACGGCGTACGGTCCGCGGGCTCACCCCCAGCCGCTCGGCCAGCAGCGCCCCCGGCCAGTCGCGGCGGGCCTGGAGCAGGGAGAGCAGGGAGAGCAGACGGGCTGAGGTTTTCGGCATGCCGTCGATACTGCCCCGGGAAGAGGACATCACCTGGCCGCTTCCCCTGCGACGGTCCTCTCGTGTCCGACCACGACGACGACCAGAAGGACCTGATCACCGTGACCACCACCGCCACGCCCCGACCGCCCGCCCTCGACGCCGAGCGGGCCGATCTGCTCGCCGCGCTCGCGACCGCGCGGGCGTCCCTGACCGCCACGACGCGCGGACTGAGCGACGAACAGGCCGGTGTGCGCCCGACGGTCGGCGCCCTGTGCCTGGGCGGGCTGATCAAGCACGTCGCGTCGGTCGAGGAGGCGTGGACGGCCTTCGTGACCGAGGGCCCGTCCGCGATGCGCCACGATCTGCCCGACGGCGTCACCTGGGCCGATCTCGCGGCCGGTACCGCCCGCGAGGTCCCGCAGTGGGCGATCGACCATCGGAACGACTTCCGGATGCTGCCCGGCGACACCCTGGACGGCATCCTCGCGCGCTACGGGCGGGTCGCCGCCCGCAGCGAGGAGATCGTGGCCTCCGTGCCCGACCTGTCGGCGGCCCATCCGCTGCCCGAGGCTCCCTGGCACGAGCCGGGGGCGGTGCGCAGCGTGCGCGGGGTGCTGGCGCACCTCATCGCCGAGACCGCGCAGCACGCGGGACACGCCGACATCCTGCGCGAGGCGCTCGACGGGCAGACGTCCACCTGACCGGCGCGGATCGCCGCGTCCGCCCGCCGAGCGGCACGCCCGCGGTCAGCCGGGCCGGTGCTGCTGGGTGAGGACCGCCGCCAGGAGTTCGGGATCGAACACCGAGGTATCGGCGAGTCGGGTGGTGGCGGTGAGCGAGTTGAACATGGCCTTGGTGACCCGCAGGGCGGAGGCCGACCGCCGTAGGACGGGTTTGGCCCAGGCCATGACGGCGTCGTCGAGCTCGTCCCGCGGCACGGCCCGATGGAGGACCGACAGACCGAGGGCCTCCTGGGCGTCGAAGACACGTGCGGTGAGGATCAGCTCCCGCACACGGGCGGCCCCCACCTCGCTGATCAGGCGGGGGAGCAACCCGCCCCAGGCGGGGGGCAGTCCGAGGGCGAGCTCGGGCAGGCGGAAGGACGCGGTGTCCGCGCCCACGCGCAGATCGCAGGCGAGCGCGAGTCCGACGCCGGCGCCGACGGCCCTGCCCTGGACGCGGGCGATGGTGACGGCGGGGTTGGCGGTGAGGGCCTCGCACACACGCAGGGCCTTCGTCCCGTTGACACGGACGCCGCCGCCGGCGGGGTCGTCGGCGAGGTGCCGGGGGAACTCGCGCCGGTCACCGCCGAGACAGAACTCGTCTCCGGCGGCGGCCAGAACCAGGACCCGTACCGCCGGGTCCTGCTCGTCGAGGACGGTGAGGAGATCCTCCAGCATGGCGTCGGTGACGGCGTTGCCCTCTTCGGGGACGTTCAGTTCGACGGTGAGGAGAGGACCCTGCCGGTAGGTGCGCAGGGTCTTGAGTATCCGGTCGGCGGGGAGTCCGGCGAGGGACGCGGCATTCATGTCGTTACTTTCAAGGAGGTGATACGGCGGAAGACGAGCCGGGAGGTGTCGTAGGCGGGCGGTGCGGTGGGCCGCAGGGTCGGGAAGCGCTCCAGCACCTGGGCGATCAGTTCCCGGGCCTCGGAGCGCGCCAGGGCCGCGCCGAGGCAGTAGTGGGCGCCGCTGCCGAAGGTGATATGGCCGCCGCCGCGCCGGATGTCGAAAACATGCGGGTCCGGGTTGCGCCGGGGATCGTGGGCCGCCGAACCGTACAGTATGTGGACGGTGGTGTCCTTGGCCATGGGGGTGCCGGCCAGGACGGTGTCGTCGGCGGCGATGTGGGAGTTGAGCCAGACCGGAGGGTCGTAGCGCAGAGCCTCCTCCACCAGGTCCTCGATGTGCTCCGGGTGCGCACGGAGCCACTCCGCCCGGGCGGGGTCCTCGGTGGCGAACCGCACCGCGTTGGTCAGCAGGACCGCGCTGGTCTCCAGCGAGGCGATGGTGACGAACATCGTGAGGTGGTAGATCACCTGGTCCGCGGCGGCCCGGTCGTCCGGGTACTGCGCGTCCCAGTAGCGGATCCAGCCGGTGAGGACATCGTTGCCAGGGCGGGCCCGCCGGTCGCGGATCAGTTCGGTGAAGAAGACCCGCATCTCCAACGTGGCACGGGCCGCCTGCGCGAGTTCGTCCCTGGTGGGGAACAGTTCCTGGGCGTAGGCCTGCCGGTGGGCGAAGTCCAGGATGTGCGCGAGGTGCTCCTCGGGGATGCGGAGCCACTCGGAGATCGTGCGGACCGGGAGGAATTCGCCGACCGTGTGGACGAAGTCGGCCTCCCCGTCGGTGCGCAGGTGGTCCTCCAGGTCGTCCAGGAGGCCGGAGGTGAGAGCGGCGATCCGGGGGCGCATGCCCTCCAGGGTGGCGCGGTCGAACGGGTTGCCCAGCGCGCGTCGCTGGCAGGTGTGCGTCGGGGGGTTGAGACGGGAAAGGGTACCGGTGAGCTCCTGGGTGGCCAGCTCCTGCCAGCGTCTCGGGTCGGGCTGCCGCTCCTGCCAGGCGAAGTCCGGCACGAGCCAGTTCCTGCTGCGCAGGACCTGGCTGCATGCCTCGAAACCGGTGACGAAGTAGCCACCCCAGGGGGCGGGTACGACGTCCCCCAGGGCGCGCAACTCTTCCCATACGGGTAGGGGGTTGGCCTGTCCTTCAGCCGAACGCAGGCGTCGGATGAGGGAGATGACGGCTCGGCGGTCGGTGGCGGTACCGCGTATGTCGCCAACGGCGGTCACGCAGGGCTCCTTTTGCTGGGCACTGTGATCACTACCGCCGGAACCTACCCTTCCACCCACTCGTGTCATGCGCCCCTGTGTGTTGCTCCTGTCACATGCGGTGCATCAGACACGGAAGATGTCCAGGAAGCCGCTCCAGAATCCCTTCTTCCGCGCCGGTTCCTGCCGTACCGGTGCGGACGCCGGGAGTGGCTGCTGCGCACCCGGTGCCGCGGCCCGGTCCTGGAGCGCGGCCGCCATCCGGGTGGCCGGCGTGGGACTGAACGTCACCGGCAGCGCGACCAGGGCCCGGTGGAACGGTCCCGGCCGCCACTGCAGGTCCTTCTCCGGTACGGCCAGGGTGAGGTCGGGCAGCGCGTTGAGCAGCCGTTCGATCGCGGTGGTCGCGATGACCTGCGCCGGGTCCTTGGCGGGGCAGGCGTGCGGACCGGCTCCCCACGCCAGATGGGCGCCCTTGCTGTGGGCGCGGCGGGCCTCGGCCAGCGCGGGGTCGCTGTTGGCGCCCGCGAAGGAGATCATCACCGGGGTGTCGGCCTCCGCCACATGACCGCCCAGGTCGACGTCCTGCACCGGATAGTGGGTGGCGTAGTTGGCGATGGGCGTCTGGTTCCACAGCACGTGATCGAGCGCCTCCTCGATCAGCATGCCGCTCTGCCGGCCGCCCGCCCCGGACAGCAGCAGCACCAGGGCGCTGCCGATGAGGTTGCGCTCCGGTTCGATGCCGGCGCCCATCAACAGCGCCAGCTGGTCCTTGAGCTCCTCATCGGTGAGCCCGGCCGGGTGCTGGATCAGCCAGGAGGTGACGTCGTCACCGGGCCGGCGGCGCTTGAGCGCGATCAGCTCCATGAGGGCGTGGGTGAGATCCTCGTTGGCGCGCAGCGCGTCCTTGGCGTCGAATATCGCCGACAGGGAGGTGGTGATGGTGTCACCGATGTCCGCCGGGCAGCCGAACAGCCGGTTGAACAGCAGCAGCGGCAGCAGCTTGGCGTAGTCGTTCAGCAGATCGGCCCGGCCGCGCTCGCTGAACCGGTCGATGAGGTAGTCCGCGATCGGCTCGACGTCGCGCCGGATGCGCGTGGTGCTGAGCCGGGCCAGGCTGTCCACCACGGCCTTGCGCAGCCGCAGGTGCACCGCACCGTCGGTGAACAGGCAGTTGGGCCGGTACGCCATCATCGGAAGCACCGGGTTGTCCATGCCGATGCGGCCCTCGTTGAGCGCTTTCCAGCGGCGGGAGTCACGGGCGAACAGCTCGGTGTTCTGCAGCACGCGCAGGGCCATTTCGTGCCCGACGACCAGCGTGGCGTCGGCGCCGGGGGCGAGTTCGACGGGGCCGGCCGGGGCGTGGGCGCGCAGCCGGTCGTACACCTGCTGGGGGTCGGCGGCGAACGCGGCGTCGTGCATGGGGCATCTGGCGGCGGTAGCCGCAGACGGGGAGTGATGATCCATCGGAACTCTTTCGAGGGAACCACCGGCATCAGCCGGTGGGGGAATCGCATCCCTGGTGTACGTTTCTGACTGTCCCACAAGGGATCGGTTCGGGCTGGACCGCAACTTTCGGGTTGGAAGCCCCCCTCCTTCGGGAGGGGGAGCGGAGTCACGAAGTCTTCCTTAGTGATCCGGGAACCGCTGCTCCCGGTCCGGGCGGGCGCGCGGCGGTCAGGCGGCGCGCTCGAGCAGGTGTCTCACCAGTGCGATCAGCGCCTTGGCGGACGACTGCTGGTCGCGGGCGTCGCAGTAGACGACAGGGGTGTCCGGGAGCAGGTCGAGCGCCTCGCGCACCTCGGCCTCGCTGTAGGTGGCGGCGGGGTCGAAGCAGTTGACGGCGATGGCGTACTCCAGGCCGTACCGCTCGATGAGGTCGATGACCGGGAAGGTCTCCTCCAGACGTCCCGGGTCGACCAGGAGCAGTGCCCCGAGCGCGCCGCGGGCCATGTCCTCCCACAGCTGCATGAAGCGTTGCTGTCCCGGGGTACCGAACAGGTACAGCACCAGGTCGTCGCTCAGGGTGAGACGGCCGAAGTCCAGGGCGACCGTGGTGGTGGTCTTGTCCGCCACGCCCCGGAGGTCGTCGACGTGGACGGACGCCTGGGTCATCTTCTCCTCGGTGCGCAGCGGAGTGATCTCCGACAGCGAACCGATGAAGGTCGTCTTGCCCACGGCGAAATGCCCGACGACGAGGATCTTGGCGGCGTTGGTCACCGCGCTGGAGACGTAGATGGACTTCTGGGCCGTCTCAGCCGATGAGGGATTGGAGTCCATGCAGAACCTTCTCGAGGGTCGCTCTGTCAACGTTCCGGGCCCGGGGTGGCTCGGCCCTGCGCAGCAGGTGCCCCTGCTCGGCTAAATCGGTGAGCAGCAGCCGGGCCACCCCGACGGGCAGGCCGAGATGGCCCGCCACCTCGGCGACCGACAGGTAGCCACCCGCGCACAGCTCCCAGATCGCCCTGACCTCGGGGCCGGCCCCGAGCGGAAGCGTCCGCTCGGGAGCCAGGGTGACCAAGGTGTGCAGCGCCAGTTCGTCCGAGGACGGCAGGCTCCGGCCGCCCGTGATGACGTAGGAGCGGACGAAGTCACTGGTGACGGGTGCTTCTTCGCCGGGCGTCGTCATACGCCGACACCGTTGTCCGAGCGCGGGGCCACGCTCATCGCCTTGCTCAGCGCCAGCACCGTCTTCTGCATACGGAACGACACCGCCTCCATGTCGACGTCCGGCGCCGCCGAGACGGCGAGGTAGGCGCCCGATCCGGCGGCGATGAGGAAGATCCAGCCGCCGTCGTACTCCAGCAGCGTCTGCTTCCAGATGCCGTGCCCCGCCCCGACGAAACCGGCGACCGCCCGGCTCAGGGACTGCATGGAGCTCATCGCGGCGGCGTTCGTCTCGGCGTCGTCGCGTGAGATCTCGTCCGAACGCTGCAGCAGCAGGCCGTCACCCGAGACGAGGACCGCGTGGCGGGCACCACGCACCTCGAGCACATCGTTCAGCACCCACGACAGGTCGGTGTTCACTGGTGGTCAGGTCCTTCCGTGGTGTTGGTCCGCCCGAGCTGGGTGCCGCGCGCGAACGCCCCCAGGCGCGACGCGGTCACCTCGCCGGCCGACTCGGACGTCTGCTGGTCGATACCGGCAGTGGGCTCCGGGGCCGGCACCACCGAGATGGGGCCCTGACGCCGACGGCGCTTGGGCAGCCCGCCGTTCGTCGTGCCCACCACATGCGAGGGGCCCACCGGGACGGGAGCCAGCCGCTGCGGCGCACTGTCCTGGTCCCGGTCCGCCGGCTCCCGGACGGGTTCGGCGGGAGTGACGGCCTCGGCCGCCAGAAGGCTTTCCGGCACACGGATCACTGCACGCACTCCGCCGTAGGGGGACACCGACCCGACGGAGACGGCGAAGCCGTACCGCGCGGCGAGCATGCCGCACACCGCGAACCCGAACCGGGGCGGGTCACCGAGACCGGTGATGTCGACGGGGCCGTCGGCGGACAGCAGCGTCGCCGCCCGGTCCTTGGTCTCCTGGTCCATGCCCAGGCCGGCGTCGTCGACGATGAAGCACACGCCCGTCGGCACGGCCTGGATGTTGACCTCGACCGGTGTGCCCGGAGCACTGTACGTGGTCGCGTTGTCCAGCAGCTCGGCGAGCACCACCGCAACCGGCTCGACGGCCTTGCTGGCGACGGCGACACTGGCCTGCGCGTGGATGCTCACCCGGTTGAAGTCCTTGATGCGGCCCTGCGCGCTGCGGGCCACGTCGTAGACGGTCGCCACGCCCTCGCGCCGGCCCAGCCACCCGCCGCACAGCACCGAGATGCCCTTGGCCCGGCGGCCGAACTGGCTGCCGGTGTGGTCCACCGACATCAGGTCCGCCAGCACCTCGGTGTCGTTGCCGTACTTCTGCAACAGCCCGTCCAGCAGCAGTTGCTGCTCCTCGGCGAGCGACTGGAGCGTGCCCATCGCCGACTTCAGCACCGCCTTGGTCGACGACTCCGCGTCCGCCCGGACGTCCGCGAGGTCACCGCGGTGCCGGGTGTCCAGGGAGGCGATGTGCCCCTGGAGCTGATCGATCCGGCCCTGGGCCTGGCCCAGTCCGGTCTCCAGGTCCTTCTTCGTTCTTCGGAGCGCCAGATTGGTTCTCCGGGCCCGCTGCACTGCGAACACCGCAGCGACGAGCACCACAAGCAGGATCCACAACAGCGGATCCCCGGTCAATGACGTCATGAGACTCTCTTCAAGTCGCATCGCGCCGGGAGTTCGGCAGGTCCGCGCATGCGTGGGACGAGTCCGGGCCGTCGAACGGCGCGGGCCTACGGCGGGCCAAGCCTCAACTCCTCAGCGATGGGGCCTTAGAGACTGTCCCCCGTACGCGTTCATGACGCGTCGCCAGCCTACTGAAAGTTTGATGATCTTATCAGTTCAAGTGCCCTGACTCGCCTACTCCGACAGTCACTTGGACACTCTCACCAGACCCACACAACGGCACCCGCCGACCGTACGGACACCACGGAAACCGGCGTCGACAAGACCTCACTCCGTACGGAGGTTCCGCGGCATCCGCCGCTGGTGACGGTGGCCGATCGTCTCGTAGCCGACCACGGTGGCGAACGGGGCGAGCATCACCACCAGCAGACACACCGCCACCCCCACCCCGGCGGCGGCGAGGAGCACCGCCGCGGCCAGGACCGTGAGGGTGAGGGAGACCAGCAGCAGATGGCACCCGTCTCCCGCGGACAGCAGCAGCGTGTGCAGCAGATACGCCATCAGCAGACAGAGGCCGACCGGCAGGGCCGGCGACAGCACCACGGCGACCGCGTTCGCGCTCCAGTCCGTCCCGGCCGCGCCGCCCAGGAGATCACCGGACGAGGCGACGGCGCCGACCACTCCCTCACCGAGCGTGATGATCGCGAACAGGCCGTACCGTTCCGCGACGTGGTGGGGGTGCCACGGCGTGCCGCCGGCGCGGCCCTGGGCGAGCAGCGGCAGCAGCAGTTCCAAGGCCCCCGGCACGGCGAAGGCGACGAACGCCACCGCGAGCGTCAGATGCGTGAATCCCACCACGATCCAGGCGAGTTGGACCAGCACGGTCCAACGGATGTTCCGCATCCCCACGTCATGGAACGGGGGAGACTCGCGGGCCGCGCGCCACCACTGCAGCACCATGGCGATCCGTATCACGACGTACCCGATCACCATGGCGCGCAGCTCCAGGTACTCGCCCTCCCCGATCGAGTGGAACATCGCCGGCAGGCCGAGGGAGAAGACGACGACGCCCACCATCTGCACCATGGTCAGGGCCCGGTAGAGCCAGTCGTCGGTGGCGAACGCGAAAAAGAACCCGCTGAAGCCGATCCAGGCGACGCTGATCGCGAACATCGCCGGGGTGAAGGGGCCGACGGCTCCACTCCCCTGGCCGGACGGCCCCGGCCGTCTCGCCTCCGGGCCCCATGGGGCCGAACGCCGTACGGAGACCCGCGCGTTCGGCCTGCCGGCGACCCCAGCCTCGGCCCGTACCGCCCGTGGCGGTGTGCGTGAACTGCTCACCGCGCGGGGCGTCGCCGACGAGGTGCGCGACAACGCTGCCATCGTGGCCTCGGAGCTCCTCACCAACGCGCTCACCCACGCGGCCGGGGAACGGATCGTCTGCCGGCTGCACATACTGGCCGACCGGATCCGCGTCGAGGTCGAGGACCAGGCCCGCGGCCCGGAACTGCCCATGCTCCGCAGGCCCGGCCCCGACGACCGGAACGGACGCGGACTGCTCCTGGCCGACGCGTCGAGCGGCGACTGGGCGGTCACCCGGGCACCGGGCCGGCCCGGACGTGTCGTCTGGGCCGAACTGACCACCAAGTGGCGGGTTTCGTCATGCAACCGGCCGCCGGGGGCCACAACCCTGTCACCGCCGTACCCGTCGTCGACCGGTCACATGGCTGAGGACGGCGCCCATCACACGCGCTGCAAGACGGCAGTTCCGCTCCCGGAAGTTCGTCCGGGCGCTCGACCGCCGTGTCCGGGCCACCCGCGAAGAACTCCGGATCGCGATCGTGACCTGGATCGAGCGGACCTACCACCGACGCCGCAGACAAGCCCCACTCGGCAGGCTGACCCCCATCGAATTCGAGACCGTCATGACCACGCCGACCCTCCAGGCCGCGTGCCCACACCTGTCGCCCGAACCTGCGTCAGACCCCACCAAGTACACCGCTTGTCGGGTTCCCGCAAACAGCACACACTGTCATGCTCGGCAGGCCGCCACGGGACGAGCCCGCCGGCCCCAGAGACTGCATCAGCGAAGTGCTGCAGCGCCGAGGGCGTCTCACGAACAGGGCGAGTGGAGAGGACTCCATCCCACCACCTACCTGACGACCCCTCAGGAAAGTCGGCAAAAGGTAAGCGTTGGTTCGACTGAAGCTGCCCGCAGATGCCCATACATCGAGAACCGCGGAAAGCTTCAGAGGTGCCAGGAGGCGGGAACCGAAGGCCCGCGCCAGGGGATGGCCACGTCACCGGGCGGGCGCAGCAGCGATCCTGAGTCCCTTGGTTCAGAGCCCACGTTTTCGCAGGTCAGCGCATCCTCCCTCGCGGCTTCAGAGGAGCGTTCGGCAGCTCCGGCGCGGGCAGTGGAGTCCCGTCGTATCCGTGTACCTCACCGAAGCGGGTTCCCTTCATCCAGTCCTCGCGGGCCTGCACGATCTCCTCATGCGACCGGCCGATGAAGTTCCACCACATGACGATCTCCTCCTCGAAGGGCGGCCCGCCCAGGAGCAGCAGCCGGGCCGGCCCCGTCGCCCGGTTGGACAGGGTGAGGGCGGTGCGGCCGGGGGGCGCGTAACCGAGTTCGGCCGGCTTCAGGGGTGTATCGGCGAGGAGGATGTCGCCGCTGTCGACGAGGATTCCGTGTTCGAAGCCGGGGTCGACGTCGAGGGTCACGCGTGCGCCCGGTTCCAGGGTGATCTCGGCGCCGAGCAGCGGGGTGAAGGTGCGCACCGGTGAGGTGTCGCCGGCGAGCGCGCCCAGGAAGACGCGGGCCTCTCCGCCGTCCAGCGCGACCGGGGCGGGGACGTGATGCTGGAAGTCCCGGGCCGTGTCGCGGTGTTCCCCGGGCAGCGCCACCCACAGCTGCGCGCCGTGCAGGATCCCGGTGCTCCGGGTGGAGACCTCGGAGTGGCTGATGCCGTACCCGCCGGTCATGAGGTTGAGTTCGCCGGGCCGGACGAAGGCGTGGCTGCCGAGGCTGTCTCGGTGTTCGATCTCGCCGCTGAACAGCCAGCTCACCGTCTGCAGGCCGGTGTGCGGGTGCGGCGGCACCCGCATGCCCCCGGACTCGGTGATGTCGTCGGGGCCGTAGTGGTCGGCGAAGCACCAGGCCCCGATGAGTGTCCGCGCCCGCTGGGGCAGGGTCCGCCGCACCCGCATGGCCCGGGGGCCGCCGAGGGGCACGTCCCTCGGGGTGAGGACCTCGATGCCCGGCGGGGGCGGTCCGTCGACGTCCGCGCCGCAGATCGACTCCGTCGGGTGCGTTTCCGTGTTGCTCATGCGCCGATCCTCCACCACCACAGAAAAGTTCGAGATTCAACTTTATTGGGTCGATCATAGGACGGACGCCCCAGGATCGCGCGCCGAAGGCCGTGAGTCTTCGGCCGTCCCCGAGAATCCGCGGGTGAACCGTCTGCGAGAATGGGCGCCGACCGCTCGTCGCACAACGGGAGCCCGCACGGTGTCACCACAGCACGAAATCCCCGTGGACTCCGGGGACCACGAAGACCTTCGGGCCGACTGCGCCGACTGCTTCGGTCTGTGCTGCGTGGCCCTGCCCTTCGCCCGATCCGCCGACTTCGCGGCCGACAAGGCCGCCGGACAGGCCTGCTCCAACCTCCAGCAGGACTTCCGCTGCGGCATCCACGAGCGGCTGCGCGACAAGGGCTACCCCGGCTGCACCGTCTTCGACTGCTTCGGCGCCGGACAGAAGGTGTCCCAGGTCACCTTCGGCGGCACCGACTGGCGCCGGGCGCCGAAGACGGCGCGCTCCATGTTCCAGGTCTTCCCCGTGATGCGGCAGCTGCACGAGCTGCTCTACTACGTCACCGAGGCCCTCGACCTCGCGCCGGCCCGCCCCGTCCACAAGGAACTGCGGAAGGCGCTGGCCCACATCGAGGGCCTGACCCGCGGCAGCGCCGAGTCGATCACCGGCCTGGACGTGAACGCGCTGCGCGGCGAGGTCAACCCGCTGCTGCTGCGGGCCAGCGAACTGGCCCGCGCCCGGGTCCCGGGCCGCAGGAGGGACCATCGCGGAGCCGATCTGATCGGCGCGAAGCTGTCCGGCGCCGACCTCAGGGGTGCCAGCCTGCGCGGCGCCCTCCTCGTCGCCGCCGACCTCGCCGGGGCCGATCTGCGCGACGCGGACCTGATCGGCGCCGATCTGCGCGACGCGGACCTGCGCGGCGCCGACCTCACCGGCGCGCTCTTCCTCACCCAGGCGCAGCTCAACGCGGCCAGGGGCGACGCGGCCACCGTACTGCCTCCCGCCCTCAGCCGGCCCGCCCACTGGTAGGCGCGGGCGGCCCCGGCAGTCCGGCGAGCACCTTGTCCGGGGTCAGCGGGAGTTCGCGGAAGCGGACGCCGGTGGCGTGGTGGACGGCGTTGCCGATGGCGGCCGCGCTGCCCACGTTGCCGATCTCGCCGATCCCCTTGCTGCCCATCGGGTTGAGGTGGGTGTCGTCCTCGTCGATCCAGTGCGCCTCGACGGCGGGCACGTCGGCGTGCGCGGGCACGTGGTACGACGCCAGGTCGGACTCGGTGAAGTCGCCGAACACGGCGTCCATCGTGCTGCCCTCGGTCAGCGCCATGCCCAGCCCCATGGTCATGCCGCCGATGAACTGGGAGCGTGCGGTGCGGGCGTTGAGGATCCGTCCGGCTGCGAAGACACCGAGCATCCGGCGCACCCGCACCTCGCCGGTGACGGAGTCGACGGTGACCTCGGCGAAGTGCGCGCCGAAGGCGTGCCGGGCGTAAGGGCTGTCGGCATCGGCCCGGCCCGACGTGTCGGCGTGGACGGTGATGCCCTCGCCTGGCAACGGGCCCGTAGGTCCTGCCAGTCGATCCGCCAGCCCGGTGCAGGCGTCGTGCACGGCCCATCCCCAGGAGGCGGTCCCGGAGGACCCTCCGGCCAGGGACGCGGACGGCAGGTCGCTGTCACCGATCTCGGTCCGTACCCGCTCCAGCGGCACGCCGAGGGCGTCCGCCGCCACCTGGGCGAGCACGGTACGGGCCCCGGTGCCGATGTCGGTGGCGTTGACACGGACGACGAAGGTCCCGTCCGGCAGCGCGCGTGCCTCCGCGGTGGACGGCTGGACGAGGACGGGATAGGTGGCCGCCGCGACGCCCGTGCCGACGAGCAGCGGTCCCTCCGCCCGGGCGCGGGGACGGGGGTCCCTGCGGTCCCAGCCGAAGCGGCGGGCGCCCTCGCGCAGACACTCCGTGAGGTGCCTGCTGCTGAACGGTTTGCCGCTGTCCGGTTCACGCTCGGGTTCGTTGAGGAGGCGCAGCCGGACCGGGTCCATGCCGAG
This sequence comes from Streptomyces sp. NPDC020731, assembly GCF_044334705.1. Lineage (NCBI taxonomy): Bacteria > Bacillati > Actinomycetota > Actinomycetes > Kitasatosporales > Streptomycetaceae > Streptomyces > Streptomyces sp. NPDC020731. Next base: position 194,661 of record NZ_JBIRTN010000015.1, read on the forward strand.
GGCGGTGGCGAGTTCGTCCATCGCCGACTCCAGGGCGTACATGCCGGGCGACTCACCGGGGGCGCGCATCCAGGAGGGGCTCGGCACGTCGAGCCGGACCACGCGGTGGAGCGTCCGGCTGCTCGGGGTGGCGTACATGACGCGTGCGGGGACCGCCGCCTGTTCCACGAACTCCTTGATGCGGGAGCTGTGGGTGACGATCTCATGGGTCAGACCGGTCAGCCGGCCGTCGGTGCCGGCGCCGAGGCGGAGCCGGTGCAGGGTGGGGGCCCGGTGGCCGACGACGGCGGGCAGGTGGCGGCGGGGCAGGGCGACGGTCACCGGCCGGCCGGTCTCGCGGGCGGCCATGACGGCGAGCACGACGTCGGGACGCGGGGTGCCCTTGGAGCCGAAGCCGCCGCCCACATGGCCGGCATCGACGGTGATCCGGTCCTCGGGCAGCCCGAACAGCGCGGCGAGTGCGGCGCGCACCGCGGTGCCGCCCTGGCTGGAGGTGTGGACGACGAGGCGGTCGCCTTCCCACTGTGCCGTACTGGTGTGGGGCTCCATGGGGTGGTTGTGCAGCGGCGGCACACGGTAGGAGACGTCGACCCGGACGGGAGCGGCGGCGAAGGCGCTGTCGGGATCCCCGTACTCGCGGCGGGCCGGATGCCCGGCGTTGGCGGTCTCCGGCTCGTACGCCCCGGGATGGTCCGCGGTGAGGCTCACGTCGTGCTCCTCCACGGCGTACTCGACCCGGACGGCCGCCGCGGCGGCACGGGCCTCTTCCGGGGACCGGGCGACGGCGAGCGCGACGTACCAGCCGCGGTGCGGCACGCGGGAGTCCTGCAGCACGGCCAGGGTGGGGTCGTCGGGCCCGGTGAGCCGGGGGGCGTTCTCGTGGGTGAGCACGGTCAGGACGCCGGGCAGGCCGAGGGCGGCCGTGGTGTCGACGGCCGTCACCCGGCCGCGGGCGACGGTGGCCGGTACGGGCCAGGCGTGGGCGCGGTCCGGCAGGGGGTGCTCGGCGGCGTAGCGGGCGCCGCCGGTGACCTTCTGGCGTCCTTCGCGGCGTTCGGCCGGGGCACCCGACGCGGTACCGGTGCCGGTCATGGGTCCTCCTGTGGGGAGCCGGACGGGGGTTCAGGTCCGGGAGGGTGTCGCGAGCCGGGTCAGGACGTCCACGGCGAGACTGCGGGCGAGGGGCACCTTGTAGCCGTTGTCCCGCAGCGGCCGGGCCGCCTCGAGTTCCAGGTCGACGGCGTGGGCGAAGGCGTCCGCGGTCGCCGGGGCGCCGCGCAGCGCGGCCTCGGCGCGTTCGGCCCGCCACGGTTTGTGGGCGAGCGCGCCGAAGGCGAGCCCCACGTGGGCGACGGTGCCGTCGTCCGCCGTGTCCAGGACGGCGGCGACCGACGCCAGGGCGAACGCGTACGAGGCGCGGTCGCGGGCCTTGCGGTAGGCGGAGGGCAGCGACGCCGTGGCGGCCGGGAGCACCACGCCGGTGATCAGTTCGCCGGGCCGGATCCCGGTGTCCCGCTCCGGGTGGTCCCCGGGGAGCCGGTGGAACCGGTCCGCCGGGACGTCCCGGGCGCCCTGACCGCCGTACAGCTCCACGCGCGCGTCCAGGGCGGCCAGGGCGACCGCCATGTCCGAGGGGTGGGTGGCGATGCAGTGTTCGGAGTGGCCGAGCACCGCGTGGTCGCGGTGGGTGCCCTCCCGGGCGCCGCAGCCGCTGCCCGGTGCGCGCTTGTTGCACGGTTTGGACAGGTCCTGGAAGAAGGGGCAGCGGGTGCGCTGGAGGAGGTTGCCGCCGATGGTCGCGGCGTTGCGCAACTGTCCGGAGGCGCCGGCGAGGAGCGCCTGGGACAGGGCGGGGCAGCGGTCGCGGACCAGAGGGTGGGCGGCGAGGTCGCTGTTGCGGACGGTGGCGCCGACGCGCACGGAGCCGTCGGGCAGTTCCTCCACCGTGTCCAGCGGCAGACGGCTGACGTCGACGAGGACACCGGGGTGTTCCACGCCCAGTTTCATCAGGTCGACGAGGTTGGTGCCGCCGCCGAGGCAGCGTGCGCCGGGATGTGCGGCGAGCGCCTCGGCCGCCTCCTCGACGGTGCCGGCCCGTACGTATCCGAAGGGTTCCACTCAGATCACGTCCCGCACGGCCTCGACGATGTGCGGATAGGCGCCGCAGCGGCACAGGTTGCCGCTGAGCCGCTCGCGGATCTCGGCGGCGTCCAGCGCGACGGGGCATCCCGAGGGGGTGGCCGGGTCGGTGACGTGGGACGGGTGGCCTGCCGCGGCCTCGGCGAGGGCGCCGACGGCGGAGCAGATCTGTCCCGGTGTGCAGTACCCGCACTGGAAGGCGTCCCGGTCGAGGAAGGCCTGCTGCAGCGGGTGCAGGCCGTCGTCGCCGTCGGTGAGGCCCTCGACCGTGGTGACGTCGCAGCCGTCCAGGGAGACGGCCAGGAGCAGGCAGCTGTTGACGCGGCGGCCGTCGACCAGGACGGTGCAGGCCCCGCACTGGCCGTGGTCGCAGCCCTTCTTGGCCCCGGTGAGACCGAGGTCCTCGCGCAGGAGGTCCAGCAGGACCCGCCGGTGGTCGAGGAGGAGGGTGTGCGGCTTGCCGTTGATCCCGAGTGCGGTTTCCGAGCGGTGCTCGTGGGTGGGCTCGTCGCTCATGGCGTGGGTGGCCTTCCGGACGGGTGGACGGTCAGCCGGCGGCGTTGTCGACACGGAGCCGTACCTGTTCCTCCAGGCGCCGCAGGCTGGTGTCCAGGGCGTCACCGACGGCCTTCTCGCCCGGGTCGTGGCTGTCCTCGAAGAAGGACAGGTGCACCGTGACCTCGCTGGCCCCGCTGTCGATACCGGCGACCTGCAGCCAGCCGGTGTAGCTGCCCTGCTCACGCGTGCCCCATTCGAGCCGCATCTGGTCCCGCCGGGCACGGAACAGCGCGGAGGTGTCCTCGTCGGAGTGGTCCTCGTGCACGGTGACGGCGGGCAGCTCCTCGGCGTGCACGTGCAGGGCCTCGGGCAGCCAGTCGCCCATCTGGTCGATGTTGGCCGCCTGGTCGAAGACGTGCTCGGGTGATGCGGGCATCGTGTGTGAACGCTCGTACTCGGTCATCGCGGTACCGTCCCTGGGTTCGGTGTGCCTGGCGGGCCGGGGCTGCCGCGCGGACAGCCCGGTGACACGGCGCTGCCCGGTGCCGGAGGCCGCCTTCCGCGGGCCGGTCGGGTCGAGGTCGGCCATGACAGCCCTCCGTGGCGGAGCGGCGCGGCGTATCCGCGCGGGACCCGGCGGGTACCCAGGGTGTCCGGAGGTGATTCAGCCGTGGTCCCGGTCCTGAGCCGAGTAGGCGGCGCCGCCGACCCGAGTACGCGTACTCAGGCGCGGGGAGCACGCCGCGTCCGAAGCTGACCGGCAGGAATCCCGTCTGCCGGAAGGACGTCCCTTGCTCAGCCGTGCCGCCGCCGTCCTGCTGCCGTTGTTCGGGCGGCTCACCGTCACCCGTGAGACCGACGGACCGTTCCCCGCGGGCAGTGTCTTCGTCGCCAACCACGACTCGATGGCCGACCCGGCACTCGTGCTGGCCGCCCTGCGCGGGGTGGGCGTGACACCGGCCGTCCTGGCGACGGCAGGGCTGTGGCGGGTGCCGGTGCTGGGGCGCGCCCTGTCGAAGGGCGGGCACGTTCCCGTGCACCGGGGGTCGGCCCGCGCGGCGGACGCGCTGGAGGCCGCCGCGGAGGCGGTGCGGTCGGGACGCCATGTGCTCATCTACGCGGAGGGTGGCCTGCCGTCACGCCGGGACGCGGGGTGTGCCGCGCCCCGGCCGTTCCGTACCGGTCCGGCACGGCTCTCGGCCGCCACCGGCGCCGCGGTCGTCCCCGTGGGCCAGGCGGGGGCCCGGCGGCTGGCCTCCGGACCGGCCGCGAAGCAACTGGCCGGTGTGCTCACCGCTCCGTTGCGCCGTCCGCGCCTCCACGTGCACATCGGCCGGCCCGTGCACCTGCCGTCCGGGACGGCGGCCGGCACGGAGGCGGCGCACCGGGCGGTCGGCGCCGCCTGGCGGCGAGCCGCCCGGGCCGTGGGCGAGCCGGCCCACGACGGCTGACCGATCGGCTACCGGTCGTCCGTGTCGGTGCGGCCGGCCAGGCGTTCGTAGCGCTGCCGGGCGGCCTGCGGACTGCGCAGGCCGAGGCCGAAGGCGATCTCGGGCCAGGTCATGCCGCGTCCGCGCGCCATCTCGAGGAGTCCGACCTCCAGTTCGTCCATCTCCGCGCGGGCACGCGGTACGAGGCTCAGCGCGGCGGTGATGTCCGCGCGGTCCACCTCGGGTTCGCCGTCCTCGGGCAACGCGGCACCGCTGAGCAGGAAGGCCACGAGCCTGACCGCCTCGTGCGGACCGATCACGCCGGGGTGGATCTGGCGGCGGCGTTGTCCGTCCGTGGCCGCGTGCCGTTCGGCGATGCGGAACAGGGAGGCGTGCACCCGTTGCGCTCGCGCCGCGTCGGAACTCGGCGGGGTGAAGGGGTCGTCGGGCTGTGCGGGGGTGGTCGAGGACATGGGACGAGGATCGCAGGATGAACATTTCGTTGTCAACGAAAAATTCCTCACAGGGGAGCGATGACTTCCCGCACCCCCGCACGTCTACCCGTGCGACGGACCCACCCGCCGACCGGGACACAAGACGAGGGGACAACGCCATGAGCGCCGAGCGGACCACCACGGACAACGCCTTCTCCTACCACCTGACCCGCACGCTGGACGCCCCCACGGGCAGGGTGTGGCAGGCGTGGACCACTCCGGACCGGTACGCCCGGTGGGCGTACGCCGTTCCCGGTTCCGTCGAGATGGACGTACGGCCGGGCGGCGCCTGGAAGGCCACCGTCGTCACGCCGGACGGCGGCGAGTTCCCGCTGACCGGGTCCTACCTCGACGTCGCCGAGAACCGCCTGCTGGTGGTGGGGATGGACGTGCCCGGGAAGCCCGAGCCGTCGTCGATGACCGTGGAGCTCGCCGAGGACGGCGACCGGACGCGGATCGCGGTCCGCCAGACCTGCGACACGGCGGAGGAACGCGACATGGCCGAGCAGGGCAGCACCATGCTCCTCGACAGCCTGACCGCCTTCCTGGCCGAAGACGTCTAGGGTCTGTTGCGAAAGTGGATCTTGTTCGTTCATGATCATGTCCCGTGGGACGTGGGGATCTGACGAACGGCCAGTGGGCCCGGCTTGAGCC
>NZ_JBIRTN010000016.1:0-198434 GCF_044334705.1 Streptomyces sp. NPDC020731
GACAGCCCATCCGCTTCGGCGCCGAAGGATCCAAGGGCGTCGTACGCGACCGGGCCACCGGCGACCTCAAGATCGTCACCGTCACGGCCGACAACGAGGCCGACGTCCTCGTCCACGACGCCCACGCCACCTCCCCCACCACCGCGTTCGCGCTCTCCCGCCTCGCCGACCCCGACACCCTGCACAACACCCCCATCGGCGTCCTGCGCTCCGTCGACCGGCCCGTCTACGACACCCTCATGACCGACCAGCTCGACACCGCCGTCGAACAGCACGGCAAGGGCGACCTCGCCGCACTCCTCACCGGCGGCGACACCTGGACCGTCGTGGGCTGAACACCCACCGACGGCCGAAACGAGGCCCGGGTGCTCTACGGCGTCCGGGTCTCGTCGTACGCCTGCCGGGCGGCGAGGACGTCGGCCATGCGCTTCTCGGTCCACAGCGCCAGGTCGCGCACCTGCTCGGCCGCCTCGCGGCCCAGGTCGGTGAGGGAGTAGTCGACGCGGGGCGGGATGACCGGCTTGGCGTCGCGGTGGACCATGCCGTCGCGCTCCAGGGTCTGGAGGGTCTGGGTGAGCATCTTCTCGCTGACCCTGCCGATCGCCCGGCGCAGTTCGCTGAAGCGGTACGGCCGCTCCAGCAACCGGATCAGCACCAGCACGCCCCAGCGGCTGGTCACATGCTCCAGGACCAGCCGGTGCGGGCACATCGCCTCGGCTTCGCCCCGTCGTCCACCATCACTTACCGCCATGCCAGTACCTTACTCCAAAGTGGGTACTTTCCATTAGTTAGCGCAACTCCTAGGGTGAGTGGCATACCCGCAAACGCGTCCCCACAGGAGTTCTGCATCATGAGCATCGTCATCACCGGCGCCACCGGAAACCTCGGCCGTCACGTCGTGGAACAGCTGCTGGAGAAGGTCCCGGCCGAGCAGGTCACCGCCGTCGTCCGCAACGCGGAGAAGGCGTCGGACCTCGCCGAGCGAGGGGTGCGGATCGCGGTCGCCGACTACAACGCCCCCGAGACCTTCGACGGCCTGTTCACGGCCGGCGACAAGGTCCTGCTGATCTCCGGCAACGAGTTCGACAAGGGCCGGGTGGGCCAGCACCGGGTCGTCATCGACGCCGCGAAGGCCGCGGGTGTCGCCCTGCTCGCGTACACCAGCGCCCCCGGCCCCCTGACCGCCGCGCTCGCCGACGACCACCGCGGCACCGAGGAGGCACTGCTGGGCTCGGGCGTGCCGTACGCGCTGCTGCGCAACGGCTGGTACCACGAGAACTACACCGAGAACCTCGCCCCGGTGCTGGAGCACGACGCGGTCCTCGCCGCCGCCGGTGAGGGCCGCATCTCCTCCGCCTCGCGGGCCGACTACGCGGCCGCCGCCGTCGCCGTACTGACCGGCGAGGGGCACGAGAACAAGACGTACGAGCTGGGCGGCGACGAGGCGTGGAGCTTCGCCGAGTACGCGGCCGAGCTGAGCCGGCAGACCGGCAAGGAGATCGTCTACAACCCGGTCACCGTCGAGGCGCTCACCGGAATCCTGGCCGGCGCCGGCGTGCCCGCGCCGGTGGCCGCCGTCCTCGCGGGTGTGGACGCCTCGATCGAGAAGGGAGAGCTCGTGGTCGACAGCGGCGACCTGTCCCGGCTGGCCGGCCGCCCGACCACCCCGCTCGCCGAGGCCGTGGCCGCCGCGCTCAAGGGCTGACCCGGAGGGCCGTCGCCCCTGCCACCCCCGCACGTCATGACCGTATGCCGGTACGGACATGACACGCGAGGGTGTCCGGCGTTACCGTCGTCCGGCGGGCATCGCGCGCGGGCCTCGCGGAGGACAGGGCACGCATCGGACACGAAGGAGGGCCCCGTGACCGGGAAGTCGGCCGCAGAGCGGCGCACAGGACTGCTGAACGGCTTCGCGGCGTACGGGATGTGGGGGCTCGTCCCACTGTTCTGGCCCCTGCTCAAGCCCTCGGGAGCGGTGGAGATCCTGGCCCACCGGATGGTCTGGTCACTGTTCTTCGTGGGCGCCGCCCTGCTCTTCATACGCCGCTGGGCCTGGCTCGGCGAGCTGCTGCGGCAGCCGCGCAGGCTGGCGCTGGTCACGGTCGCCGCGGCGGTCATCACCGTGAACTGGGGCGTCTACATCTGGGCCGTGAACTCGGGCCACGTCGTCGAGGCCTCCCTCGGCTACTTCATCAACCCGCTGGTCACCATCGCGATGGGCGTGCTCCTGCTGAAGGAGCGCCTGCGGCCCGTGCAGTGGGCGGCGGTCGGGGTCGGCGCCGCGGCCGTGGTCGTCCTCACCGTCGGTTACGGCCAGCCGCCGTGGATCTCGCTCTGCCTCGCCTTCTCCTTCGCCACCTACGGGCTGGTGAAGAAGAAGGTCGACCTCGGTGGCGTCGAGTCACTGGCCGCCGAGAGCGCGATCCAGTTCCTGCCCGCACTCGGCTACCTGGTGTGGCTGGGCGCCCGGGGCGACGCCACCTTCGGCACCGAGGGGACGGGACACGCGCTGCTGCTCGTCGCCGCCGGGATCGTCACCGCGCTGCCCCTGGCGTGCTTCGGCGCGGCCGCCATCCGTGTGCCCCTGTCCACACTGGGGCTGCTGCAGTACATGACGCCGGTCTTCCAGTTCCTGCTCGGCGTCCTCTACTTCAAGGAGGCCATGCCGCCCGAGCGCTGGGCCGGTTTCACGCTGGTGTGGCTGGCGCTCGTCCTCCTCACCTGGAACGCGCTGCGCACCGCCCGCCGGACCGCCCGTGCGCTCACCGGGAAGACCGGCGCGCCGGCCGGCACGGTGAGCGCGGCGGCCCACGACGGGAGCGGACCCGTCGCGGCCGAGGCGGATCAGCTGGAGGCCCGGCGGTAGAGCCGGTCGTTGTCAGCGGGAAGCCCTATAACTGGTCCCATGACGCAGACACCGACACCGGCCGCCCCCGTGCACTGGAAGGTCGTCATCGACGCGGCCGACCCGCACGCGCAGGCCGACTTCTGGGCCGCCGCGCTCCGGTACGTGGTGGAGGACAACAGCGCGCTCATCGAAAGACTGCTGGGCGCGGGCGCCGTCCCCACCGGGCTGACCGTCGAGTCCCACGGCCGCCGGGCGTGGCGCGACCTGACGGCGGTACGGCACCCCGACGACCCGTACGACGAGGAGAGCGGCACCGGCCGTGGACGGCGGCTGCTGTTCCAGCGCGTACCGGAGGAGAAGACGGTCAAGAACCGGCTGCATCTCGATCTGCACCCCGGTCCGGGGCGCCGCGAGGAGGAGCTCGCACGGCTGGAGGGGCTCGGCGCGCGTGTGCTGCGGCGGGTGGAGGAGCCTTCCGGAGGATGGCTCCTGATGGCGGACCCGGAAGGCAATGAGTTCTGTCTGCATTAGGGGTTTCGCCTGATTTTCCCCTGGGGCAGCGGCTTCTCAGGGCTGCTGTGCGCGGGCGCGTTCGGTCAGCCGGCCCATGCGGGCGCGGGCGGACTCCAGTTCCTCGATCTCGTCGGCGGCGGGCCCGTCCTCGGCGGTGAGCCCGGTCCACAGGGTGATCAGCTCGTGCCCGAGCTCCAGTCCGAGCAGCGGGTCGCGCACCGCGCGCCATGCGGTCGCCGCGCTGCGGACGTTGCCGTAGGCGGCCTCCGCGTCCCCCGCGCGGCGGCAGATCACGGCGAGGTCGAGGGAGATCCGGAAGGCGCGCAGCGGCTCACCGGCCAGGTAGGCGATGTACGCGGCGAGTTCACGCAGCCGCAGCACCTCCGGGTGTTCCGGCCCCAGGGTTCCCGAGGCCTCCGCGACGGTCTCCTCGGCCAGCCGGGCCGCCGCGTCGATCCTGCCCGTCCGGACGGCGTCGTTGACCCGGGCCATGGGTTCGGCGAGGTGGCTCTCGCCGACGGCGGCGGGTTCGTCACCGAGCACCGCCTCCGCCACCGCGTCGAAACCACGGGGCGGGGTGGGCTTGGGGTCGGGGTCGAACGCGGGCTCGGGTGCGGCTTCGTGCGCCTGGGGCCGGTCGGGGCGCGGCCTCGCGTCCATGGGCGGGGGCGGGCCGAACTCGCCCGTCGGGGGCGCGACCGTGCCGGGCGGCGTGATCTCCGCCGACCCGGGGACGGCCCGCAGCTCGAACGTCGGTACGGCGTCCCGGGGAGCCTCCGACTCGGGGACGGGGCGCAGCTCGAAGGTGGGGGCGGCGTCCCGCAGGGGCGCCGGTTCGGGTACGGGACGCAGAAGGTGCGTCGGCCGGTCCTGGCCGGAGGACTCCTGCGCCGCTCCCGTCAGGACCGGCTGCGCCGTGAAGTGGCTGGAGCCGTCCGGGTCGACCCGGAGCGGGACGACACAGCCGATGCGTTCGTCGTGCACGATGGCGAGGACGGCGTGACCGGAGGCGATGGCGATGCGGTGGAGGCGGTTCAGCACCGCCTGCTGGATCTCCTCGCCGGGCCCGGCGATCACCGTCACCCCGCCGACCGACGCCCCGCCCGTACCCGCCCCGCCCACGGGGACATGGACGTCGATCGGCGCTGCCGCAAGGTTCGCCGCATGTGCGGCCTGCTGCTGTTCCCGCTTCTTCTCGCGGCTGAGTCGAGACATCGTTCCCTCATTCGGGTCGTACACCTGTTGTCGAGTCTGTCCGCTCGCTCGCGCCTCTCACGTCACCGCGTTGTCACAGGCTCGTCCCAACGGCCGTCCGCGCCGGTTCCCCGTCCGTCCGGCGGCATGAAGATCGAGGTGGCGAGCAGGAGAGGGGACATGGGACAGGGACCGGAGATCTGGATCCGAGGGCCGGTGACGATACCGGAGACGGCCCCGCCGGAGCCCGCCCACGCCCGGGCGACGGCCCGCCGCTTCTCCTGGGTCGGCCTGCACGGCGGCGCGGGCGTCTCCACGCTCGCCGCGGTCTACGGCGGTCATGACAGCGGACGTGCCTGGCCCGGCCCCGCCGGTCCGCCTTCGGTGCTGCTCGTCGCCCGGACCCACGCGGCCGGCCTGGACGCCGTGGTCCCGGCGGTGGACATGGTCCGGCGCGGCGAGGCGCCGCGGGGACTCGACCTGAACGCGGTGGTCCTGGTGGCGGACGCGCCGGGACGGTTGCCGCGCCCCCTCGCCCAACGGATCCGGCTCGTCGAGTCGGTGATCGACGTGTACCGCGTGCCGTGGGTGAACGAGTGGCGGCTGGGCGACCTGGCCGGCCGGCCGCCCCGCGAGACGGAGCCGCTGGCCCGTCTGACGGGCGCGATGCGCTGAGCGGGGACCGTGCGGAGGAGATCGCTTCCGCCGTGCGCGGACGGAGACTGCGGGCCGTGGACGTGGTCACGGAGGCGCTGGAGCGGATCGAGCGGGCCGATCCGGGACTGTGCGCGTTCCTCGAGGTGTGGGGTGAGGAGGCGCTGCGGCGGGCCGGCGAGGTGGACACGCGGGTCGCCGCCGGGCAGCGGCTGCCGCTGGCCGGGGTGCCGGTCGCGGTCAAGGGGCGGCACGGACTGCGCACGGCGGTCCCGCTGCTCGCGGCCGGCTGTGTCGCGGTGGGCGCCACCTCGGTGCCCGGCCCGGGTACTCCCTGGCAGACCTGGGGGTTCGGGGCGCACGGCCGTACCGTCAACCCGTGGCGGGCGGACCGTACGCCGGGCGGCTCCTCGGCCGGGGCGGCGGTGGCGGTGGCGGCCGGGCTGGTGCCGCTGGCGACGGGCGGCGACGGCGCGGGCTCGGTGCGGATCCCGGCGGCGTGGTGCGGGGTCGTCGGGCTGAAGGTCACGGGCGGCCGGCTCCCCTCGGCCGACCGCACAGGGCTCGCGGCGCCCGGGGTCCTGACCCGCACGGCCGCGGACGCGGCGGCCTGGTGGCGGGTGGTGTCGGGGCGGCCCGCCGCGGCCGGGATCCCCGCGGCCTTCCCCGTCGCCGCCTCCTGGTCCCCCGACCTCGGCTTCGCCGGTCCCGACGCGGAACCCGTCGCTCTGGCCCGGGCGGCGGTGGACCGGCTGGTCGACACCGGGGTCGTACGGCTCGTACGGCCCTCGTCGCCGCCGGAGCTCCTCGACCCCGGCCCGGCATGGCTGGCCCTGCGCACCCCCGGTGCCGATCTGACCGGGGCCCACCGCGTCCGGGCGGAGAACGACCGGCGTCTGGACCGCCTCCTCGCCGGCACCGGGCTACTGCTCACCCCCACAGCACCCACCGCACCGCACGGCCACGAGGGCCCAGGTGACGTCTACTCGACCGCGCTCACCTGGGCGTTCAACGTCAGCGGGCACCCCGCGCTGAGCATCCCGGCCGGGTTCGGCGCCGACGGCTGCCCGGCGGGGCTCCAGCTGGTGGCACCGCGCGGGCGGGAGGAGCTGCTGCTCGCCGTGGCACGGGAGGCGGAGCGTCGCGGGGCGGCCGTCTGAACCTCCTTGGACATTTAGTTGTATGCGCATATGATGCAAGAGCCTGCAATTGGCGTACGCCGAGCATCTGGAGATGACCATGGCCCGCCGTTTTCTCTTCGTCCTGGGCAGCGCCCGCCCCGACGGCAACACCGAACTGCTGGCCCGCCGGGCCGCCGAACAGCTGCCCCCGGACGTGGAGCAGCAGTGGATCGACCTCACCGGCCACCCCCTGCCCGACTTCGAGGACCTGCGCCACGACAGCGACCACGTCCGCCCCACCGAGGGCCCGGTGGCCCGGCTCCTGGACGCCACCCTCGCGGCGACGGACGTGGTGATCGCCTCACCGCTGTACTGGTACTCGGTGTCCGCGCAGACCAAGCGCTACCTGGACCACTGGTCGGGCTGGCTGCGCACCCCCGGCCTGGACTTCAAGGCGGCCATGGCGGGGCGCACCCTGTGGGGCGTCACGGCGCTCGCGCACGAGGAGCCGGAGGTCGCCGGCCCGCTGGTCGGCACGCTGAACAACTCGGCGGCGTACATGGGGATGCGCTTCGGCGGGGTGCTGCTCGGCAACGGCAGCAGGCCGGGTGACGTGCTGAGGGACGCGGAGGCGCTGGCGCGGGCCAAGACGTTCTTCGCGCAGGACGCGCCGCTCGCCCGCTTCCCCTACGAGGCCGGCTGATCCCGGCGACGCCTCACCAGCCGAGCTGTGCCTCGCCCAGGACCTCGCTGCCGATGTGGGCGGCGAGCTTCCGGGCTCGGTCAAGATCGCCGCTCTTGGTCACATGGACGAAGACGGTGTGCTCCTCGGTCCACTTGTCGTACTGGGCCGTATCGCCGTGGAGCATGACCTGGACCCCGTCATAGTTCCAATGCCCGTACGAGTCCGTCTCGGGGTCGTCCGGCCAACGGCCGTTCCACTCGATGGAGGCCATGCCGTCGCCCAGGGCCGCCAGGAATCTCTCCTCGACGTCCCCGCGCTCGACGTCCTCGCTGAAGGACAACGGCAGGTGGGTCCGCAGTTCGGCGTCGTCCAGCGTCGTCACGTCGAGGCCGAAGAAGAGGCTCTCACCCGTTACCGGGTCCTTGCGGGTGTCCACGTAGTCGAAGTCATCCGCGGGGACGAGTACGGTCATCCGCCTCACCTCACGCGGCGTGCGCATCTCGGCGAAGAGCCGGATCCGGTCGTTGATGTGCTCCAGCAGCGCGCACAGCCGCTTGGCCTGCCGGTACGCCTCGGCCGCGTCGGTGGTCCGCAGGACGGGGCACGCCCGTGAGTTGCCCATGGGCCGAACCGTCACACGCCCCGGCCCGCCCATGCCACCACTTTTCCTACGCGGTGATGTCCTTCGCCGTGAACCGCGCCCAGGCCGCCGAGCCGAAGACGGCCGCGTAGAGCGCCTGGAGGCCGAGGTTCTTCGTCAGGTCCTCCCAGTAGACCGGTTCGCGCATCAGGTCGGCGAAGGACAGCCAGTAGTGGGAGAACAGGTAGGGGTGCAGGACGTGCAGCTGCGGGATCTGGTCGACGATCTGGACCGTGATCAGCAGCCCGACCGTGGTCGCCATCGCCGCGATACCGCTGTTGGTCAGCGTCGAGACGAACAGGCCGAGCGCCGCCACCCCGATCAGCGACACGGCGACGACCAGGGCGATCAGCAGGGCTCTGGCCAGACCCTCGGAGAAGCTGATCCGGGTGCCCGAGATGGTCGTGAGATCGCCCAGCGGGAACAGCAGCGCGCCGGTGATCAGGGCCGACACGGCGACCACGAGCGTGGCGACCAGGCAGAAGGCCATGACCGTCGCGTACTTGGTGAGCAGCAGGCGGCTGCGGCCCGCGGGGGCGACCAGGAGGTAGCGCAGGGTGCCGGCGTTCGCCTCGCCGGCGATGGCGTCGCCCGCGACGACCCCGATCGCCATGGGCAGGAAGAACGGCAGCGTGGCGGCGAGCGCGGTGAAGACCAGGAACAGGCCGTTGTTGGTGATCTGCGAGATGAACGCCGGTCCTCCCCCGCCGCCACCGGCCGAGGAGCCGTCACCGGTCTCGATCCGTACGGCGATGCCGACCAGGACCGGTACGGCCGCCAGCACCCCGAGCAGGGCGAGGGTGCGCCAGCGCCGGAAAGTGGTGAGCAGCTCGCTGCGGAACAGTCCGAGGGTCCACAGCGGGCTCACCCTCCGCACCGCTTCAGCCTGCGACATCGAAGCCCTCCCCGGTCAGCGCCATGAACGCGTCCTCCAGCGAGGCCCGTTCGGCCCCGAAGCCGCGTACCCGGACGCCTGCCGTCACCAGCGCCGCGTTCACCTCGGCGAGGTCGCGCTCGGGCACCTCGCCGGTCACCTGTTCCTCGGCCACGACGACATCGGCGACCCCCTGCTCCTTCAGCACCCGGGCCGCGTCCGCCGGGTCGGGTGTGGTCACCACCAGCCGGCCCCGGGCGCCCGCGGCCAGGTCGGCCACCGGGCCCTGGGTGATCAGCCGGCCCCGGGCCATCACGGCGACGTGGGTGCACACCTGCTCGATCTCGTCGAGCAGGTGGGAGGAGAGGAAGACAGTGGTGCCGTCCGAGGCCAACTCGCGCACCAGCGTGCGGATCTCCCGCATGCCCTGCGGGTCGAGTCCGTTGGTCGGCTCGTCCAGGACGAGCAGCCGGCGCGGCTGGAGCAGGGCGGCCGCGAGGCCGAGGCGCTGCTTCATGCCGAGGGAGTACGCCTTCGCCTTCTTGCCGGCCGCGGCCGTGAGGCCCACCCGGTCCAGGGCGGCGGCGACGCGTGTGCGCCGGGTGCGCGGGTCGGCGGTCGGGTCGGCGGCGTCGTAGCGCAGGAGGTTGTCCCGGCCGGAGAGGAAGCCGTACAGGGCCGGGCCCTCGATGAGGGCGCCGACGTGGGGCAGCACGGCGCGCGCGGAGCGCGGCACGGGGCGCCCCAGGACGTGCGCCGTGCCGGAGGTCGGCTCGATCAGGCCCATCAGCATGCGGATGGTGGTGGTCTTGCCGGAGCCGTTGGGGCCGAGGAAGCCGAAGACGCTGCCCGCCGGGACGGTCAGGTGCAGACCGTCGACGGCGAGCTGTCCGCCGCGGTAGCGCTTGGTGAGCGCACGGGTGGCGATGACGACACCGTCACCCGTGTGCGCGCCGTCCGGCTCCTCGGCGGACGCGTTGCCCATCGGTTCCCTCGTTCCCTGTCACGTCGTAAGGTCCCGGGGCCCTACTTCCCCGCGTCGGCCGCCTTCACGAGCGCGTCCTTGGTGACGGCGCCCGCGTAGACCTTGCCGTCCTCGGTGATCAGGGCGTTCACCAGGCGGGTGCTGAACACCGTGCCGGTGCCGAAGTCGCCCTCGACCCGGTCGCCGAGCGAGCCGAGGAAGCCGCCGAGGTCACCGCCGGCCTCGCCGGTGGGCAGGCCGCCCTCGGCGCCGGTGTCGAAGGTGGCGATGGAGTTCCAGCCCTCGCCGAGCATCTTCAGCCCGTCGAGGCCCTTGCCCAGGTCCTCCTCGGGCTTCGGCCCCTTCTCCGGCTTCCCGGAGTGCTCCCGGCCCTGGTCGAGTTCGCCGTCCTCGGTCACCTCGGCGCCCTTGGGCGGGGTGAACTCGAACGTCGAGGCGGCCGGCCGGTCGAAGCCGACCTTGGTGAAGCCGACGTCCACGACGGCCGCGCCGCCGCTCGACGGGGTGAGGGTGAACTTCAGCGGCATACCGGTCTCGTGGTCGACCGCGATGCTGATCGCGCCGACCGTGGAGCCGGACTGCCTGGGCTTGACGACCAGCTTGTACGCGTCCCGGCCGGCCACCTGCGCGGTGCCGTCGACGGTCACGGACGTGGTGTCGTCGACCGACTTCAGCGCCTCCTCGGCGAAGTCCTTCGGGGTGGCCGGGGGCTGCTGCTCCCGGTCCTCGCCGGACTCGTCGACCGTGCCGTGGTAGACCTCGTTGGACGCGCTGTCGTAGCCCCAGACGTCCTTGCCGTTGTGGATCAGGCTGTACTCGGCGGCGTTCTCCAGGAGCGACACCTTCTGCCGGTCCGGGCCGTCGGCCGCGACGCGCAGGGTGTGCGTGCCGGACGCCAGCTCGGTGAGCTTGGCGGACGGGTCGGCCGAGGAGCCGCCGTCCTCGCCCTGTCCCATCGCACCGGACGCGAGGCCGCTCTCCAGGCCGCCGAGGTTCGGCAGACCGAGGTCCGTGGTGATCTTCACGGTGCCGGACAGCTGCTCGACGTCCGACTGCGCGATCTTCTCTATCAGCTGCGCGGCGGTGATCTCCGGCAGGTCGGGGTCGCCGGAGTCGGCGAGCGCGGGGACGAGACCGATGGTCGCGGCCGCCAGTCCCATCACGGTGACCGGGACGACGTACCGCGCGGCCCTGCGCCGTCGCGTGCGCGGCTCGTCGGCCTCCCCCTCGGTCGTCATGTCTTCGGATTCGTACGGTGCCATGTGTGCCCTACCTCCGTGGTCGGCGGCGGCTTGTCGTCTCGTGACCTCGCACCAGTCTCACCCTGAGCCGCCATTCTCACCCGAATCGGTGAGAAGTGGTGTTGTCCGTCGTGGTCCATCCGACCAAATCCGGCGGGCGGAATCGTCAGACCCCGGACGCAACTCCACGTACTGCTGGGGTATGACACGGAGGGCGGTTTCCTCCCCCGACCAGTAGGGGTCGCAGGGGAGTTCGGGCCGGCTCAGCCCGCGCGGTGCACCACCGCGTCGCACAGCTGCACGAGCGCCGTCTTCGCCTCGCACTCCCGCAGCGGGGCCAGCACCGCGCGTGCCTCCTCGGCGTAGCGCACGGTGTCCCGGCGGGCCTGCTCCAGCGCGGGGTGGACGCGCAGCAGCCGCAGCGCCTCGGCGTGCCGGGCGTCGTCGGTGAGGTCGGAGTCGAGCAGCTCGCACAGGGCGATGTCGTCGGCAAGACCCAGCCGGGCCGTCCGTTCGCGCAGCCGCAGCACGGGCAGGGTGGCGATGCCCTCGCGCAGGTCGGTGCCGGGGGTCTTGCCGGACTCGTGGGAGTCGGAGGCGATGTCCAGGACGTCGTCGGCGAGCTGGAAGGCGACGCCGAGCCGCTCGCCGTACTGGGTCAGCACGTCCACGACCGTCTCGTCGGCGCCGGACATCATCGCGCCGAACCGGCAGGCGACGGCGACCAGCGAGCCGGTCTTGCCGCCGAGCACGTCCAGGTAGTGGTCGACCGGGTCGCGGCCGTCCTGCGGTCCCGCGGTCTCCAGGATCTGCCCGGTGACCAGCCGCTCGAACGCCTCGGCCTGCACCCGCACGGCCTCCGGGCCGAGGTCGGCCAGGATGTGCGAGGCCCGGGCGAAGAGGAAGTCGCCGGTGAGGACCGCGACGGAGTTGCCCCAGCGGGCGTTCGCGCTGTCGACGCCGCGCCGCACCTCGGCCTCGTCCATCACGTCGTCGTGGTACAGCGTGGCCAGATGGGTGAGCTCCACGACCACGGCCGAGGGCACGACACCGGGCGCGTAGGGGTCGCCGAACTGGGCGGCGAGCATCACGAGCAGCGGGCGGAACCGCTTGCCGCCGGCCCGCACCAGGTGCTGGGCGGCTCCCGTGATGAAGGGGACCTCACTCTTGGTGGCCTCGAGCAGCCCTTCCTCGACAGCCGTCATTCCGGCCTGGACATCGGCTTCCAGAGCCTGGTCCCGCACGCTCAGCCCGAACGGCCCGACGACGGTCACGAGGGGTCTCCTGTCTGCTGGTGTCCACTGGCGGTTACACGGAATGTCGATAGGTCGCTGCCATCACTCAAGTCAGCGTATCCGGTCATGTTTCGATCACCGCCAGCGCCCGGGGTTACGGGCAGGGCGATACGGGATCAGGAGCGGAGTGCTTTTGATCGGCTGATCACAACGGACATTCCCCGACTTTCCCCGACGCGGCGATCCACTCCTCACCCCGGCTCCCGGCCCGCCTCCCGGGCCCCACCTCGTCACGCGAACCATCCTGCCCGCCCCGACGTCCGATTTGCCGCAAATGCTGAGCTAATTCCTCTTGGCGAGAAATGCGCCCACAGGCGATCCCCAGTGAAGTGGGTCACGCGTGACCCGATACCCCCGCCACCGGCCACCACTCCCCTTCTCCCCTTCCACGGCGCCGAGTTGACCCTTGGCATTCGCGAAGGATCAAGCACCCCAAAACCCCCATCGGAAGATCAAACGGTGCCTTGTGTGATGTCCACACTTGTTCCCGACATGTGCTCTCGCATACGTTCCGGGCCTGCCGGGTGGACGCCTAATCCTGCCGCCGCCCGCATCAACCGACGACGATCATCCAAGACGGCAGGAGCGGGGGACCCAGGTAAGCCGCCGGACCGGACACGCGCCGGAACGGCTAGGGGTGAAGCCATGCCCGCAGGGGCACGGCCGGGCACTCTCCCGCCCGAACCCGACAGCTCACCTCGCAGGCGTAGGAGAGGAACCCAGACATGCCTGCTTTTGGTCAGCTCAGCCGCTTCGGCAACCGCCGTCTCGTCCGCTCCCTCGCCGTCGCCGGCACCGGCGTCGCCGTGGTCGCCCTGCCGCTGTTCGGCGCCACCGGCGCCTCCGCGGCCACCACGGCCCCGACCACGACCGCCGCCTCCGTGACGGCGTACCCGGACAACCTCGACGGCTGGATCCGCGAGTCGCTGTCGATCATGGCGCAGAACGGCATCCCGGGCAGCTACGAGAGCATCCACCGCAACATCATGCGCGAGTCCTCCGGCAACCCGTACGCCATCAACAACTGGGACTCCAACGCCGCCGCCGGCACCCCGTCGAAGGGCCTGCTGCAGGTCATCGACCCGACCTTCGCGGCCTACCACGTGCCCGGTACCGCCTTCGACCCGTACGACCCGGTCGCGAACATCACGGCGGCCTGCAACTACGCCGCCGACCGCTACGGCTCCATCGACAACGTCTTCGGCGCGTACTGAGCCACCCGCTGACGGGCGAGCGTCACCGCCCCGCCGAACAGTCGCTCGAGGACAACGGCCACGCCGTCGTCCTCGTTCGACGTGGTGACCTCGTCCGCCACCGCCTTCAGTTCGGGGTGCGCGTTGGCCATGGCGACGCCGTGGGCCGCCCAGTCGAACATGGGGATGTCGTTCGGCATGTCGCCGAAGGCGATCGTCCGCGCCGGGCTCACCCCCAGGTGCTCGGCGGCCAGCGCCAGCCCGGTCGCCTTGGTCACCCCGCACGGCTGGAGCTCCACGGTGCCCGGCCCCGACATGGTGACCGTGGCCAGTGAACCGACCACCGACCGGGCCGCCGCCGCCAACGCGTCGTCGGACAGCTCCGGGTGGCGCAGCAGCACCTTGCTGATCGGCCGGTCCCACAGTTCACCGCGCCGCTCGACCCGCACCGCGGGCAGCGTCGGGTGCGGCATCAGATAGCCGGGCTCGATCAGCGTCAGCCCGTCGACCCCGTCCTGGTCGACCGCGGCGTACACCTCCCCCACCTCGGCCTCGATCTTGCCGAGGGCGGTCTCCGCCAGTTCCCGGTCCAGCGTCACGGACCACAGCAGCCGGTCCGCGCCGGCGTCGTACACCTGCGCGCCCTGTCCGCACACCGCGAGCCCCGTGCAACCGAGATCGTCCAGGAGCGGCCGCACTCCGGGGGCCGGGCGCCCCGTCACCACGAGGTGCTGCGCACCGGCCCGCCCCGCCCGCGCGAGCGCGGCGAGGGACCGGTCGGAGAGGGTGTCGTCGCCGCGCAGCAGCGTCCCGTCCAGGTCGGTGGCGATGAGCGAGAAAGCGGTGGGTGCGGCCATGATCAGAGAATACGGACAACCCGACGGACCGATTCACCGTGCCCGTTTGCGCTCGCTTTCGGTGCGCTTCTCCTTCTTCGGACGCCAGGTAAGGACCGGTTCAGGACTCTTTCCCCGTTTGGCAAGAACATGGTCCGCTATCTACCGTCCGCCCGGTCCCGGGCGGTACCTTCCAAGAGTCCAGGGGGGACTTGATCGGGGGGTCAGGTGAGCAGTGGACGCATGCGCGTGCTGAGGCCCGAGGAACTCGGCGAGGGGGAGCGGGAGCGCTGGCGGGAACTGCGCGCCGCGACGGACGCACCGCGCAACCCGTTCATGGAACCGGAGTTCAGCATCGCCGTGGCCCGGGTGCGGCCGGGGGCCCGGGTCGCCGTGCTGTACGAGGGCGCGCAGCCGGCGGGTTTCCTGCCGTACGAGCGGGGTGTGCTGGGGCAGGGCCGGGCGATCGGGCTCGGGGTGTCGGACTGCCAGGGCGCGATCCTGGGTCCCGGTGTCGCCCCGGAGACGGGTGAACTGCTGCGGGGCTGCTCGGTGTCGAGCTTCGCCTTCGACAACCTGGAGGCGGACCAGGGGCTGTTCCTGCCGTACGCGGTCGAGGAACACGCCACGTACGTCATCGACGTGGAGAAGGGCTACGAGACGTACGAGTCGGTGCTGCGCACCCGGTCGCCGAAGTTCCTGAAGACCACGCTGGCCAAGGAACGCAGGCTGGGCCGCCAGGCCGGTGCCGTGCGGTTCGTCTTCGACGAACGCGACCCGGCCGCGCTGCGCGCGCTCATGGAGTGGAAGTCGGCGCAGTACCGCAGGACCGGGCGGCGCGACCGGTTCGCGCGGGAGTGGATCACCCGGCTCGTGGGCCGGCTCGCCGGGACCCGGGCCGCCCAGTGCACGGGCACGCTGTCGGTCCTGTACGCCGGGGACCGCCCCGTCGCCGCGCACTTCGGGCTGCGGTCGGCGTCCGTCCTGGCCTGCTGGTTCCCTTCGTACGAACCGGAGTTCGCGAAGTACTCGCCCGGCCTCGTGCTGCATCTGCGGATGGCCGAGGCGGCGGCGGCCGAGGGCATCGTGATGCTCGACCTGGGGCGCGGTCCTGCCGCGTACAAGGACTCGCTGAAGACCGGCGAACTCGCCGTCTACGAGGGGGCGGCGACCCGTCCGGGCGTGGGCGCCGCGCTGCACCGGCTGAGCCGCGAGCCCGCACGCCGCACGCACAGCTTCGTCCGCACCCGTCCGCGCCTGGCGGCGCTGGCGGCGCGGACCCTGAAGGGCGCGGCACGGCTGCGCCGGTCGTGAGTCGCGAGGAGGGGGAGGGCGGGTGTCCCGAAGAGCGGGTACGCAGGAGGAGATACGGCGGTTCCTGGCGATCGGCGCGGTGCAGGTCGCCGAACTGGACCTGGACGAGGACGAGCCCGCGCCGAGACCCGGCCCGGGCAGCCCGCCGGTGACCCACGGCGAGGTGTTCCTGCTGCTCAGACGGGCAGGCCGCCCGGTGGGGACCCTGCTGGCACGGGTACCGGAGGGCGCGGACCCGCGAGCGGTGCTGACGGAGGCGGCCTCCGGGGCGGTGCGGGAGGCCGTGCAGGCGAAGGGCGGCGGGCAGCCGCCGTACGCCTCGGTCGTCGTGGCCACCCGGGAGCGGGCCGGACAGCTCGCCCGGGCGCTGGACTCGCTGCTCGCGCAGGAGCATCCGCGGTTCGAGGTCGTGGTCGTCGACAACGCGCCCATGACCGACGAGACCCGTGAGCTGGTGGAACGCAAGTACGGCGAGCGGGTGCGGTACGTGTGCGAGCCGGTGCCCGGACTCGCCGTCGCGCACAACAGGGGGCTGGCGGTGGCGCGGGGCGAGGTCGTCGCGTTCACCGACGACGACGTGGTCGCCGATCCCCGCTGGCTCACCGAACTGACCGCGCCCTTCGCCGCCGACCCCCGGCTCGGCTGCGCCACCGGCCTGATCCTGCCCGCCCGGCTGCACACCCCGGCCCAGGTCCTGCTGGAGAGCCACGGCGGCTTCGCGAAGGGCTTCACGCCGACGACGTACGACCCCCGGAACCCGCCCCGCGACGAGCCGCTGTTCCCCTTCACCGCGGGCCGCTTCGGCTCCGGCGCGAACATGGCCTTCCGTACGGAGGTGCTGCGTGCCGTCGGCGGCTTCGACCCGGCCACCGGCGCCGGAACACCCGCCCGGGGCGGCGACGACCTGTACGGCTTCGTGCGCGTCCTCGCCCAGGGGCACCGGCTGCACTACACGCCGTACGCGCTGGTGTGGCACCACCACCGGGAGACCTGGGCCGACCTGGAGACCCAGGCGTACGGCTACGGCGCCGGTCTCACCGCCTACCTCACCGCGGTCCTGGTCAACCGGCCCGCGCTGCTGCCCGCCTTCCTCGCCCGGCTGCCGCGCGGTCTCGCCCGCGCCCGCGCGCTGACCGAGGTGCGCGACACGGACGCCGGCGGGGGTGCGCCGGGGGCGCACGACACCCGCACCCATCCCTGGCCACGCCGTCTGTCGCGGCTGCAGCGCAAGGGGATGGTGTACGGGCCGCTCGGATATCTGCGGGCGCGGCGAGCGCTGGGGAACACCGCGGGACGGGGGACGGGATGAACCCGGCCATACCCGTCTTCCTGTACCACGCGGTGATGGACGATCCGCCGGACTGGATCGCCGAGTTCACCGTCACGCCCAAGGAGTTCGCGGCCCATCTCGACGCCGTCGTGGCCAGCGGCCGCACGCCCGTCACCATCAGCGCCCTCGCCGGGCACCTCGCCGGGCGGGCCGCCCTGCCGCCCCGGCCGGTGCTGCTCACCTTCGACGACGGCTTCGCCGACCTGCCCGGCCCCACCGCCGACGCCCTGGCCGAGCGCGCGCTGCCCGCGACCGCGTACCTCACCACCGGCGCCATCGCCCCCGGCGGCCGCAGTCTGCTGCCGCCCGCCCCGATGATGACCCTGGACCGGGCGGTGGAGCTGGAACGGTCCGGCATGGAGATCGGCAGCCACACGGTCACCCACGCCCAGCTGGACACCCTGACCACCAAGCAGCTGCGCGCCGAACTGCTGGACTCCAAGGCCGTGCTGGAGGACGCCCTCGGCCATCCCGTCCCCCACCTCGCCTATCCGCACGGCTACAACAGCCCCCGGGTGCGCGCCATGGCCGCCCGCGCCGGCTACCGGACGGCGACCGCCGTGCGGCACGCGCTCAGCTCGGACCGGGACGAGCGCTACCGCATCGCCCGCCTGATCGTCCGCCGCGGCCACACCGTCGCCGACGTCGAGGCCTGGCTGGCGGGCGGCGGCGCGCGGATCGCCCCGTACCGGGACGGGCCGAGGACCATCGCCTGGCGCTGGTACCGCCGGGCCCGCGCCGCCGTGCACGGTCCCGTCTTCGCCGGTTGAGACGAGTCTGACGATTTTGATGTGAAAAACAGCGGTAATTCCTATACTCGGTCTGGGGGAGGGGAGCCTCGGCGTGCAGCAACATGTGCCCGTACCGACCGCTGAGAGCAGTGCGCTGCCCACGCGCGACCCGGCCACCGGCCCGGAGGACCGGGGGCGGGGCACCGGTGGTGGCCGCAGGTCCTGGCCGATCCCGCGCCGTCCGCCCGACGCCGGCCTGCTGACGTTGCTGCTCGCCGCCGGGCTGTGGTTCCACGCGCTGCCCCGCATCGGCTTCCGGGAGATGGGCGACTACGGCCTGCTGGACCGCCTGCCGGCCGCCTACTACCTCTCACTGCTGGTCCTCACCGCCGGCTTCGTCCTCGGTCTGCGGCGCGCGGGCACCGCGCCCTGGTGGCCGGCCGCGCACTGCGCCGCACTGCTGTTCGCGCTCAAGGCACCACCGGCGATGCTGTACGACGCCGTGCGCTACCCGTGGGCCTCCAAGCACGACGCCGTCGTCGACACACTGCTCGCCAACGGTGAACTGCGGCCGGGAGCGGCACTGTCGGGCAACATGTCCGCGTACGACCAGTGGCCGGGCTTCTTCACCCTCAACGCCGGCCTGGTGCGTGCCTTCGGCGTGGAGAACGCCGCCGCGTACGTCAACTGGGCGCCGATCGTCCTCGGCCTGCTGATGATGCCGGTGCTCGTCCTGATCTACCGCACCTTCTGCCAGGACTGGCGGCTGGTGTGGACCGCTGTGTGGATCTTCCAGCTCGCCAACTGGGTGGGCCAGGACTACTTCGCCCCGCAGGGGCTCGCGTACCTGCTGCATCTGACGGTCGTCGCGGTGGTGCTGCGGCACTTCGTGCGCCCCGGCTCCGCCGGGCGGCTGCGCGACCGCACCTTCCTCGACCCGGCCGCCGCCCCCGTGCCGCCGCCCACGGGGAACCGGCAGCGCGCGATCTGCGTGGTGATCCTCGCCCCACTGATCGCCGCCGTCAACGCCACGCACCAGCTCACCCCGGTGATGCTCTGCATCTGCCTGTTCGCGCTCAGCCTCACGCGCCGCTACCGCAACTACGGGCTGCTGGCCGTCACCGCGCTGCTGATGCTCACGTGGGACCTGACCATGGGCCGGCCGCTGTTCGTCGAGACGCTCTCCACGCTCAAGGAGTCGATCGGCGAGCTGACGCAGAACTCCCGCGCGGGCTACGCGGGGCAGCTGACCGGCCCCGGGCCCGAACTCGCGGGCACCGCCAACGTGCTGATGGTGCTCGCGGTCGCCGCGCTCGCCGGCGCCGCCCTCGTGCTGCGGCCGCGGCTGGTCCGCAGCGCGCTGCCGCTGCTGCTGGTCTCCGCCGCCCCGGTCCCGCTGTTCGCCGTCAACGACTACGGCGGCGAAATGCTCTTCCGTGTCTATCTGTTCGGGCTTCCCGGCGCGGCCTTCTTCGCCGCCGCCGCGCTCGTACCGGCCGTCGGGGGCACCCGCGACGACCGGGCCAAGGTGCTGCGGCGCAGGATCTCGGCCGTCGTCCTGCCCGCCGTCCTGCTGGTGCTGCCGGCCGGCTTCCTGCCGTCCTACTACGGCAAGGAGAAGATGTACTACACGCCGCCCGAGGAGACCGCGCTGGTCACACGGGCCCTCGACAACGCCCCCGACGGCTCGCTGATCCTCGCCACCAGCGGTTCCTTCCCGCAGGCGCTGCACCGGTACGACCGCCTCGAGCACTGGTTCTTCGCCGAGCAGGAGCTGCCCGAGAACGAGAAGATGCTGAAGGACCCGGCCGGTTACCTCGCCGACGGGATTCCGCCGAGAACCAGGACGTACGTCGTCCTCACCCGCACCCAGGACGTCTACACCGCCGGGGAGGGCCTGCTGCCGCCCGGCGGCTTCGAGACGCTGCGTTCGAAGCTGTCGGCCTCGCCGCTCTTCCGGACCGTCGAGAGCCGTCCCTACGGCATCGTCCTGGAGTACCGCCCGGCCGCCCGAGCAACGACCACAAGGTGATCGAAGTGACGATGAAGGCCAGTCCATGAACGCCGTCCGGGTCACCCCGACGCACCTCAGAGTCCTCGTCGCGGTCTCGGGCTGGCTCGCGCTGGCCGCCACCGCCGTGCCCGGCCCCTCACCACTGCGCTGGATCCCGGTGCTGCTCTTCACCCTGTTCGGTCCGGGCTGCGCGGCGCTGTATCCGCAGCCGGGCGGGCTGGCCGCCGGAGCCAGGCTGGAGGCCGTCGCGCTCGCCGCGCCGTTCAGTCTCTCGCTCGGCGTGCTCACCGCCACCTCGCTGTTCCTGGTGGAGGGCTTCTCGATGACCGCCTTCCTCGTCTCGCTCGCCGTCTTCACCACGATCGCCGCGGCCCTGCCGGGGCTGCCACTGCCCGCCGCGCGGCGCGGCGCGGCGGAACGCGCCAGGCGCAGGCCCGCCGGCAGGGGCGGCACATGACGGGGCCGCACCGACGGCGCAAACCGACCAAGTGGCACGGGGTGAGGGGCATGGGGCGTGCGAGGCGCGGCTGCACGGCGGTC
This sequence comes from Streptomyces sp. NPDC020731, assembly GCF_044334705.1. Lineage (NCBI taxonomy): Bacteria > Bacillati > Actinomycetota > Actinomycetes > Kitasatosporales > Streptomycetaceae > Streptomyces > Streptomyces sp. NPDC020731. Next base: position 20,009 of record NZ_JBIRTN010000016.1, read on the forward strand.
GTCCTGGTGGCGGTGGCCGCGCTGCTCGCCGGGCTCGGGATCTGGGCCGGCCGTTCCGACGATCCGGAGTCCTCCGGGGACGCCACACCCGACAACGCGGCCTCCGGGGAGGTGCCCACCGGCCCCTGCGCCCCCACCGACACACTGGTGCCGCCCTGCGGCGCCTGGTGGGGCGCCTATGTGCCGTACGCCGCGAACGGCTCGCTCGAGGACGCCGTGACCGGCTTCGAGAAGAGGATCGGCCGCAAGCTCGATCTCGTCTACAACTACCACGACATGTCGGGCACCGAGCTCGACGGGCAGCTGCTCACCCCCGACGAACAGGAACTCGGCAAGGACCGGCTGCTCATGCTGGCCTGGGAGTCCACCGTCTGGACCGAGCCGCACCACGAGAACTGGACGGAGACCCAGCTCGGCTGGAAGAACATCGCCTCGGGGAAGTACGACGAGGAGATCCTCGACCCGCAGATCCGGCGCCTCAAGGCCTACGGCAAACGTGTCTTCTTCTCCTTCGACCAGGAGACCGACGCCCGCATCAAGGAGGGCGCAGGCACCCCGGAGGAGTTCGTCGCGGCGTACCGCCATCTCCACGACCGGTTCCGTGAACTGGGGGCCGACAACGTCGTGTGGGTGTGGACCGTCTCCGGCTACCTCGGCGGCGCGAAGGAGATGAAGGCCCTCTACCCCGGGGACGAGTACGTCGACTGGATCGCGATGGACCAGTACAACTACTACGGCTGCCACGACACCACCGACTGGAAGGACTTCCTGCGCAGCCAGCAGCCCAGTTACGAATGGCTGCGCGCGAACGTCACCGACGACAAACCGGTGATGCTCGCGGAGTTCGCCACCGCGCCCGACGCCGACGACCCGCGGCGCCAGCGCGACTGGTACACCGAGATCCCCGGCGCCGTGAAGAAGCTCCCGGAGGTGAAGGCCCTGGTGCACTGGAACCGGCCGACCTCCGGGAAACCCGAGTGCGATCTGACCGTCAACGGCGGCCCGGGGCTCGACGGCTACCGGGAAGCGGGGCGGAACGGGTACTTCCAGCAGCCCGTGCCGCCCCGCTGAGTACCGCGCGGCGGTTCGGCTCAGTGGCCGGGCGGGCCGTTCCGTCCGCCGTGGGGCGCCGGTCCCGGCGCCGGCCATGCCCGGCTCAGCAGCAGGAGTCCGAGGAGCACGACCAGCAGCGGCGGCGCGACCGGCGCGAGCGCCTGCCGCCACACCCAGCCGGCCACCGCGACGAGATACAGGACACCCCAGCAGACCGGCCACCTCAGCCGCCCGGCCGCGCGTGCGAGCAGCAGCCCCAGCGGTACGAGACACAGCAGCTGGAACACCAGGGGTGCCCACCGCAGCAGGGGACCGGGCCCGGTGAGCCCCACCCCCTCGGCGAGGAAACCGGCCGCCTCGGAGTACGACGCCCCGTCCACCGGCTCGGGCTCCCACCCCAGGGCGACGGGTGCGGCGTGCAGGGCGACCAGGGCGGCACCCAGCGCGGTGCCGGACAGCCGGTGGTCCGGCCGCCCGCACAACGTCACCGAGGCGACGAAGACCAGGAACAGCAGTCCCCCCGCGGCGAGCGCGGGCAGCGGCAGCCCTTCCAGCAGCCGGCGCCCCGTGGGCTCACCACCGTCGCCCCCGTCGCCCCCGTCGAACCAGGGGAGCCCGCGCACCGAGATCCAGAAGACGAGGATGGCGAGGCCGAGCAGGGACCAGAGGACTCCTCCGAGCCGGCGGTCGGAGTCCCCATCGGGCGCCGGCGGCACGACGGGGCGCGCCTCGCCGGCCCACGGCGTGACGCTCGCCCCGGCGGGGACCCGCCCCTCCTTCGAGGGCACCTCCGACGGCGCGTCGGCTCCCCGCGCGGGCAGGGCCGGCCGGACGGGCTGCGGGAGGGCGCTCCAGACGTGCCGGCGGCCACCGGCCCCCGACCCGGCGGCCGCGACGGGCCGGTCCGCCCCGTCCCGGCCTTCGCGGCCTTCCCTGCTTTCCCGGTCCTCCCGGTCCTCCCGGCCTTCCCGGTCCTCCCGGTCCTCCCGGTCCTCCCGGTCCTCCCGGTCGCACGGCTCGTCCCGCACGTCCGGCTCCGTCTTCCCGTCCTCCGTCTTCCCGTCCTCGGCCGGTTCCTCCCGCGGCCCCGAGGTCTCCTCCTCCGTGTCGGTCCCCTCGCCGGAGGACGGCCCTCCGCGGCCGGGTTCCTCCCCCCGCGCGTCCGGAGCCTGCGACCGTACGACGAACGCGAGCGTGTCCGCCTGGAGGGCCTCCCGTTCGTAGCCGGGGCGGCCGATGAACAGCGTGACGGTGTCCTCGTCCTCCTCCCCCGGGCCCTTGTGCCCGTACGCGGCCCGGCGCGCCCAGCCGGTGCCGTATCCGGCGGTGGCGTTCAACCGCGCCCAGCGGGTGCCGTAGTCCGCGGCGGAGGCCCGGTCGGCGGGCGGGGCGTCGTCGCGGCGCAGCGCCGCGCGCAGCCCGAACACCGAGACGACCGCGATCAGCGTCATGCTGACCAGCACCGCCCATCCGGCCCCCGCGATCCCCGCCGGAGTGAACAGCACGGCCGCGCTGCCCAGCACCAGCACGCACATCGCGCCCTGGAGCGCGGCGAGCACACCGGTGCGCCCCTGCACCCGCAGCACCCCGATGTACAGCTCCACGACCACCCGGGGCAGCGCACCGAGCGCGAGCAGCCGCAGCACGGTCGAGCCGTGCTCGGCGTAGTCCGCGTCGAACGGCGTGAGGATCCAGGGCGCGAAGACGACCAGCACCGCGACCACCGGCACCAGCAGCAGCGTCATCCGGCGCAGCGCCCCCCGCACCCCGTCGGCGAGCTGACGCGGGTCGTGCGAGGCGTGGGCGGTGAGCGACGAGGCCATGTTGATGGCCATGAACTCCATCGTGCCGCCGACGGTGTACGCCACGTAGAAGTAGCCGTTCTCCGCCGCGCTGAAGCGGACCGCGACCATCACCGGCAGCAGGTTGATCATCGCCAGGCTGAACAGCGCGCCGAGCGAGTCACCGGCCAGGAAGCGGCCCATGGACCGCAGGCCGGGCGGTTCCACGTCGTGGTCGGCGGCGGTCTGACGGGGGATGAGCCGGCGGAAGATCAGCCAGCCGAGCGGCAGTGTGGAGAACGCGATGGCCACGGCCCAGGACACGAAGATGCCCAGTGCGGGCAGCGCGCTCGCGAAGACGGCCAGCAGGACGAGCTTCCCGACGGAGAACATCGCGTTCCCGGCCGGCACCCACTCGGCCTTGCGCAGCCCCGTGAGCACGCCGTCCTGGAGGGTGAGCAGCGCCCACGCCACGCACGCCGCGACGAACAGCGCCCCGGCCATCGGTGTGCCGAGGGGGGCGTACGAGGGGCCCCACTGGTCGAGTGTGAGCAGGAAGACGGCCGCGGCCAGGGTGACGACCACCGAACTCGCCACGTACACGCCCCACACCAGGCGTCCGGTCTCACGGCCCGCACGCGGTACGAAGCGGACCACGGCGCCGATCATCGTGGTCGCGGTGATGCTGGCGAGCAGCCGCATCGCGGCGATCGCGGCGGAGCCCTGGCCGACGGCGTCCTCGGAGTAGTAGCGGGCGGCCACGAGCCAGAACCCCAGGCCGAGGACGGCGGACACGCCCGTGCTGAGCATCAGGAAGTAGGCGTTCTTGAACAGGGAGTCGGAGCCGGGCGTGTTCCCGGCGGGCCGGGGCCCGCCGTCGGCGCGCACCGCGGTGGGCTCGTGCACCCGGATGTCAGTCACGGGCCGGCCCCAGCCCGTCGGCCGACGTCCCCGGCCGTGTCAGGTCCTCCGGCGGTCCGGCCGGCCGCGCGCCGGACCGCGTGAGTTCCTCCGGCGGTTCGGCCGGTCGCGCGCCGGACCGCTCCAGCACGTCGACGGTTTCCTTCGCCCGCAGCGGGTCCACCGGCAGCGCGTGCCGCGCGAACCAGCGGGCCGCCTCGGGCGCGGGCGACGGATCGGTGAACTCCTCCCCCGCGTAGTCGTCGAGGGGCGGGTCGTAGAGGTAGCCGACGACGATCCCGCGCCGGGCCAGTGCCGCGATCGCCGCGTCCCGGTCCGCCACCAGCAGCGGTACCCGGAACAGCGGCTGCGCCCGGCTTCCCTCCCCCGGCCGGGCCCACCGGGTCGACAGCAGCAGTTCGGTGCCGTCCCGGCAGAACCGGAGCACCTCGTCCAGCCGTCCGAGCCTGCGCCGGATGCGCCGCAGCCGCAGCGGGCCGGACTCCAGGCGGTAGGTGTGCATGTCGACGCGGACCCAGGGGTCGTGCGCGGTCAGGTCCGGGGCCGCGCCGACGGCCCGGGCCAGTGCCTCCGGACGCAGCGGCATCCTGATCCCGTCGCGCTCCGCCAGCCCCAGCAGCCCCAACGTGGCCCAGGCGGCCCGCCGCAGCCCCAGCCCCCGTACGGCGGCCTCGGCGTACGGCCGTAAGGCATAGGCGAGTTCGGACGCAGGCCGGGGCGGGGTGAGCAGCTCGTCGCAGGTGGCCCGCACCGCCTCGGCCAGGCTCGGGTCGGCGAGCGAGAGGATGCCGCCCGCCTGGGCGCCGGCATGCTTGGAGAGGCTGAAAACGGAGGCCTCGCCCCAGGCCCCGACCGGCCGCCCGCCGACCTCGCTGCCGATCGCGTGCGCCCCGTCCTCGATCAGCGGGATGCCCGACGCGTCGCAGCGCGCCCGCAGTTCCGGCGCCGGGTCCGGGTTGCCGTACAGGTTCGTCGTCAGTACGGCGGACAGCGAGCCCCACGTCTCCTCGGGCACGGCGTCGATGTCGATGGATCCGTCGAACGGATTCAACGGCGCCTGTACCGGCCGCAGTCCCGCCGCCAGCACCACGAAGAAGATGACGTCGTCGTTGACCGGCGACATCAGTACCCGGCCGCCCGGCGGGCACCAGTGGCGCAGCGCCACGAACAGCCCGAACCTGCATGACGGCACGTACACACACTCCCGGCCGAGCCGACCGCGCATGGTCTCTTCCAGCCGTTTCGGCTGCGATCCCGAGCGCGCCGAGCGCGGGCCGGCCTCCCCAATGGCCATCCGCCCCCCAGTGTGCCTTCGGAACGTCCCCTCCCCGAGACCTTCCGGCACCCGCCCAGAGTCGCCCTGTTCGCACCGCTCCGTCAAGATTGCGTCACGTCCTGTGGATAACTTCCGGTACGCAAGGGGAAGCGGGGTGCGCCACCACGTCGGCTCTGCCCAAGACCGCCGTCCCACCCGTAACGTGTGGCACGGCCACAGACACGTGGAGCACCTGCGCACACGAAAGCGAGGCAGCACCCGATGCCCCCCTTCGATGTCCCCGAGGGCGATCCCTTCGGCCCGCACAACCTGCCGTACGGCGTCTTCTCGCCGCCCGGTTCGCCGGAGCGGACCGTGGGCGTCCGGCTCGGCGACCACGTCCTCGACGCCGGCGCGGCGGCACACGCCCTGGGCTCGCCGTACGCCTCCCTGCTCGCCCGCCCGGCCCTCGACCCGCTGCTGGCGGCGGGCCGCACGGCCTGGTCGGACGTGCGGCGGGCGCTCACGGCGTGGGTGACCGTCCCGGCGCACCGGGAGACCGTCGAGCCGCTGTTCCACCCGCTGTCCGAGGTGACCCTGCACCTTCCCTTCGAGGTCGCGGACTACGTCGACTTCTACGCCTCCGAGAACCACGCCCGGAACGTCGGCAAGATGTTCCGCCCCGATGCCGCCGATTCCCTCACCCCCAACTGGAAGCATCTGCCGATCGGCTACCACGGCCGCTCCGGCACGGTCGTGGTGTCCGGCACCGACGTCGTACGCCCCTCGGGCCAGCGCAAGGCACCCACCGACGCCGCCCCGGTCTTCGGGCCGTCCGTCCGGCTGGACATCGAGGCCGAGGTCGGCTTCGTGGTCGGTGTGCCGTCCGAGCTGGGCCGGCCGGTGCCGCTCGGCGACTTCCGCGACCACGTCTTCGGCCTCTGCCTCCTCAACGACTGGTCCGCCCGCGACATCCAGGCCTGGGAGTACGTCCCCCTCGGCCCGTTCCTCGGCAAGTCCTTCACCACCTCGGTGTCGGCCTGGATCACCCCGCTGGACGCCCTGGAGGAGGCCCGCGTCGCGCCGCCGGAGCGCACCCACGAGCTGCTGCCCTACCTGGACGACGCGGACGAGGAACCCGGCGGCTACGACCTGCGGATCACCGTCACCGTCAACGGTCATGTCGTCTCCGAGCCCCCCTTCTCCACCATGTACTGGACGGCCGCCCAACAGCTCGCCCACATGACCGTCAACGGTGCCTGTCTGCGCACCGGCGACCTGTACGGCTCCGGCACGGTGAGCGGCCCCGCCGAGCGGGAACGCGGGTCGCTCCTCGAACTGACCTGGAACGGCCGTGACGCCCTCGAACTCCCCGACGGGAAGCGGACGTTCCTCGAGGACGGTGACGTGGTGACGCTGTCGGCCTGGGCGCCGGGACCGGACGGTGTCCGGGTGGGTCTCGGCGAGGTCACGGGACGGGTGGTCCCCACGGTCTGACCCGCCCGGCCCTGCCCGTTCCCCACGACACCTGACCCACACCGCCCTTCGCCGTCATAATCGGCATCGGGCGGTGTGCGCGTCGCCCGGGCCGCGCCCCCTTCGTCTGCCGCACGACCCGCACCCCCCGCACGACCCGCACCCCCCGCACAACACGCACCCCCGCACGAACCGCACGCCCCCGAGCCGCCCCTTCCGACAGGATTCGGAGCCCGTGGCATGACCGTCTGCCTGCTCCTGCTGAGCGTGGTCGCCGTGACGGCCGCCGTGCCCGTACCCCGCGTGCTGACCCGGGCGAAGTGGCCGGAGCGGGAACCCGTGGTCGCCCTGTGGGCGTGGCAGTGCCTGGTCGCCACGGTCCTGCTGTGCTGTCTGACGGCCCTCGCGCTGGGGGCCGCGGCCGGCTTCGGCACGGTCCGCGCCCAGCTCTTCGCGCCGGCCCCGCCCGCGGTGACCGCGGCGTACGACCTGTCCGCGGCGTCGCCCTGGACGAGCGTCCTCACCGTGCTGCTGGCCTGTGGGGCGGCCTGGACGACGGCGATGCTCGCGCGGGAACTGGTCGAGGCCCGCGCCCGTCGTACCCGGGCCAGGGCGCATCTGCGGGAACGCGCCCCCGATCTGCCCGCCGGTCTGCCCGCGGCCCGCGGCCCCCTGCTGGTGCTGGAGGACGAGTACCCCGACGCCTGGTGGATGCCGGGCAGCCCGCCCCAGCTGATCGTCACCACCGGCGCCCTGCAGCGGCTCACCGACCACCAGCTCGACGCCGTCCTCACCCACGAGCGGGGCCACGCCCGCGCCCGTCACGACTGGCTGCTGCACCTCTCCACCGCACTGGCCACCGGCTTCCCCCGCATCCCGCTGTTCGCGCACTTCTGCGACCAGACCCATCGTCTGGTCGAACTGTCCGCCGACGACACGGCCTCCCGCCGCTGCGGCCACCTGACCACGGCACTGGCGCTGATCGAGCTCAACCAGCACCGCGGCGTGCTGTCCTGCGCCTCCAGCCACCGCCTGCTCGGCGAACGCGTCGACCGCCTCCTGGAACCCCCGCCCCGCCTCGGCCGCCGCCGCCGCGCCCTGACGACGGCCGCGGCGGCCCTGGTCCCACTCGTCCCCCTGCTGATCACCTTCGCACCGGGCCTGACAGCACTGCCGTGACTCAAGTGCGGGCAGCCGTGCCTCCCCCAGTGCCTCAAGGGCCTGGGAGGCGCCCCCAGCGGCACGGGTGGGCGCACCGGCACCCCGCAGACGCCGGGCTGCGCAACACCCCCGTCCAGCCCCACCACGCGGTCGCCTACATCCAGTCGGGCTCCGGCTCGGTGTCCACGTCGGGCCAGTCGTCCGGGCGGCCGGGGTCGTCGGACCCGGCACCGCCGTCCCCCGGCGCCGTCAGCCCGGCCAGCACGGCCACCACACCCTCCCCGTACGTCGCCAGCTTCTTCTCCCCCACGCCGCTGATCCCGCCGAGCTCGGCCACCGACGTGGGCCACACCGTGGCGATCTCCCGCAGCGTGGCGTCGTGGAAGATGACGTAGGCCGGGACTCCCTGCTCGCGGGCCTGCTCGGCACGCCAGGCGCGCAGCGCCTCGAACGCGGGGGCCAGTTCCGCGGGCAGCTCGGCCGCGGCGGCCTTGGCCTTGCGCTCGCCCCGGCTGCTCGTGCCCCGGGCCGCCGCCGGCTTCTCCGGCTCCTTGCGCAGCGGCACCTCCCGCTCCCGCCGCAGCACCGCCCCGCTCGCCTCGGTCAGCACCAGCGTGCCGTACTCCCCCTCGACGGCGAGCAGTCCCTGGGCGAGCAACTGGCGCACGACGCCGCGCCATTCGGCCTCGCTCAGCTCCTCGCCGATGCCGAACACCGACAGCTGGTCGTGGTCGAACTGGATGACCTTGGCCGTGCGCCGCCCCAGCAGGATGTCGACGATCTGCACCGCGCCGAACTTCTGCCCGCGCTCCCGCTGCAGCCGCACCACCGTGGACAGCACCTTCTGCGCCGCGACGGTCCCGTCCCAGGTCTCCGGCGGGATGAGGCAGGTGTCGCAGTTGCCGCAGCCCGCCGGGTCGGGATCCTGGCCGAAGTAGGCGAGAAGCTGGCCTCGCCGGCACCGGACGGTCTCGCACAGGCCGAGCATCGCGTCCAGATGCTGGTTGGCCCTCCTCCGGAACGCCTCGTCGCCCTCGCCGGACTGGATCAGCTTGCGCTGCTGTATGACGTCGTTGAGCCCGTACGCCATCCAGGCCGTGGACGGCAGCCCGTCGCGTCCCGCGCGGCCCGTCTCCTGGTAGTAGCCCTCGACGGACTTGGGCAGGTCGAGGTGGGCGACGAACCGGACGTCCGGCTTGTCGATGCCCATGCCGAACGCGATGGTCGCCACCACGACCAGGCCCTCCTCCCGCAGGAACCGCGCCTGGTGCCTGGCGCGCGTCCCCGCGTCGAGGCCCGCGTGGTACGGCACCGCCTCGATGCCGTTGCGACTGAGGAATTCGGCGGTCTTGTCCACCGAGTTGCGCGACAGGCAGTAGACGATGCCCGCGTCCCCGGCGTGCTCCCCGCGGAGAAAGCTCAGCAGCTGCTTCTTGGGGTCCGCCTTGGGCACGATCCGGTACTGGATGTTGGGCCGGTCGAAGCTCGCCACGAAATGCCGGGCGTCCGGCATGCCGAGCCGCTCGGTGATCTCCCGGTGCGTGGCGTGCGTGGCCGTCGCCGTGAGCGCGATGCGGGGCACGTCCGGCCACCGCTCGCCGAGCACCGACAGCATGAGGTAGTCCGGCCGGAAGTCGTGGCCCCACTGGGACACACAGTGCGCCTCGTCGATCGCGAAGACGGAGATCTTGCCGCGCGAGAGCAGGTCCTGGGTGCTGTCCAGCCGCAGCCGCTCCGGTGCGAGGTACAGCAGGTCCAGCTCGCCGGCGAGGAACTCCGCCTCGACGACGCGCCGCTCGTCGAAGTCCTGCGTGGAGTTCATGAACCCGGCCCGCACGCCCAGCGCCCGCAACGCGTCCACCTGGTCCTGCATCAGCGCGATGAGCGGGGAGACGACGACTCCCGTACCCGGTCTGACCAGGGCCGGAATCTGGTAGCAGAGCGACTTTCCGCCACCGGTCGGCATGAGCACGACGGCGTCGCCGCCCGTGACCACATGCTCGATGACCGCTTCCTGCTCACCGCGGAAGGCGTCGTACCCGAACACCCGGTGCAGCGCGGCCAGCGCCTCACTCTCCGTCACTGTCATCCCGCCACTACCGCCCGTCACCGTGCCCCCGTGAGCCGTCCCTCGACCACTGCCTCCACGATAGGGGTCCGCACCGACAGCTCCGGAGTTGTCCACAGGCCGCTCACCCGACGACTTCGGCCCGGCACCCCCCGAAGGGTGCCGGGCCGAAGTCGACGTGCTGGTGAGGGCCGTATCAGCGCACGAACACTCCCGCGTCCCCCGCCAGCTCCAGGAAGTACTGGGGTGCGACGCCCAGCACCACCGTGACGGCCACGCCGACCCCGATCGCCGTCATCGTCAGCGGTGACGGCACCGCGACGGTCGGGCCCTCGGGGCGCGGCTCGCTGAAGAACATCAGGACGATCACGCGGATGTAGAAGAACGCCGCGATGGCCGACGAGATCACACCGACCACGACCAGCGGGGCCGCTCCGCCCTCGGCCGCCGCCTTGAACACGGCGAACTTCCCGGAGAAACCCGAGGTCAGCGGGATGCCCGCGAAGGCCAGCAGGAACACCGCGAACACCGCCGCCACGAGCGGGGAGCGACGGCCGAGGCCCGCCCACTTCGACAGGTGCGTCGCCTCGCCGCCGGCGTCCCGGACCAGCGTGACCACCGCGAACGCGCCGATCGTCACGAACGAGTACGCCGCCAGATAGAAGAGGACGGACGAGATGCCCGACGGCGTGGTCGCGATGACACCCGCGAGGATGAAGCCCGCGTGCGCGATCGACGAGTACGCCAGCAGCCGCTTGATGTCGGTCTGGGTGATCGCCACGATCGCACCGGCCAGCATGGTGACGATGGCGACGGCCCACATGACCGGCCGCCAGTCCCAGCGCAGACCCGGCAGCACGACGTACAGGATCCGCAGCAGCGCGCCGAACGCCGCCACCTTGGTCGCCGCCGCCATGAAACCGGTCACCGGCGTCGGGGCGCCCTGGTACACATCGGGCGTCCACATGTGGAAGGGGACGGCGCCGACCTTGAACAGCAGGCCCATGACCAGCAGCGCGGCGCCGACCAGCAGCAGCGCGTCGTTGCCCATGGTGTCGGCGAGCGCCGGGTTGACGTCCTGGACCGTGCCGTCGACAACCTGGGCGATCGTGGCGTACGACATCGAGCCCGAGTAGCCGTACAGCAGCGCGATGCCGAACAGCGTGAACGCGGAGGCGAACGCGCCGAGCAGGAAGTACTTGACCGCCGCCTCCTGCGACATCAGCCGCTTGCGGCGGGCCAGCGCGCACAGCAGGTACAGCGGGAGCGAGAGGACCTCGAGCGCCACGAACAGCGTCAGCAGGTCGTTGGCCGCCGGGAAGACCAGCATGCCGGAGACCGCGAAGAGCAGCAGCGGGAACACCTCGGTGGTGGTGAACCCGGCCTTGACCGCCTTCTTCTCGCTGTCGCTGCCCGGTACGGACGCGGCCTGCGCGGCGAAGGAGTCCACCCGGTTGCCGTGCGCCTCCGGGTCAAGCCGGCGCTCGGCGAAGGTGAACAGGCCGACCATGGCCGTGAGCAGGATCGTGCCCTGGAGGAACAGGGCCGGCCCGTCGACGGCGATGGCGCCCATCGCCACGATGCCCGCCTTGGTGGTGCCGTAGCCGTCGGCGGCGAGCGCCACGACCGCGGCGAAGGCGGCGGCCAGCGCGACCACGGCGACGAACATCTGCGCGTAGTAGCGCGACCTGCGCGGTACGAACGCCTCGACCAGCACCCCGAGGACCGCCGCTCCGACGATGATCAGGGTGGGTGCGAGCTGTCCGTATTCGATCTTCGGCGCGTCGATCTTCGAGATCGGGTCGGCCGCCGTTGTCCACAGGCTGTGGACGGCTGTTGCGCTCACTTGGCGGCCTCCACCTCGGGCTGGGGGTCCTTCTTCTGTACGTCGGACATGGTGTGCTCCACCGCCGGGTTCACGACGTCCGTGACGGGCTTCGGGTAGACGCCCAGGAAGACCAGCAGCACGACCAGCGGTGCCACCACCGCGATCTCCCGCACCCTCAGGTCGGGCATCGCGGAGACCTCGGGCTTCACCGGGCCGGTCATCGTCCGCTGGTACAGGACGAGGGTGTAGAGCGCGGCGAGGACGATGCCGAAGGTGGCGATGATGCCGATCACCGGGTAGCGCGTGAACGTGCCGACCAGGACCAGGAACTCACTGACGAAGGGCGCGAGCCCCGGCAGGGAGAGGGTCGCGAGCCCGCCGATCAGGAAGGTGCCGGCGAGCACCGGGGCGACCTTCTGCACACCGCCGTAGTCGGCGATGAGCCGGGAGCCGCGCCGCGAGATCAGGAACCCGGCGATCAGCATCAGCACGGCGGTCGAGATGCCGTGGTTGACCATGTAGAGCGTCGCCCCGGACTGGCCCTGGCTGGTCATCGCGAAGATGCCCATGATGATGAAGCCGAAGTGCGAGATCGACGCGTACGCGATCAGCCGCTTGATGTCGCGCTGGCCGACCGCGAGCAGCGCGCCGTAGATGATGCTGATGACCGCCAGCACGAGGATGGCGGGCGTCGCCCACTTGCTGGCCTCCGGGAACAGCCCGAGGCAGAAGCGGAGCATCGCGAAGGTGCCCACCTTGTCGACGACCGCCGTGATCAGCACGGCCACCGGGGCGGTGGACTCCTGCATGGCGTTGGGCAGCCAGGTGTGCAGCGGCCACAGCGGCGCCTTCACCGCGAAGGCGAGGAAGAAGCCGAGGAACAGCCAGCGCTCGGTGCTCGTCGCCATGTCCAGCGAGCCGTCGGCCCGCGCCTCGGCGATCTCGGTGAGCGAGAAGTTCCCGGCGACCACGTACAGCCCGATCACCGCGGCCAGCATGATCAGACCGCCGGCCAGGTTGTAGAGCAGGAACTTCACCGCCGCGTACGACCGTTGCGTCGCCGCCGTCTCCTCACCGTGCTCGTGGGCACGGTCCCCGAAGCCGCCGATGAGGAAGTACAGCGGGATGAGCATGGCTTCGAAGAAGATGTAGAAGAGGAAGACGTCGGTGGCCTCGAAGGAGAGGATCACCATCGCCTCGACGGCCAGGATCAGGGCGAAGAAGCCCTGCGTCGGCCGCCACCTCTTGCTTCCCGTCTCCAGCGGGTCGGCGTCGTGCCAGCCCGCCAGGACGATGAACGGGATCAGCAGGGCGGTCAGCGCGATCAGCGCCACCGCGATGCCGTCCACGCCCAGTTCGTACCGGACCCCGAAGTCCGCGATCCAGGCGTGGGACTCGGTGAGCTGGTAGCGGTCGCCGTCCGGGTCGAACCGCACCAGGACGACGATCGCCAGCACGAGCGTGGCGAGCGAGAACAGCAGGGCCAGCCACTTGGCGGCCGTGCGTTTCGCGGCCGGTACGGCGGCCGTGGCGATCGCCCCGATGGCCGGGAGCACCGCCGTCGCTGTCAGCAGAGGAAAGGACATCGGTATCAGACCGCCCTCATCAGCAGGGTCGCGGCGACGAGGACCGCCGCGCCGCCGAACATGGAGACCGCGTAGGACCGCGCGAAGCCGTTCTGCAGCCTGCGCATCCGCCCGGACAGGCCGCCCATGGAGGCCGCCGTGCCGTTGACGACCCCGTCGACCAGGGTGTGGTCGACGTACACCAGCGAGCGGGTGAGGTGCTCACCGCCGCGGACCAGGACCACATGGTTGAAGTCGTCCTGGAGCAGGTCGCGCCGGGCGGCCCGGGTGAGCAGCGACCCGCGCGGGGCGACGGCCGGCACCGGACGGCGCCCGTACTGGGCCCAGGCGACCGCCACGCCGATGACCATCACGGCGACCGTGGCGGCGGTCACCGTCATGGCGCTGATCGGCGCGTGACCGTGGTCGTGCCCGGTGATGGGTTCGAGCCAGTGCATGAAGCGGTCGCCGATGCTGAAGAAGGCACCGCCCGCGACCGACCCGACGGCCAGCACGATCATCGGGATCGTCATGATCTTCGGGGACTCGTGCGGGTGCGGCGGCTCGTACGCGCCGCGTGTCTTCGCGGCGGGCTCCACGTCCGGCTCCGCCGGGGACGGCGTCGGCGCGTTGCGCCAGCGCTCCTCGCCGAAGAACGTCATCAGCATCACGCGCGTCATGTAGTACGCGGTGATGGCCGCGCCCAGCAGGGCGCAGGCGCCGAGGATCCAGCCCTCGGTGCCGCCCTTGGCGAACGCCGACTCGATGATCTTGTCCTTGGAGAAGAAGCCGGACAGGCCCGGGAAGCCGATGATCGCGAGATAGCCGAGCCCGAAGGTGACGAACGTGACCGGCATGTACTTGCGCAGTCCGCCGTAGCGGCGCATGTCGACCTCGTCGTTCATGCCGTGCATCACGGAGCCGGCGCCGAGGAACAGTCCGGCCTTGAAGAAGCCGTGCGTCACCAGGTGCATGATCGCGAAGACGTAGCCGATGGGACCCAGACCGGCGGCGAGCACCATGTAGCCGATCTGCGACATGGTCGAGCCGGCCAGCGCCTTCTTGATGTCGTCCTTCGCGCAACCGACGATCGCACCGAACAGCAGCGTGACCGCGCCGACGATGGTGACGACCAGTTGCGCGTCCGGGGCGCCGTTGAAGACGGCCGCGGAGCGGACGATCAGGTACACGCCCGCCGTCACCATGGTCGCGGCGTGGATCAGGGCCGAGACCGGGGTCGGGCCCTCCATCGCGTCCCCGAGCCAGGACTGCAGCGGCACCTGCGCGGACTTGCCGCAGGCTGCGAGCAGCAACATCAGGGCGATCGCGGTGAGCTTGCCCTCGCCGGCCTGCCCGGCGAGGCCGGGCTCCTCCAGGGTGCCGAGCACCGGCCCGAAGGCGAAGGTGCCGAACCACAGGAACATCAGCATGATCGCGATCGACAGGCCCATGTCACCGACGCGGTTGACCAGGAAGGCCTTCTTCGCCGCCGTCGCCGCGCCGGGCTTGTGCTGCCAGAAGCCGATCAGCAGGTAGGAGGCGAGACCGACGCCCTCCCAGCCGACGTACAGCAGCAGGTAGTTGTCGGCGAGGACGAGGATCAGCATCGCCGCGAGGAACAGGTTCAGATAGCCGAAGAAGCGGCGGCGCCGCTCGTCGTGCTCCATGTACCCCACGGAGTACAGGTGGATGAGCGAGCCGACGCCGGTGATCAGCAGGACGAACGTCATCGACAGCTGGTCGAGCCGGAAGGCGACGTCGGCCTGGAAGCCCTCCACCGGGATCCAGCTGAACAGGTGCTGCGTGACGGTGCGTTCCTCGGCACCCTTGCCCAGCAGGTCGGTGAACAGCACCAGGCCGAGCGCGAAGGAGACGGCCGCGAGCAGCGTGCCGATCCAGTGGCCGACGGCGTCCAGCCGGCGTCCGCCGCACAGCAGGACCGCCGCTCCGAGCAGGGGCGCCGCCACCAGCAGCGCAATCAGGTTCTCCACGATTCAGCAGCCCCTCACAGCTTCATCAGGCTGGCGTCGTCGACCGAGGCCGAGTGGCGGGAACGGAACAGGGACACGATGATCGCCAGCCCGACCACGACCTCCGCGGCGGCGACGACCATCGTGAAGAACGCGATGATCTGGCCGTCGAGGTTGCCGTGCATCCGGGAGAAGGCGACGAACGCGAGGTTGCAGGCGTTGAGCATGAGCTCGACGCACATGAAGACGACGATCGCGTTGCGCCTGATCAGTACGCCGGTGGCGCCGATCGTGAACAGCAGCGCGGCCAGGTACAGATAGTTGACGGGGTTCACTTCGACGCCTCCTCGGCCCGCTTGAAGGTCGGCGCGTCGACCGCACGGCGCTCCAGACGCTCCTCCGCGCGCTGCTCCATCGCCCGCAGGTCGTTGATCGCCTCCTGCGACACGTCACGGACCTGACCGCGCTCCCGCAGCGTCTTGCTGACGGTGAGATCCGACGTGGTGCCGTCGGGCAGCAGACCCGGGATGTCCACGGCGTTGTGCCGGGCGTAGACGCCGGGCGCCGGGAGCGGCGGCAGGTACTTGCCGCCGCGCACGCGCTCCTCGGCCAGCTCCCGCTGGGTCTTGGCGCGCTCGGTACGCTCCCGGTGGGTGAGCACCATGGCGCCGACGGCGGCCGTGATGAGCAGGGCGCCGGTGATCTCGAAGGCGAAGACGTACTTGGTGAAGAGGAGGGCCGCGAGGCCCTCCACGTTGCCGCCCGCGTTCGCCTCACCGATGCCGTTGAACTCGCTGAGCGAGGCGTTCCCGATCCCGCCGATCAGCAGGACGCCGAAGCCGAGCCCGCACAGCAGGGCCAGCCAGCGCTGGCCCTTGATGGTCTCCTTCAGGGAATCCGCCGCGGTGACACCGACCAGCATCACCACGAACAGGAACAGCATCATGATCGCGCCGGTGTAGACGACGATCTGGACGACGCCCAGGAAGTAGGCGCCGTTGGCCAGGTAGAACACCGCCAGGATGATCATGGTGCCGGCGAGGCAGAGCGCACTGTGCACGGCCCGCCTCATGAAGACGGTGCACAGGGCGCCGATCACGGCGACCGTGCCGAGGATCCAGAACTGGACGGCCTCTCCGGTGGAGGTGCCGGCGGAGAGAGTCGCCGCGGCGGCGAGCTGCCCGGTCATCGCCCGATCACCTTCTCCGACGCCGGCTCCTCCGGGCCGAAGGTCGAGGCGGCCTCCTGCACGACCTCGCCCTCGGAGTGGGCGGCCTGCTGCTCCGTACCGGGCGCGGCCTCGGTCACCAGGCCCCGGTAGTAGTCCTGTTCGTCGGTGCCCGGGTACATGGCGTGCGGGGAGTCGACCATGCCCTCCTCCAGACCGGCGAGCAGCTGCTCCTTGGTGTAGATGAGGTTGGCGCGGCTGGAGTCCGCCAGCTCGAACTCGTTGGTCATCGTCAGCGCGCGCGTGGGGCACGCCTCGATGCACAGGCCGCACAGGATGCAGCGGGCGTAGTTGATCTGGTACACCCGCCCGTACCGCTCGCCGGGCGAGTAGCGCTCCTCCTCGGTGTTGTCCGCGCCCTCCACGTAGATCGCGTCGGCGGGGCAGGCCCAGGCGCACAGCTCGCAGCCGACGCACTTCTCCAGGCCGTCCGGATGGCGGTTGAGCTGGTGCCGTCCGTGGAAACGCGGAGCGGTGGTCTTCTGCTGCTCCGGGTACTGCTCGGTCAGCCGCTTCTTGAACATGGCCTTGAAGGTCACGCCGAAGCCGGCCACGGGGTTCAGGAAACCGGGCTTGGTCTCCTTGGGCTCCTCAGCCATCGGACGCCTCCTTTCCATCCGTGGATCCGCCCACAGATCCGTCACTCTGAGTATCGGGGGCACCACTGACAATCAACTCCCGCTCCTGGCGCGAACGGCGTCGCGGCACCGGCGGCGACTCCTGTCCCGGCAGCGGCGGTACGGGGAACCCGCCGCCCATGGGGTCGAAGGCGGGCGGGCCCTCGGCGGGCCGGCCGGCCTCCTTCCCCTTGCCGCGGAACAGGTCGGCGACGAAGGACAGCAGGAGGAGGGCGAGGACGGCACCGCCGATGTAGAGGGCGATGTCGGCGAAGTCGTAGTTCTCGTTCCGCAGCGCCCGCACGGTGGCGACGAGCATCAGCCACACCAGGGACACCGGGATGAGGACCTTCCAGCCGAGCTTCATCAGCTGGTCGTAGCGGACCCGCGGGAGCGTGCCGCGCAGCCACACGAAGCCGAACAGCAGCGAAAGGAGCTTGCCCGTGAACCAGAGCATCGGCCACCAGCCATGGTTCGCGCCCTCCCAGAACGTGCTGATCGGCCACGGGGCCCGCCAGCCGCCCAGGAAGAGGGTCACGGCGACGGCCGAGACGGTCACCATGTTGATGTACTCGGCGAGCATGAACATCGCGAACTTGATCGACGAGTACTCGGTGTTGAAGCCGCCGACGAGGTCGCCCTCGGACTCCGGCATGTCGAAGGGGGCGCGGTTGGTCTCGCCGACCATCGTCACGATGTAGATGAGGAAGGAGACCGGCAGCAGCAGGATGTACCAGCGGTCGGTCTGCTGCTCGACGATCGTCGACGTCGACATCGACCCCGAGTAGAGGAACACGGAGGCGAACGCCGCGCCCATGGCGATCTCGTACGAGATCATCTGCGCGCAGGAGCGCAGGCCCCCCAGCAGCGGATAGGTGGAGCCGGAGCTCCAGCCCGCCAGGACGATGCCGTAGATGCCGACCGAGGCGACCGCGAGGATGTACAGCATCGCGATCGGCAGGTCGGTCAGCTGCATGGTGGTGCGCTGCCCGAAGATCGAGATCTCGTTGCCGGCCGGGCCGAAGGGGATCACCGCGAACGCCATGAAGGCCGGGACGGCCGCGACGATCGGCGCGAGGACGTAGACGGCCTTGTCCGCGCGTTTGACGATGACGTCTTCCTTGAGCATCAGCTTCACGCCGTCGGCGAGCGACTGGAGCATGCCCCAGGGGCCGTGCCGGTTGGGGCCGATGCGCAGCTGCATCCAGGCGACGACCTTGCGCTCCATGACGATGGAGACCAGCACGGTCACCATCAGGAAGGCGAAGCAGAACACCGCCTTGACGACGACCAGCCACCAGGGGTCGGTGCCGAACATCGAGAGGTCTTCAGCCGCGAGGTACGAGCTCATGCCTCCACCTCCTCGGTGGCCTCGTCGGCGAGCGTCGCCGGGCCGATACGGACGAGTGAGCCGGGCAGCGCCCCGGCGCCGGAGGCGACGCCGCCGCCGACGGAGTTCAGCGGGAGCCACACCACGCGGTCGGGCATCTCGGTGACGGCCAGGGGCAGCTCGACCGTTCCTGCGGTGCCGGTCACCGCGAGCAGGTCGCCGTCCTTGACGCCGGCCTCGGCGGCCGTGGCGGCCGACACGCGCGCGTGGGCGGCGTGCCGGGTACCGGCGAGCGCCTCGTCGCCCAGTTGCAGGACACCCTCGTCGAGCAGCAGCCGGTGCCCGGCGAGCACGGCCTCCCCGGCGGCCGGCCGGGGCAGCGCGCCCGCGGTCTCCAGCGGGTCGGTGGCCCGGGGGCCGTCCCAGGTGCCGAGCCGGTCGAGCTCCGCGCGGATCGTGCGCAGGTCCGGCAGTCCCAGATGGACGTCCATGGCGTCGGCCAGCATCTGCAGCACGCGCGCGTCGGCGGGCGCGAGCCGTCGGGTCATCTGCTCGGGCTTGAGCGCCGCCTCGAACATGCGGACCCTGCCCTCCCAGTTGAGGAAGGTGCCGGCCTTCTCGGCGACCGCGGCGACCGGCAGGACGACGTCGGCGAGTTCGGTGACCTCACTGGGCCGCAGCTCCAGCGACACCACGAACCCGGCCTCCGCGAGTGCGGCACGCGCGCGTGCCGGGTCGGGCAGGTCGGCGACCTCCACGCCCGCGACCAGCAGCGCCTGGAGCTCACCGCGTGCCGCCGCCTCGACGATCTGTCCGGTGTCGCGGCCGTAGCGGTGCGGCAGTTCGGCGACGCCCCACGCGGCGGCGATCTCCGCGCGTGCGCGCGGGTCGGTCGACGGCCGGCCGCCGGGCAGCAGCGCCGGCAGCGCGCCCGCCTCCACGGCGCCGCGCTCCCCGGCCCGGCGCGGGATCCACACCAGCCGGGAGCCGGTGGCGGCGGCGAACCGGACGGCCGCGGTCAGGCCGCCCCGTACGGCCGCCAGCCGCTCGCCGACGACGATGACCGCGCCCTCGCCCCGCATCGCCTCGGCGGCCCTGGCCCCGTCGCCCTCCAGGCCGACACCGCCGGCGAGCGCGTCCAGCCATTCGGTCTCGGTGCCGGGGGCCGCCGGCAGCAGCGTGCCGCCGGCCTTCTCAAGACCGCGCGTGGCGTGCGTGGCCAGGGCGAAGGTCTTCTGTCCGTGCCCCCGCCAGGCCTTGCGCAGCCGCAGGAAGACGCCGGGCGCCTCCTCCTCGGACTCGAACCCGACCAGCAGGACCGCGGGCGCCTTCTCCAGGTGCGTGTACGTGACACCCGTGCTGTCGAGGTCACGGCCGCGGCCCGCCACCCGAGCGGCGAGGAAGTCGGCCTCCTCGGCGCTGTGCACGCGCGCGCGGAAGTCGATGTCGTTGGTGGCGAGCGCCACCCTCGCGAACTTGCTGTACGCGTAGGCGTCCTCGACGGTGAGCCGGCCGCCGGTCAGGACACCGGTGCGACCGCGCGAGGCCAGCAGACCCTGCGCCGCGATCTGCAGCGCGTCCGGCCAGGACGCCCGCTCCAGCTCGCCCTCCGGGTTGCGCACCAGCGGCGTGTCGAGGCGGTCCGGCAGCTGCGCGTACCGGAACGCGAAGCGCCCCTTGTCGCACATCCACTCCTCGTTGACCTCGGGGTCGTGCGCGGCGAGCCGCCGCATGACCTTGCCGCGCCGGTGGTCGGTGCGGGTGGCGCAGCCGCCGGAGCAGTGCTCGCACACCGACGGCGACGAGATCAGGTCGAAGGGGCGGGAGCGGAACCGGTACGCCGCCGAGGTGAGCGCGCCGACCGGGCAGATCTGGATGGTGTTGCCGGAGAAGTACGACTCGAAGGGGTCGCCCTCACCGGTGCCGACCTGTTGGAGCGCGCCCCGCTCGATCAGCTCGATCATCGGGTCGCCGGCGATCTGGTTGGAGAACCGGGTGCAGCGTGCGCACAGCACGCACCGCTCGCGGTCGAGCAGTACCTGTGTGGAGATCGGGACGGGCTTCTCGTAGGTGCGCTTCTTGCCCTCGAAGCGGGACTCGGCGTTGCCGTGCGACATCGCCTGGTTCTGCAGCGGGCACTCGCCGCCCTTGTCGCAGACCGGGCAGTCCAGCGGGTGGTTGATGAGCAGCAGCTCCATCACACCCTTCTGGGCCTTCTCCGCGACCGGCGAGGAGAGCTGGGTCTTCACCACCATCCCGTCGGTGCAGGTGATGGTGCAGGACGCCATGGGCTTGCGCTGGCCCTCGACCTCGACGATGCACTGGCGGCAGGCGCCCGCCGGGTCGAGGGCGGGGTGGTCGCAGAACCGGGGGATCTCGATGCCGAGCTGCTCGGCGGCCCGGATGACCAGGGTGCCCTTGGGCACGCTGATCTCGGCGCCGTCGATCGTCAGCGTCACGAGGTCCTCGGGCGGGACCGCCGCCTCTCCGCCTCCGGAGGGGCGCTCGCCCGCGGCGGAGCCGCTTGTGGACTGCTGAACAGTCATGCGTTCACCTCCGTACGGTGGTCGGCCCAGGCCGTGGACCTGGCCGGGTCGAAGGGGCAGCCCCGGCCCGTGATGTGCTGCTCGTACTCCTCGCGGAAGTACTTGAGCGAGGAGAAGATCGGCGAGGCGGCGCCGTCGCCGAGGGCGCAGAAGGACTTGCCGTTGATGTTGTCGGCGATGTCGTTCAGCTTGTCGAGGTCGGCCATCCGTCCCTTGCCGGCCTCGATGTCCCGCATCAGCTGGACCAGCCAGTACGTCCCCTCGCGGCAGGGCGTGCACTTGCCGCAGGACTCGTGGGCGTAGAACTCGGTCCAGCGGGTGACGGCGCGGACGACGCACGTCGTCTCGTCGAAGCACTGCAGGGCTTTCGTGCCGAGCATGGAACCCGCGGCGCCCACTCCCTCGTAGTCAAGGGGGACGTCGAGGTGCTCGTCGGTGAACATCGGTGTCGAGGAGCCGCCCGGTGTCCAGAACTTCAGCCGGTGGCCCGCACGCATCCCGCCGCTCATCTCCAGCAGCTGGCGCAGCGTGATGCCGAGGGGTGCCTCGTACTGTCCGGGGTTGGTGACGTGGCCGCTGAGGGAGTAGAGCGTGAAGCCGGGGGACTTCTCGCTGCCCATCGAGCGGAACCATTCCTTGCCCCGGTTCATGATGGCGGGAACCGACGCGATCGACTCGACGTTGTTCACCACAGTCGGGCACGCGTAGAGGCCCGCGACGGCAGGAAAGGGGGGACGCAGCCGCGGTTGACCCCGGCGGCCTTCGAGCGAGTCGAGCAGCGCGGTCTCCTCACCGCAGATGTACGCGCCCGCGCCCGCGTGCACGGTGAGTTCGAGGTCGAGTCCGCTGCCCAGGACGTTCTCGCCGAGGAAGCCGGCCGCGTGGGCCTCGCGCACGGCCTCGTGCAACCGTCGCAGCACGGGGACGACTTCACCACGCAGATAGATGAAGGCATGGGACGACCTGATGGCGTAGCAGGCGATGACGATGCCCTCGATGAGGCTGTGCGGGTTCGCGAAGAGGAGCGGAATGTCCTTGCACGTTCCGGGCTCCGACTCGTCGGCGTTGACCACCAGATAGTGGGGTTTTCCGTCGCCCTGGGGAATGAACTGCCACTTCATTCCCGTCGGGAAGCCGGCGCCGCCGCGCCCGCGCAGACCGGACTCCTTGACGTACGCGATGACGTCGTCCGGTGACATGGCGAGCGCCTTGCGAAGCCCCTCGTACCCCTCGTGCCTCCGGTAGACGTCCAGCGTCCAGGACTCGTCCTCGTCCCAGAAGGCCGACAGCACGGGTGCGAGCAGCTTCTCCGGGCTCATGTCCTTGAGTTCGGGTGCCAAGGTCATCACTCCCCCTCCTCGGCGACGGGCCCCGACGGGTTGGAGGGGCGAGGCGAAGTCTCTCCATCACGGGTGGTGGTGGGTGACGGGTGGGCGGGGTCGGAGGCCGATGTGTCCTGCGGCGCGTCGTGCGAGCTGAGGTGCTCGGTGGGCGACGGATCGTGCGGCGGAGTGTCCCGGGGCGTCTCGCCTCGCGGGTGCACCACGCGCGCGGGCGTCGCCTCCCCCTTGGCCAGCTTCAGGCCGATCAGGGAGGCGGGGCCCGCGCTGCCGGTGGCCTCGACGGCTCCCTCGCGCGCGTCGGGGAAGCCCGCCAGGATGCGGGCGGTCTCCTTGAACGTGCACAGGGGCGCCCCGCGGGTCGGCGCGACCGGGCGGCCGGCGCGCAGGTCGTCGACCATGCGCTTGGCGCTCTCGGGGGTCTGGTTGTCGAAGAACTCCCAGTTCACCATCACCACGGGCGCGAAGTCGCAGGCCGCGTTGCACTCGATGTGCTCCAGGGTGACCTTGCCGTCGTCGGTGGTCCCACCGTTGCCGACGCCCAGGTGCTCCTGGAGCTCCTCGAAGATCGCGTCGCCGCCCATGACGGCGCACAGGGTGTTGGTGCACACCCCGACCTGGTAGTCACCGCTCGGCCGGCGCCGGTACATGGTGTAGAAGGTGGCGACCGCGGTCACCTCCGCGGTGGTCAGGCCGAGCACGTCCGCGCAGAACCGCATCCCGGTGCGCGTGACATGGCCTTCCTCCGACTGCACGAGGTGCAGCAGCGGCAGGAGGGCGGACCGGGAGTCCGGGTAGCGGGCGATGACCTCGCGCGCGTCGGTCTCCAGCCGGGCCCGGACGTCGTCCGGGTAGGCGGGTGCGGGCAGTTCGGGCATGCCCAGGCTGACGCCCCGCTCGGACCGCTCCGAAGAAGAGGTGGTCACCGGTCGACGCCTCCCATCACGGGGTCGATGGACGCGACGGCGACGATGACGTCGGCGACCTGGCCGCCCTCGCACATCGCCGCCATGGCCTGCAGGTTGGTGAAGGACGGGTCGCGGAAGTGGACCCGGTAGGGGCGGGTGCCGCCGTCGGAGACGACATGCGCCCCGAGCTCGCCCTTGGGCGACTCGACCGCCGCGTACGCCTGTCCCGGCGGGACGCGGAAGCCCTCGGTGACCAGCTTGAAGTGGTGGATCAGGGCCTCCATGGAGGTGCCCATGATCTTCTTGATGTGGTCGAGGGAGTTGCCCAGTCCGTCCGGGCCCAGGGCGAGCTGGGCGGGCCAGGCGATCTTCTTGTCGGCGACCATGACCGGTCCGGGCTGGAGCCGGTCCAGGCACTGCTCGACGATGCGCAGCGACTGGCGCATCTCCTCCAGCCGGATCAGGAAGCGGCCGTAGGAGTCGCAGGTGTCGGCGGTCGGGATGTCGAAGTCGTAGTTCTCGTATCCGCAGTACGGCTGCGACTTGCGCAGGTCGTGCGGGAGGCCGGTGGAGCGCAGGATCGGGCCGGTGGCGCCGAGGGCCATGCAGCCGGCCAGGTCGAGGTAGCCGACGTCCTGCATGCGGGCCTTGAAGATGGGGTTCCCGGTGGCGAGCTTGTCGTACTCCGGGAGGTTCTTCCGCATCGTCTTCACGAACTCGCGGATCCGGTCCACCGCGCCGGGCGGCAGGTCCTGGGCGAGTCCGCCGGGGCGGATGTACGCGTGGTTCATCCGCAGGCCGGTGATGAGCTCGTAGAGGTCGAGAATGAGTTCACGATCACGGAATCCGTAGATCATGATCGTGGTGGCGCCGAGTTCCATGCCGCCGGTGGCGATGCACACCAGGTGGGAGGAGAGCCGGTTCAGCTCCATCAGGAGCACCCTGATGACGGTGGCCCGGTCCGGGATCTGGTCCTCGATCCCGAGGAGCTTCTCGACGCCCAGGCAGTACGCCGTCTCGTTGAAGAACGACGTCAGGTAGTCCATGCGCGTCACGAACGTGGTGCCCTGGGTCCACGTGCGGTACTCGAGGTTCTTCTCGATGCCGGTGTGGAGGTAGCCGATGCCGCAGCGGGCCTCGGTGACCGTCTCGCCGTCGATCTCCAGGATCAGGCGGAGCACTCCGTGGGTGGACGGGTGCTGCGGCCCCATGTTGACGACGATGCGCTCGTCGTCGGCGCGGGCTGCGGTCTCGACGACTTCGTCCCAGTCGCCACCGGTGACCGTGTAGACGGTGCCCTCGGTGGTCTCCCGAGGGGAGGCCACCGAGGAGGTGGTCCCGGAGGGACTCGATGAGGGGTGGTGGCCGGGCGACGGGTTGGGAGTGCTCATGAGTACGACCTCCGCTGGTCCGGAGCCGGGATCTGGGCGCCCTTGTACTCGACGGGGATGCCGCCGAGGGGATAGTCCTTGCGCTGCGGATGGCCCTGCCAGTCGTCCGGCATCATGATCCGCGTGAGGGCCGGGTGACCGTCGAAGACGATGCCGTAGAAGTCGTACGTCTCGCGCTCGTGCCAGTCGTTCGTCGGATACACGGAGAACAGTGACGGGATGTGCGGGTCGCTGTCGGGGGCGCTGACTTCCAGGCGGATCAGCCGGTTGTGGGTGATCGAGCGCAGGTGGTAGACGGCGTGCAGTTCGCGGCCCTTGTCGTTCGGGTAGTGCACGCCGCTGACGCCGGTGCACAGCTCGAAGCGCAGGGCGGGGTCGTCGCGCAGGGTCTTCGCGACCCGGACCAGGTGCTCGCGCTCGATGTGGAAGGTGAGTTCGCCGCGGTCAACGACCGTCTTCCCGATGGCGTTCTCCGGGAGCAGGTCCTGCTCCTCCAGGGCTCCCTCCAGCTCGTCGGCGACCTCGTCGAACCAACCGCCGTAGGGACGGGACGCCGGCCCCGGGAGCCGGACCGAGCGGACCAGGCCGCCGTAGCCGGAGGTGTCGCCGCCCTTGTCGGCGCCGAACATGCCGCGCTGGACGCGGATCTCCTCGCCTCCCTGGCCGCGCTGGCCGGGGAGGTTCTCGGCGGACAGGTCCTTCTCGGGGTTCACCCCGTTCGACCCGTCGGCACCGTTCGCGTCGCTCATCGCAGCAGCCCCTTCATCTCGATCGTGGGCAGGGCCTTGAGCGCCGCCTCCTCCGCCTCGCGGGCCGCCTCCTCGGCGTTCACGCCGAGCTTGGAGGTCTGGATCTTCTGGTGGAGCTTGAGGATGGCGTCCATCAGCATCTCGGGGCGGGGCGGGCAGCCGGGGAGATAGATGTCGACCGGGACGATGTGGTCGACGCCCTGCACGATCGCGTAGTTGTTGAACATGCCGCCCGAGGAGGCGCAGACCCCCATGGAGATGACCCACTTGGGGTTCGGCATCTGGTCGTAGACCTGCCGCAGCACCGGCGCCATCTTCTGGCTGACCCGCCCGGCGACGATCATGAGGTCCGCCTGCCGCGGTGAGCCGCGGAAGACCTCCATGCCGAAGCGCGCCAGGTCGTAACGGCCGGCGCCGGTGGTCATCATCTCGATGGCACAGCAGGCGAGGCCGAACGTGGCGGGGAAGACGGACGACTTGCGCACCCAGCCCGCGGCCTGCTCGACGGTGGTCAGCAGGAATCCGCTCGGCAGCTTTTCTTCGAGTCCCATGGCTAAAGGCCCCTCAGTCCCATTCCAGGCCGCCGCGCCGCCATACGTACGCGTACGCGACGAAGACGGTGAGCACGAAGAGCAACATCTCCACGAGCCCGAAAATCCCCA
Organism: Streptomyces sp. NPDC020731; assembly: GCF_044334705.1. NCBI lineage: Bacteria > Bacillati > Actinomycetota > Actinomycetes > Kitasatosporales > Streptomycetaceae > Streptomyces > Streptomyces sp. NPDC020731. The sequence goes on from NZ_JBIRTN010000016.1 coordinate 45,858, forward strand.
GGGCGTCGAAGGTGACGGCCCAGGGGTAGAGGAAGACGATCTCGATATCGAAAATGATGAAGAGCATCGCCGTCAGGTAGTACTTGATGGGGAAACGCCCGCCGCCGGCCGGCGTGGGGGTCGGTTCGATACCGCACTCGTAGGCCTCGAGCTTGGCGCGGTTGTACCGCTTCGGACCGATCAGCGTGGCCATGACCACGGAGAAGATCGCAAAGCCTGCCCCGAGGGCTCCCAGTACGAGGATGGGCGCATACGCGTTCACCGCTCCTCGCTCCTCTCAGTCGGCACTGACTGCTATGGGGTCCCCCCGGGGGTGAGCGAAGCCGAGCCCCTGGGGGAGGTGGTGCATCGGGCTCGTTCCGCCTCGACAGCCCCACGAACCACGCCCGCCCCGGCGAAGATCGAGAACATGTGAAGCAGGTCACAAGCCCAACCGCTCCGCATCCTATGCCCGTAGGTCTGTGATCTGCGACACGGGGTATTGCACAAGCTTTGTGATCTCCACCACCTGACGAACGATCATGAAGTCGGATGAGCGGTGATCTTCACACGCCAAGCATCCAGGCGATCACCAAAGGTGACATTTTGCCTCGTCGGTGCAGCTCAGGGAGTCCATCTCCATATCAAGAGGCTTCCCGCGCATGCAAATTGGTGTTGGACTTGATCTCTTGATAGAGGCGCGTTCACACATCAGGGGGACCGGAGGCGGGATGTGGACGTGTGCACGCGTTCACGAAGTCCCGGCGACGTGATCCGGCCATCGCCCCGGCCATCGGTTCGGCCGTCGCCCCGGCCGTCGGTCCCCGCGTCGATCCCGGCGGCCGGCCGGAGCGCGACCGGCACTCCCCGACGCGACGGTGCGGGTAATCGTTCCGTGACCTGCGTCACATTCATGAGAGGCGCATGAGAAGAGGGGTTGGCCAACCGGTCGAACCAGTGGTAAGTGCGGGGCAATCCGGACGTAACGATGAAAGTACGTGATCACGGGCCGATCACGAGCGCCCGCAATGTCCGTTAGGGCGTCAATAAAAAGCGACACGCCCGGGATTCGGAGCCCCGGTTGAACAACTGTGGCGCAGCACACGTTTCTTGAAGATATGAAGCAGCGCCTGGTACCGGTTGTCCCTATGTCCCACACCGCTCACATACGCAGCCACCGGAAGCCCCGCCGTACCGCGTCGTCCACGATGGCGATGCGGGCCGGAGTTGCCGGTGGCGTCCTCAGCACCCTGGCAGTGGCCGCGGCGGGTTCGGCGAACGCTGCCGAGCCGGTGACGCAGACCCTCGAACTGCCCACCCTGACGGCAGACCTGGCCGCTCAGGTCGCCCAGTCCGCGGACGCCACCCAGCAGGCCGCCGCGAACTACCAGCTGCAGGCCGAGCGTGACGCGGCCGCGGAGAAGGCCTCCAAGGAGGCCAAGGCCGACCTCGCCGTGGCCAAGAAGAAGGCGGAGGCGAAGAAGGAGGCCGCCGAGGAGGCCCGCAAGGCCGCCGCCGAGCGCGCCACCCGCAACGCCGAGCGCCCTTCCCTCACCACCGCCACCACCGCCACGACCGCCTCCGCGCCGGCCAGCGGCAGCGTCGCGACGGTCATCGCCTTCCTGCAGGCGCAGGTGGGCGACGCCTACGTCATGGGCGCCTCGGGCCCCAACGCCTGGGACTGCTCCAGCCTGGTCCAGGCCGCGTTCCGCCAGGCCGGCGTCGACCTGCCGCGCGTCTCGCAGGACCAGTCGATGGTCGGCACCGATGTCTCGCTGTCCAACCTCCAGGTCGGCGACATCCTGTACTGGGGCGGCAAGGGTTCCGCGTACCACGTGGGTGTCTACATCGGCGGTGGCCAGTACCTGGACGCCGCCAACCCCTCCAAGGGCGTCGTCATCCAGGACCTTTCCGGCTACCCCGCGTCGGGTGCCGTGCGCGTGCTCTGAGCCGCGCCTCGTCATGGATCGAAGGGCCGCTGCCGCTCGGGGGCAGCGGCCCTCCGCCGTTCCCGCACACCGCGCCAAGATCGCCCGATTGCCCGAATCGTCCCGTCGTCCGGGCGGGTTGACGGTACCGGTGCGCGCCGATGGAGCGCCGTACAGCCCCGTGACGGCCCCTCACGGCGCCCCGGCACGGACGCCGACGGCCGGAGCCCGTCCTCCGGACTCCGGCCGTCCACAGCGCCGCTCACGGCTTCGCGCCGCGCGGGCGCTCACTCACACCTCTCAGGCGACGGTCCCGCCCGTCTGCCGTGCGCGGTGGCGCAGCAGCACGGTCACGCCCGCCCCGAGGCCCAGCGCCAGCAGCGCCGCCCCGCCGATCAGCGCCACTCCGCCGGCGCCGGTGGACGCCAGACCGCCCTGGACGCCGGTCCCCGTGACGTCGCCGGACGTGCCGTTCGTGCCGGAACCGGAGGTGCCCCCCTGCCCGGAACCGGACGAGGGCGAGGGCGAGGGCGAGGCGGACGGCGTGGCGCCGCCGCCGTTCTGGCCCGTTCCGCCGTCCGTCTGCTCGTCCGGGCCGTTCAGGACGATCCAGGCCGAATTGTTCGCGTGATCCGAGTCGAAGGGGTCGTCCCACTCCGGCAGTGCCACCTCGCCCTTGGCGTTCTCCACGACCCGGTCGACACGCAGCTCGAACGGGAAGCCGAGCTCGGCGTCCTCCAGGAGCGGGGTGCTCACCCAGCAGCGGTAGCCCTTCTCGCCCTCGGCGACGGTGATCTCCCGGCACTTCTCCGGGGCCTTGGTGACGGTCGCCCCTTCGGGAGCCTCCACCGTGAAGGAGAAGGGCTCACCGCCGGACCGCAGCGCGCTGATCCAGGCCGGGCCGTTGTTGCGGAAGCCGATCTCCGCCGTGACGGTGTCGCCGGCCTCGGCATCCAGCGCGGCGCCGGTCAGCTCCAGGTCGTAGGTGTTCGTCGTGGGCAGGTCCAGTTCCGCGTACCGGGAATAGTCCGCGGGGTCGGCGCCGGCGAGCTTCTTCAGCTTCAGGTCCGCTCCGGTGCCCTGCCGGTAGTCCTTGGCCTCGCGCAGGCCGGCCGTCTCGCTCGGGGGGACGGCCGTGAAGGAGTAGGTGAAGATGTCGTGCAGCGCGAAGTCCGCGGTGCTCACCTTCAGCGGCTCGGCCAGTGCGTACGCCGTGCCGGCGTCGATGGTGTCCGGGAAGGTGCAGATGACGTCGGTGCCCTGGCGCAGCAGCGGGCCGGTGGTCACCTCGGAGTAGGCGCAGTTGCCGAAGGAGTCGGGGAAGGACACCCCGCGGGAGCCGTGGAACCGCAGCACCGCGCCCTCGGCGGCCATGGTGCCCGTGTTGCGCAGGCCCACGGGTGCCTTGTAGGTGTCGCCCGCCCGCAGATCACCGGGCGGGGGCAGCTCGCGGTTCACGAACTCGGGGCCGCCGACGAGCACGTCGATGCTCAGCGGCGTGAAGGCCAGCCCCTTGCCCTCACCGGTGACGGTGATGCTGCCGAAGTCCCCGGCCTCGCTGTCGTCGTCGATGTCGAGCCGGATGCCGCCGACCCGGTTGTACTGCTGCCCTGCGTACAGCTCGCTGCCCGTGCAGACGGCGACGAGACCGTCGGCGTCGCAGGGGAGTTCCACCGAGGCGACGCCCGCCAGCTCGGTGGCGTCGATGCGGATCGTGTAGTCGCCGGTGAACACGGGCGGGACGACACCGTCACCCTCGAACTCCTCGCCCGGGGCGTTCAGTCGCAGCATGACCTGCGGTTCCGAGGGGTCGCCGTTGTCGGACTGCAGTGACAGATCGACCCGGTCCTCGCCGGTGACGGTCACGGGAAGGGGCGCGTCGGCCGCCCGGGCGGTGCCCGCGGCGCCGGCCGCGACCAGACTCGCGGCGGCCACCAGCCCCAGGGCTCTGAGCGGCCCTAACCGCCGGATTGCCTGCTGTGTCATGGAAGGCTCTTTCGTCGTACGGGACGTGCCTGAGTGGCTACGTCCCGTACGACACCGGCCGAAGTCGAACAGTTGTCCACGAATGTGTTACGTGATGATCACGATCGAACACCCCGTCACATCGGTCACGCCTTCGGCGCCACCTTGCTCAGACCGTTGATGATGCGGTCCATCGCGTCGCCGCCCGTCGGGTCCGTCAGGTTGGCGAGCAGCTTCAGGGTGAACCTCATCAGCATCGGGTGCGTCAGTCCGCGCTGGGCGGCGATCTGCATGACCTTCGGGTTGCCGATGAGCTTCACGAAGGCCCGGCCGAGCGTGTAGTAGCCGCCGTAGGTGTCCTTCAGCACGCGCGGATAGCGCTGGAGCGCGATCTCCCGCTGGGCCGGGGTGGCACGCGCGTGGGCCTGGACGATCACGTCGGCGGCGATCTGCCCGGACTCCATGGCGTAGGCGATGCCCTCGCCGTTGAAGGGGTTCACCAGTCCGCCCGCGTCGCCGACCAGCAGCAGGCCGCGCGTGTAGTGCGGCTGACGGTTGAAGGCCATGGGGAGCGCGGCGCCGCGGATCGGGCCGGTCATGTTGTCCGGGGTGTAGCCCCAGTCCTCCGGCATCGAGGCGCACCAGGCCTTGAGGACCTCGCGCCAGTCCAGTTCCTTGAAGGAGTCGGAGGTGTTGAGCACGCCGAGGCCGACGTTGCTGGTCCCGTCACCCATGCCGAAGATCCAGCCGTAGCCGGGCAGCAGACGGTCCTGCGGGCCGCGGCGGTCCCACAGCTCCAGCCAGGACTCCAGGTAGTCGTCGTCGTGGCGGGGCGAGGTGAAGTACGTGCGGACCGCGACGCCCATCGGACGGTCCTCGCGGCGGTGCAGGCCCATCGCCAGGGACAGCCGGGTGGAGTTGCCGTCGGCGGCCACCACCAGCGGGGCGTGGAAGGTGACTTCCCTCTTCTCCTCGCCGAGCTTGGCCTTCACACCGGTGATGCGCCCGGTGCGGTCGTCGATGACGGGCGCGCTCACGTTGCAGCGCTCGTACAGCCGGGCGCCCGCCTTCTGGGCCTGCCGGGCGAGCTGCTCGTCGAAGTCGTCGCGCTTGCGGACCAGGCCGTAGTCGGGGAAGGAGGCGAGATCCGGCCAGTCCAGCTGGAGGCGGACACCGCCGCCGATGATGCGCAGACCCTTGTTGCGCAGCCAGCCGGCCTCCTCGGAGATGTCGATGCCCATCGCGACGAGCTGCTTCGTGGCGCGCGGGGTGAGGCCGTCGCCGCAGACCTTCTCGCGCGGGAACTCGGTCTTCTCCAGCAGGAGCACGTCGAGTCCGGACCGGGCCAGGTGGTAGGCGGTGGTGGAGCCGGCTGGCCCCGCGCCCACGACGATCACATCGGCGGTGTTGTCGGAGAGGGGCTCGGTCACGGCGGGATCTCCCCAAGTTCGAAATCTGCGTGCCGACCGGCACTGGACATGGGCAGTCTATTCAGCACGATTGATCACCCGGCTGAAGGGCTGCCCCGTGAACCGAGCTCTCCCCGCTGTACGGCTGCGCGTCCCCACCCATGAGGACGCCTTCGCCTGGCACCGGATCTTCGACGACCCGGACGTCATGGAGTTCCACGGCGGCGCCCCGGCGGAGCTGTCCGTCTACGAGGAGCTCACCGCCCGCCAGCGTCGCCACGACGCCCAACTCGGCTTCTGCCTGTGGAGCATGCTCGACAGGTCCGGCCGGGTCATCGGCTTCACCGGCGCCCAGCCGTGGGAGCGCGACTGGGGCCCCACGGGCGAGATCGAGATCGGCTGGCGGCTCGCGCGGGAGCACTGGGGCAAGGGGTACGTCACCGCGGCGGCCCGGCAGACACTGGAGCGGGTGCGGGTGACGGGCCTGAAGGGCGTGGTGGCGATGGTGGACGCCCGCAACGCCCGCTCGATAGCGGTGACCCGGCGGCTCGGGATGCGCCTCGCCGAGACGTTCACGATCCCGTCCTCCCCGCGCGAGGGCCACTGCTACCGGCTGGACCTCTGACCCCGACACCGGATCGTCACTCAAAGTGGTCAATTGTCACGGAAAGCCACTTGAAGCTTCCGGCGGGCACGGCACCGGGTCTACTCTGCCGGTACCGCTTGGGGGGTGACGTCCGTGCGTATGACACCCAGGACCCCGACACCCGAAGTGCGCGTACCGCGCCTGGTCGGGCTGATGGCCGTGGACGCGCGCGAGTCGGCCCGGGCGCGGGGGCTGTCCGTCAGCGCGCCGGACCGGCCGGACTTCCGGCTCGCCGTCGTCGACTACGTCGTACGCCAGTATCCGCAGCCCGGCACGGAGGTGCCGCGGGACTCCGTGATCCACGTGTGGTTCGACTTCGGTGAGGGCGAGGGCGGCGGAGGGGTGCGCGAGCCGCGCGGGCCGGTGCCGCCCACGGGCGGGCTCCAGCGGGAACTGGAGGAGCCCGCCCTCCCCCACGCGGTGATGCTCAGCTCTCCTTGAAGCCCCGGTGCAGCGCCACCACACCGCCCGTGAGGTTGCGCCACGCCACCTTCGACCAGCCCGCGCCCTTCAGCCGTTTGGCCAGCGCGAGCTGGTCGGGCCAGTCGCGGATGGACTCGGCGAGGTAGACGTACGCGTCCGGGTTGGACGACACCGACCGGGCGACCGGCGGCAGCGCGCGCATCAGGTACTCGGTGTAGACGGTGCGGAACGGCGCCCACGTCGGATGCGAGAACTCGCAGATGACGATCCGCCCGCCGGGCCGGGTCACCCGGTGCATCTCGCGCAGCGCCGCGTCCGTGTCCTGCACGTTGCGCAGCCCGAAGGAGATGGTGACGGCGTCGAAGACGTCGTCCTTGAAGGGCAGCCGGGTCGCGTCGCCGGCCGTGTACGGGAGCCAGGCCCGGTTCCGCTTGCCGACCCGCAGCATGCCCTGGGAGAAGTCGCAGGGCACGACGTAGGCGCCGGCGCGGGCGAAGGGCATCGACGAGGTGCCCGTACCGGCCGCCAGGTCCAGGATCTTCTGCGCGGGCCGCGCGTCGACGGCCCTCGCGACCTCCTTGCGCCATCGCCGGTCCTGGCCGAGGGACAGCACATCGTTCGTCAGGTCGTATCGTTCCGCGACGTCGTCGAACATCGAGGCGACTTCGTGCGGCTGCTTGTCCAGGGATGCGCGGGTCACGCGCCCATTCTTGCAGCCCGCCCACCCGGCAGAAGCGTCGGCTTCCGGCGCGCGGCGACGTCCTCGGCCCAGCCGCACGCGAGCACGAAGCCCCCGATCAGGACCCAGCCGACGCCGAACAGGAACCACTGGCTCTCCAGCGGCAGATGCGCCTCGAACGCGGGCACCTCCCAGAACCGGTCGATCAGCGGCACGGCCAGGATCAGCGCCACCTCGTGCCAGAGGTAGATCGTCACGGCGCGCGCGTTGAACACGGTGACCAGCCGGGAACGGGACGCCCTCGTCGAGCCGGCGGGGAGGCACTCCTTGGCGTACATCAACAGCGTCACGAATCCGGCCGACCAGAAGGCCTGCGCGAGCGGGTTGTCGTCCAGGTCGTACGTGCCGCCGTACGCGGACCGGTGGGTGAGGGCGTACCAGCCGCCGTAGGCGAGCGCGGCGGACGACACCACGGCGACGGTGAAGGGGCGCAGCCGCCCGAGCACCCCCTCGTGGTGGGCGAAACCGAGGAGCCAGCAGAACAGGAACGTCGCGAGGTCGGTGAGGGCGCTGCCGAGCCGGCCCCCCGGCGGCTGCCACACGTACGTGAGGACGACGACCGGGACGAGCGACAGCACCAGCACCACGACCGGGGACAGCCGGAACACCCGCAGCAGCAGCGGGGAGAGCAGCACGAACCACAGGTACGTCCGCAGGTACCAGACGATCTCCCAGGCCTGCCCGGCCCAGGCGCTGCCCGGCGGATCGCCGAGCGGCACGATCCAGTACACGATCTGCCACCCCGGCATCCAGCCGTGCACCAGCATCGCGGTGACCACGAAGAAGCCCCAGAACCAGAACGGCGGCAGCAGGCGTCGGACGCGGCTCCGGATCACCGTGAGCGCGGGGCGCCGCAGCGATCCGGCCATCAGGGTGCCGGCCAGCCCGAACATCACCCCCATCGACGGGAAGACCATGCCCGCCCAGGCCCAGCCGAAGGTGTGGTACGCCACGACCCGGACGAGGGCCACCGCGCGGAGGAGGTCGAAGTACCCGTCGCGGCCCGCCGGGGCCGCCGGGGCCGGTGTGGCCGCCGGCTCCGGACGTCCGGCCCGTACGGCCCCCCTGCGGTGTGCCCCCATCAGCCGCCCGTCCCCGACGGCATCCCGACCTCGCCCGTCCGCTTCAGCTTCTGCCAGCGCAGCCGGCCACCGGTCAGGGCGGTGACACAGGAGTGGATGAGGACGAGGTACATCATCTGCCGGTACGCGAGCTGCTGCAGCGGCATCATCAGCAGGTACCGGTACTTCTCCCGGTCCAGCCGGAAGGCGTACGCGGCGCACACCAGCTGCACGCCCAGGACGGCGAACCAGGCCAGCAGGGCCGCCCGGAAGTCGACGAAGAGCATCGAGTACACGGTGAACACGTCGATGAGCGGCGCGAACACCGGCGTGACGACCTGGAAGAGCACCACCAGCGGCATGCCGACCCGCCCGAACCTCCCCGAAGGCCCCCTGTCGGTGAGGGACTTGCGGTGCTTCCACAACGCCTGCATGGTGCCGTACGACCAGCGGTAGCGCTGCGACCACAGCTGCCGCAGCGACCGGGGGGCCTCGGTCCACGCGCGGGCGTGCTCCTCGTAGACGACCCGCCATCCCGCGCGGTGCAGCGCGATGGTGATGTCGGTGTCCTCGGCGAGGGTGTCCTCGCTCATCCCGCCCGCCTGGAGCACCGCCTCGCGGCGGAACGCGCCGATCGCGCCGGGGATGGTCGGCATGCAGCGCAGCAGGTCGTACATGCGCCGGTCGAGGTTGAAGCCCATCACGTACTCGATGTGCTGCCAGGCGCCGATGAGCGTGGAGCGGTTGCCGACCTTGGCGTTGCCCGCGACGGCGCCCACCGACGGGTCGGCGAAGGGCTGCACCAGACGGCCCACGGTGTCCGGTTCGAAGACGGTGTCGCCGTCCATCATCACGACGATGTCGTGCCGGGCGCTGCGGATGCCGTTGTTCAGGGCGGCCGGCTTGCCCGCGTTCTCCTGCCGGACCACCCGGACGCCTGGCAGTCCGAGCGCTTCGGCGAGCTCCGCCGTGCCGTCCGTGGAGCCGTCGTCGACGACGACGATCTCGATCGGATGGGTGCTCCCGGCCAGCGACCGCAGGGTGTTCCCGATGCACTCCTTCTCGTTGTACGCCGGGACGATCACACTGACCGGCCGGGTGACAGGCGGCCCCCAGCTGAAGCGGCGTCTGTTGCGCTGCCGGTGGTGACGCCGGGCGAGGACGAGCATCAGCCCGAACCGCCCCATGACGGCCACGCCCACGACCACCAGGCCGGCCGAGAGCGCGGGCACCGTCCACTCGGCGACGGTGACGGCCGCGACGAGCGCCTTGCCCTCGTAGAGGACCGTCCCGGTGGCGGGGTGGTGGGAGGCCTGGAGCCCGTTGCCGGTGCCGGACGGAGCACCGGCGGCGGGACCGCCCGTCCCGGATCCGCCGGCGGGCTGCTGCTGCTCGGCCATGGCGCCGCTGACGGTGGTGAAGGTGTAGCCCTTGGCCTGCATCTTCTCGATGTACTTCGGCAGCGCCCGAAGGGTCTGGGTGCGATCGCCGCCGGAGTCGTGGAAGAGCACCGAGGTGCCCTCCCCGTCCTCCGGAGTGGCCCCTTCGACGATCTTCGCGACGCCCGGCTCCTTCCAGTCCTCGCTGTCGGTGTCGATGAAGACGCTGGTGTACCCGTCCTCGCCGAGCTGCTGGTAGACCTGCCAGCTGTAGTTGTCGATGGCGTCCGTCCTGGAGGAGTACGGCGCCCGGAACAGCGTGCTGGTGATCCCGGCCGCGCCCGCGAGCGCGAGCTGGGTCTGCTCCATCTCGCGGGTGACGCGGGCGGCGCTCTGGTACGACAGGTCGACGTGCGTGAAGGTGTGGACGCCGACCTCGTTGCCCTGCTCGATCAGGTCCTTCACGATGTCGGGGTGGCGCGACACCATCGAGCCGACCACGAAGAACGTGCCGGGTACGTCGTACTCCTCCAGGACCTCCATGACCTTCGGCGTCCAGGTGGGGTCCGGTCCGTCGTCGAAGGTGAGCACGATCGTCCGGTCCGGGACGGAGACGGTCTCGGCCTGCCCGCCGGGGAAGGTGAGGATCGGGCCCCCGTCGAGGATGTCGTCGGGCACCTCGGAGGACGAGGCCCCGGAGCGGACCCGCTGGTCGTCGCCGACCTCGGCGCGCAGATAGCCGTCGAGCAGCATCGCGCAGGTCAGGGCGAGCAGGAGCAGCAGCGCGAGGAGGACCCGCGGCCGGTGCAGCACGGCGGCCCGGCCGGCGGCGCGCTCCATGCGGGTGGGGGCGCGGCGCCTGCCGCGGGCGGGGGACGTGCCGGTCATGAGGTCGCCGCGGGAGTGGGGACGGCGGTGGCGCTCGGGGTACCGGCCGGCGGGGAGGGCGGTGTGCCGGTCGGGGCCACCCCGCCGCGCGGACCCGCGCCGCCACCGGGACCGGCTTCCCCCTGCCCGCCCCCGAACGGCAGCAGCGAGGCCGGCGTGACCGAGGTGCCGATGCCCATGAAGGCCAGACCCAGCACGACCGCGTACCCGGCGCAGACGGTCCCCAGGAGGAGGCCGATCCGGCGCAGCAGCCTGGCCCGGCGTCCGGAGGAGTCGACGAAGACGGGTCCTTCGCCGGGCCCGTCGGGGCGTTTGCGGCGACGGCCGCGCGCGGCGGCGCGGCTTTCGATGGCAGGATCGGAATGCATGGCCCGGACGGTAGAGGCCGTTGTGCAGGGAAAACCCGGTGTTTCCTGTGAGTCTCCCGTGGGAAGGCCGCGAACCTCTCCGTCCCCTGAGAATCGTCCGGGAACCGGGCGTACATCCTCAGGAAGCGCACAGACCCGTGTGCCACGTTGGCCGTCCACCCGACGTCTCATGAACGGAACGAGCACGATGCGCGGTCCACTGAAGTCCGTTGCCGGGCTCGCCCTCCTCCCGGCCCTGGCCCTGGTCGCGGCCACCGCGGGCTGTTCCGCCGGGGACACCACGACGGACGCGTCCCCGGCGGACCCCGCCCCCTCGGCCTCCTCGTCGTCCGCGCCGGTCACCGCGTACGCGCCGTACGTCAGTGCCGCCGCGGCCTCCGACACCGACCCGGCGGGTTCCCCCACGACGTACAACCTGGCGTTCGTGATCTCCTCCGGCAGCGGCTGCACCCCGTACTGGAACGGCACCCAGGACATCGACGACGCGACCGTGACGTCCCGGATCGCGGGGCTCACCGGGTCCGGCGCCGACGTCCGCGTCTCCTTCGGCGGCGCCTCCGGCGACGAGCTGGCGGCCACCTGCGACACCGCGGCCGAGCTGGCCGAGGCGTACGGCACCGCACTGGACGCGGCCGGCGCCACCCGCGCCGACTTCGACATCGAGGGCGACGAACTCACCGACTCCACCTCCGTGGACCTGCGTTCGGAGGCGGTCGCCCTGCTGCAGGAGGAACGCACCGGCCTGGAGGTGTCGTTCACGCTCCCGGTCATGCCCTCGGGGCTCGACGAGGACGGGCTGGCCCTGCTGGAGTCGGCCAACGACCACGGCGCCCAGGTCGCCACCGTCAACCTGATGACGATGAACTACGGCGAGTCCTACGACGGCGACATGGGCGACTACGCCCTCACCGCCGCCGAGGCCGCGCACACCCAACTCGTCGACGTCTTCGGCCTGTCCGACGCCGCCGCCTGGCGGGGCATGGCGCTCACCTCGATGATCGGCGTCAACGACGTGAAGGGGGAGACGTTCACGCTCGCGGACGCGGCGGAGGTGCGTGCCTTCGCGGAGGAGAAGGGCGTCGCGTGGGTGTCGATGTGGTCGACGTTCCGGGACACGGAGTGCGGGGAGGACGCCTCCGCGGACGACCCGTTGACCGATTGCAGCGGGGTGGAGCAGGAGGACGGGGCGTTCGGGGAGGCGTTCGCGGGATGAGAGCCGGCGCCACCACGGGCCGGCGCCACCACGGGTCAGCGCCGCCGGTACACCAGGCGGCCGCCCACGACGGTGGCCACGCACGTGGACGCGCCGTCCCGCACGAGGGCGTCCCGGTCGGGCACCTCGAACACCGCGAACCGCGCGGGTTTCCCGGCGCTGAGGCCCGGCAGCAGCACGAGGGGAACCGGGGAGAGCGCCGCGGGTCCGGGCAGCACGGCCGGACGCCCCGCCAGGGCGAGCCCGGCCCTGCGCACCGCGTCCAGGGCCTCGCGGCCGCGCAGCTCACCGGCGACCGCGACCGTTCCGTGCGCCAGCATGCGCTGTACTCCACGGCGTGCGCTGGCGCCCCGCGCGGACGGTCCGGCGGCCAGGAGTGCCCGCGCACGCTCCCCGAACACCGGCTCGCTGCCGAGCCGGTCCGCCTCGCGCGGGTCGGGGTGGTACGCCTGCTCCAGCAGTTCCGGACCGTAGGGGTTGAGCAGCCCGGGCGTCAGAATGCCGGGCCACCGCCGCAGCCGGGCGCCCGGATGACCGACGGCCAGCTGTTCGTACGGGCCGACGGCGGCGATGTGCGCGCCGTCGACCACGACGGCGGCCTCGGGCGAGGCGTCGGCGGTGTGAAGGGTCAGCACGGGGACGTCAGTTGGAGGCCAGGAGCTTCAGCTCCGGGTGGGCCGTGCCGCCCTCGATGGCCGTGGAGGAGATGTGGGAGACCACGCGGTCGTCGACGGGGTCGTTCGCCGGGTCGTCGTGGACGACGAGGTGCTCGTACGTCGTCGACCGCTGGGCCGGGACCCGCCCCGCCTTGCGGATCAGGTCGATGATCTCCAGCCGGTTGGAGCGGTGCTTGGCGCCGGCGGAGGAGACGACGTTCTCCTCCAGCATGATGGAGCCGAGGTCGTCCGCGCCGTAGTGCAGCGAGAGCTGGCCGACCTCCTTGCCGGTGGTCAGCCAGGAACCCTGGATGTGGGCGACGTTGTCCATGAACAGCCGGGCGATGGCGATCATCCGCAGGTACTCGAAGAGGGTGGCCTGCGTGCGGCCCTTCAGGTGGTTGTTCTCGGGCTGGTAGGTGTACGGGATGAACGCGCGGAAGCCGCCCGTGCGGTCCTGTACGTCCCGGATCATCCGCAGGTGCTCGATCCGCTCGGCGTTCGTCTCGCCGGTCCCCATGAGCATGGTGGACGTGGACTCGACACCGAGGTTGTGCGCGATCTCCATGATCTCCAGCCAGCGCTCGCCGGACTCCTTGAGCGGCGCGATGGCCTTGCGGGGACGGGCGGGAAGCAGTTCGGCGCCCGCGCCGGCGAAGGAGTCGAGCCCGGCCGCGTGGATGCGGGTGATCGCCTCGTCGACGCCCACCTTGCTGATCCGCGCCATGTGCTCGACCTCGCTCGCCCCCAGGCTGTGGATGACGAGCTGCGGGAACTCCTTCTTGATGGCGGCGAAGTGCTTCTCGTAGTACTCGACGCCGTAGTCCGGGTGGTGACCGCCCTGGAACATGATCTGCGTGCCGCCGAGCTCGACGGTCTCGGCGCAGCGCCGCAGGATGTCGTCGAGGTCGCGGGTCCAGCCCTTCGCCGTGTCCTTGGGGGCCGCGTAGAAGGCGCAGAACTTGCACGCCGTGACGCACACGTTCGTGTAGTTGATGTTCCGCTCGATGATGTACGTCGCGATGTGCTCCGTACCGGCGTACCGGCGCTTGCGTACGGCGTCGGCGGCGGCACCCAGCGCGTGCAGCGGTGCGTCGCGGTAGAGGTCCAGGGCTTCCTCGGGGGTGATCCGCCCACCGGCGGCGGCACGGTCGAGGACGGTCTGAAGGTCGGCCTTCTCGGTCACCGGCGTCCCTTTCGGAAGGGTTGTGGACGGACCGAGCCAGCGTACGTCAGCCGGATCGCGCGGTTCACGTCAGGCCGCGTACGCACCGATCAGCAGCCCGGCGAAGGCGCCGCTGATCAGGAAAGGACCGAACGGGATCGCCGTCTTGCGCCCGGCCTTCCGGGTGACGACGAGGGCGCCCCCGTAGAGCGCCCCGAACACGAACCCGGCGAGGGTGCCGAGCATCACGGTCGGCCAGCCGTACCAGCCGAGGACGGCGCCCGCGCCGAGGGCGAGCTTGACGTCGCCGAAGCCCATGCCGCCCGGGTTGACGAGGAACAGCACGAAGTAGCCGGCGCCCAGCGCGAGCGCGCCCAGCAGGGCGGTGGTCCACTCCCCCGCGTGCCCGGGGGCGAGGGCGGCCGGGCCGAGCAGGACGAGGGCGGCCCCGGCGAACGGCAGGGTGAGCGGGTCGGGCAGCCGCTGCACCCGGAAGTCGACCACCGCCAGCAGTACGCCGACGGGCGCGAGCAGCAGCCAGACGAACAGCTCGGGCCGGGTCCCGGTGGCGGCCGCGAGGGCGGCGCAGACCAGGGCGGTGACGACGGCGGGAGCGGCGCCGGGTCCGTACGGAGGTCCCGCGCACGGCCCGCACCGGGCCCGCCCGAGCCAGCCGCCGACCGGGTGCCCCGCCGGGCACGCCGTCCGCCACTCCTCCCCCGACGGGACGGAGAACCGGTAGGCCGCGCGGGGCAGCACCGCGCCGGCCGCCGCGCCCCACAGCGCGGCGACGGCGATCAGCAGGACGTCCAGGCAGTCGCTCAGGCAGTCGCTCATCCCGCCGCCGCGACCGCGTCGCGCCACGTCGGCAGCAGTTCGTCGAGCAGCGCCTCGGTGCGCGGCGGCAGCCCGCGGGCGCCGCTGCGGCCGACGAGGTCGGCGGCGAGGGCGGTGAGCCGTGCGGGGTCGCCGAGGGCGTGGGTGGCGCGCAGCAGTTCGTTCCACAGCCGCTCGTCGGCCGGGGCGGTGCGCAGCGCGGCGTCGATCGCCTCGATGGCCTTCTCCGCGCGGTTCTTCTCCAGGTGGAACTCGGAGAGCGCGAGTCCGGTGTCCGCGACGAGCAGCGGGAGCTGGGCGTCGACGATCTCGTGGGTGAGCCAGCGGTAGCGGCCCTCGGGCCGGTCGGCGAGCAGCGGCCCGCGCACCAGCACCAGCGCGTCGGTGAGCAGCCGTCCGCGTACGGCCCGGCTGTCGACGCCCTTGCCCTGGGTGGCCTCGTGGTACAGCGACCGCAGTACGTCCAGGTCGGAGACGACGGACTTGGCGAGGGTGAGCCGTCCGGTGTCGTCCGTGCCGAGGCGGGGGGTGCCGTCGGGGTCGGCGCCGAGCCAGGCGCGCAGCCGCTCGATGAGCGCCTCGCGCACGTCGTCGGTGACACCGCGCGGCCACAGCGCGGACGACAGCACGCGCGGATGCACGCCCTCGCGGTGCAGGAGCAGCAGCGCGAGCGCCTCGTGCAGCAGGGCGCTGCGCTCGCCGTCCGGGGTGTCGAGTCCGATGATCTCGTACGGTCCGACCAGGCGCGCGTACACGGCGGGCCGCCCCTGCTCGCTGATGTCGACGAGGAACGGCGGGGTGTTGCCGGGGCCGTCGGGTCCGCGCTCGGGGTCGGCGTCGGTGAACAGCTCGACGACCGCGCGCTGTTGGGCGGCGGGCAGGAGCTGGGCGTCGAGTTCGAGCCCGAGGAGGGGCGCGAGCAGCTTGCCCTCGCCGGTGATCTCCATCTCCCAGGCGGCGCCCGGCAGATCACCGCTGCCGGTGCCGACGAGGTAGCCGATGCCGAGGCGGCTCGCGTCGGCGGCGAGTTCGGCGAGCGTGACGGCGTCCTCGGCGGACGGCTCGGCGGCGAGCAGCACGAGGTGCGGGGCCCAACGGGTGTGCTGGGCGGGCCCGGTGCGCCCGGTGAGCACGGAGTCGTGGCCGGCGGCACCGAGCGCGCCGCGCCGTTGCCGCGTCTCGGCCTCCATGGTCTCGATCAGCGCCTCGATGCCGTCGAGGTGGCGGAGGCGGCTGGGGGCGAGCGGGGTCAGGTCCTCGCCGAATCCGACGAGGGTGATGGTCATCCGGTCCGACCAGCCGTTGGTGGCCAGCTCGGCGGCGACGGAGGCGAACACGGCGGCCCGGTCGGCCTCGCTGCCGCTCAGCGAGACGATGCCGGGGACGGACTCCAGGTTGAGCAGCAGCCGCGAGTCGTCCATGGTGCCGAGGCTGACGAGGCCGGGGAAGGGAGCGGCGGTGTCGACCTCCTCGTACCGCGCGGCGTCGTCCTTGGCCAGCATCCAGAACGTCTGGTCCTGCCCGAGCTGCCAGGGCGCCGGCGGCTTCCCGGACGGCTGGGCGAGCTGGAGGTGCAGGTCGCCGTTGCTGAGCCAGGCCGCGTAGACGGTGGGCAGCGGACGGGACTCGGCGGCGAGGGACGCGGCGAGCCCGCGCAGCGACCGGTCGAGCAGCCGTACGCCCTCGGGGTCGGCGCCGACCAGCAGCGCGTCCTGGACGTCCTGGGCGTCCCCGGCCGGGGTGGGCGGCTCCATGCCGCGCCGCCCGCCGATACCGCCGAACGCCGACTGCCACAACGCCTGCCGGCGCCGGTGCCCGAGCGCGCCGAGGAGGCCGGCGGCGAGGAGGGGCGCGGCGAGGAGGGCTTCGGGGAGGCCGAAGGAGGAGGACTCCTGGGCGGGGGTGGCGTGCTGCCGTTCCTGCTGGTGACCGGCGTTGTCGGTCCCGGGAACGGGGGCGGGTGCGGGGGCCGGCCGCTGCTCGGGAACGGAGACGTGGGCGGCACCACCGCCACCACTGCCCTGGGCGTGGTCCCCGGTCCTGTCGTAGTCGCGGATCTGCTGCTGCACCTCGGGCGAGACCTCGGGGGCCTCGTCCGGCATCTCGACGAGGTCGCCGCCGCGCGCGTCGCCGGGCATCTCCATGATCCAGCCGGGCCGGATCAGGCTGGCCTCGGACAGCTTGGAACCGTCGGGCTGGGTGCGGTCCTTGTTGAGCTCGAAGATCTCCTTGTACCGGCGTCCGTCACCGAGGTGCCGCTCGGAGATCTCCCAGAGGGAGTCGTGGTGGCGCCCCTCGGGCGGCTGGATCCGGTAGAACTTCGTGTCGCCCTGCTGCTTGGCGCTGCTGCCCGCCGCCGCTTCGGCGTGCGACGCCTGCTCGGCGAGCGCGGCGGCGGTGTCGGCCGCCTGCTCCTGCTGCTGGGCGAAGAACCCGGGGGTCTGCTGGGCGGCGGCGGCCACGGCGGGCCGCTGACTGTCCTCGAGGCTCTGCCCGAGCTGGCCGATCCCCGGAGCGAAGCTGGCGGCGGTCGCGCCGACGAGCAGCAGCGCGGCGACGAGCTGACGGGCTAGCAGTTGGCTGGGCCCGGCCCCGGGCACCCGCCCAGGCACCCCGACCCCCGACAGCGCGGCCTTCATCTCGACGAGCACGCACGCGGTGAACTGCGCCCAGGCGAGCCAGACGACGAAGGTCAGGATGGAGAGGAAGGTCTGGACGGAGATGTCCTGCTTGAGCCACTCCATCGGCTCGAACGTCTCCGGCAACGGCCAGCCGGCCTGCGTCGCCAACGCGAGCGGCACCCCGACGAGCAGCACGGCCAACGCCACGAAGGCGAGGAACGCCTTGACGAAGTCCCCGAACGACCGCCGCCGCACCCGCACCGGCTGCGGCGTCCTGTTCCTCGGAGCCGTCGAGCTGGACGGGCTGGGACTGCGGCGTCGCGGCATGGCGGGTGTCCTGGGGTCGTGTGGGAGGAGGGTCTGCTGAGCCTACGAGGATCTTATTGACTCGAACGGCCGCAGTCGAAGGCCGGAGCCACTCCTCCCGCCGCAACCTCCCCGACGGCACCAGGAGATCCGTCGATCAACCGCTGAACAGGTCCTCGGCCCGGGTGGCGTGAACAGCCCGCTGGGCCCAGAGCTCGAGCTGATCGAGGTCGGTGCACGCCTGGACCCGCTCCCGTACAGCGTCGGGCACCTGGATATCCCGCCACTCCAGGATGCGCAGTGTCATCTCAGCGCTCTTCTCGACCCGGCCCTCCTCGCGCACCTGCTCCGCCACCGGGTGCCGGAAGAAGTAGTGGATCGCCGCCATCAGGTCCCTCCAGATTTCCTTGGCCTGGGTATCGATCAGGCATGAGTCGACGAACGCAACGAAAACGGCCGCACTCTCGGCGTCCAGGGTCCGCAAGGCGGTAGCCAGCGGTTCCAGTATGGTGGCAGCCCGCTTCCCCCGGCCATGCGTCATGGCCGAGAGAACCGCAAGCGGTACATCCCGCTCCGCCTCCTGTTCGTCCGTGATCACCGGCACGTTCTCCGGCCCCAGCACCAGTGGCCGAACGGTCAGCGAGTGCCAACCAGGCAGCCCGAGCCTGATCGGCCGAGCCGCCCATCGCGCCGTGGCTCTGCTCTGAGTGATCACGATGAGGACTGGCTCGCAGCGGTACTTCGCATACAAGTACGACAGGTAGTACGCCCAGCTGCCCCTCTTGGCGTTGTCCACTTTCCCCTGCGCCTCGATGACCAGGAGATAGGCGCCCTCATCCGTCTCCACGCGCATCAGCGTGTCCACGCGCCGCTCGACAGGCTCGATCTCCGTCAGGTCCGCGTTCAGCACCGCGAAGTCCCGCGGCTCGGGGAAGTCAACATTCAGGACACGCTGCAACGCCCGTGTCAGCAGCGCGGGATCCTTCTGGAAGACCCTGTGCAGCGCCTCGTGCGACGAGCTGACCATCAGCTCTCCTTCCTGGTCGGCGTGATCAACGAGTCAGGCCGCGACGAGGTCACACCACACGTACCTGCCCCGGCTGCCGTCCCTCGCGTGGGGCTGCCAGCCCCAGAGGTCCGCGCAGGCCCGCACCAGGGCCAGACCCCGCCCCTCCTCCGCCTCGGTGAGCCGCTCCCAGCGCCCCGGCGGCTCGGGCGGTTCCGGGTCCGTGTCCCACGCGCCGATCCGCAGTACGCCGTCCGACCAGCGCACGCGCAGCGCCGCCGGCCCCTTCGTGTGCCGTACGGAGTTGGCTACCAGTTCCGTCGCCAGCAGTTCGGCGGTGTCGACGAGGCCGATCAGGCCGTGCATCGTGAGGATCAGCCGGAGGGTACGGCGGCAGACGGTCACGGCTCGTGGTCGTTCGGGATGGACAAGGTGTACTCCCAGGAGGCGGCGGCCTCTTCGATGCCGGTTTCGGGCATGCGTGGACTCCTGTCAGGGATGGGAGATGGCCGGGCGGTGGCTCCGCCGCGTCCGTCATGGCATGACGGAGCGGTGCGCTTCCGGAACCCCGGGTGCCGCAGAGTGTGCGTCGCATCACTGACGGTAGGGGCAAAATTTGGGCCCATGCAAGCCATTGCCATACTCTTCGCCCCGAACGTGTCACTGCCTGTCGGCAGTTGAAGGCGAGGAGCACGCCATGCCGCGCAGGCAGCAGGCCACCGCACGCCAGGAGCGACTGGGCACTGAACTGCGGAAACTACGGGAGGCCGCAGGGCTCAAGGGGCGCGAAGCCGCCGCGCTGCTCGGTACCGACTCGGCACAGGTGAGTCAGATCGAGGCCGGCGTGGCAGGCGTCAGTGAAACGCGCGTACGACAACTCGCCGCTCACTACTCCTGCACGGATGAGAAGTTGGTCGAGGCATTGGTCTCCATGGCCATCGACCGGACACGTGGTTGGTGGGAGCGATACAAGGGCCTGCTGCCCCCTTCGTTCCTGGACCTCGCCGAGTTGGAGCACCACTGCACGTGCCGCCAGGACGTCGAGTTCCTGCACGTACCCGGCCTCTTCCAGACAGAGGACTACGCTCGTGCGGTCTTCTCCTACCGTGTGCCCAAGCTGCCCGCCGACGACCTCGAACTGCGCGTGAACCATCGAATGGAGCGCAGGCGGATCATCGAAGACCTGCGGTCCGTTCCGTACACCGCCGTCATCCATGAGGCAGCTCTGCGCATCCGCGTAGGTGACCGGACCGCCGCGCGCGCTCAACTCCTCCGCGTTCTGGAGCTATCCGAGGCAGACCACATCACCGTGCGCGTCATCCCCTTCGACCTGGACGGCTTCGCGGGAGCCACCAACGCCATGATGTACGTGAGCGGTGTCGTACCCAGGCTGGACACGGCCGTACGAGACGCACCGCAGGGTGCCGCCTTCATCGACTCAGAAGCCCAACTCAGTGCTCTTCGCACGCTTTTCCATATGGTGGAGTCCGCGTCTCTCGAACCCGCGCGCTCACGTGATTTCATCCACCGTCTGGCGAAGGAGCTGTAAGGCAGCCGTGACCACATCCGAAAACTGGCAGAGGTCGTCCTACTCCGGAAGTGGCGACGGCAACAACTGCGTGGAAATAGCCCCCTCCCCCACTCACACAGCCATACGCGACTCCAAACACCCCACCCACGGCCCCCTCTCCTTCCCGGCCCCCGCTTTCAGCGCCTTCGTCGAAGCCCTCAAGTCAGGGAGCCCACCGGCCAGTCGGTGACCGTGGCGGCTGGTCACACCCCTGTTCGCATCACACCTGGTAAGTTCGCCGCACGTTCCGACACGGACGGTGCAGGCGTTACGGGGGTACACACGTGTCACACAGGCCGACGGACTGGCACATACTCGACCTGGAGAAGGACCCGACTCCGGGTGATCCGCAGCGTATCCGGAAACTCGCCGGTACCCTGCACGACTTCGCCGACGACGTGGGCGAAGCGCTGCGGGACCTCAAGGGGATCGCCAAGGAGGACGAGATCCTCTCCTGGGCCGGCAAGACGGCCGACGTCTTCGCGGAGGAGTTCGCGGACGCACCCAAGCGGTTGCGGAAACTGAAGAAGTCGTACGACCTGGCAGGGGACGCCCTCACCGACTTCTGGCCGGACCTGGAGGACGCTCAGGAGAAGGCCGACAAAGCGCTGCGGGACGGCCGCAAGGCACGCGCCGAACTCACCACCGCCCAGCAGGCGCTGACCGACGCCAACGACTGGGTGCGCACCGCGGCCCAGAAAGTGGACTCCTACGACCCGTCGAAGAACGGCGGCAAGGAGATCCCCAAGCCCGACGAGAACGAGATCCGTCGCGCCACGCGCAACGCCCAACACGCCAAGTCCCGTCAGGACACAGCTGAGCGGAAGGTCGAGGCGGCCGAGAGCGCCCTCGAAGCGGCCAAGAAGCTCGCCGCCCAGGCGAAGGGCCTCCGCGAAGAGGCCGCCCGCCGCACGGTGACCAAGCTGAGAGAGGCATCCGACGCCGGCATCCCCAACCGCAGTTGGTGGGAGGAGATCGGTGACTGGGTCACCGACAACTGGGACGAGATCGTCACCGTCTGCAAGTGGGTCGTCGCCGTTGTCGGCATCATCGTGATGATCGTGGGCGGACCGCTGGGCTGGCTGGTCTTCGCTGCGGCCCTGGTCGTGATGGCCGATACGTTAAGAAAAGTCGTCAAGGGCCAGGCAGGCTGGGGAGACCTGTTGTGGGCCGCCCTCGACTGCATCCCCGCCACGAAGGGCTTCACCAGCCTCGCCAAGCTGGGCAAGCTGTGGAAAGCCGGCGGCCTCAAGGCACTCGGCGGCGGCTTCATGGGCGGAATCGGCGGTGGCCTCAAGAACCTCGCCAACAGCGTCCGCGCGCTGAAGAACGTCCGGCTGCTCACCTTCAGCATGATGGGGAAAAGCCGTTGGTGGAAGGCGGATTCAGCACATGTGGGCCCTCCTGGACGGGCCGCCGACGACGCTCTTCCCTCAGACGTCCCGGTTTACCACAAGGACGGAGCAACCGCTATTGGCTACGATCCCGCCACTCTGCGGAACTTCGATGTGGCGAAGCGGCTCCCGGGATATCAAGATGTCATCATCCACGGCACGAGAGACGGACTCATGATTGCCGGTGAGGCGAACCGCGCAGGAGCGAGGGCAGGGGGTCACATCGTTCATCCGAATCACGTTCTTGATACAATCAATCGAATACCGGGCTACAGCGGTGAACCCGTCAGAATGCTCACCTGTCATTCAGGAGCCGCCCAGCCGCAGGCGATTCAAAACCTGGCGAACTCCCTTGGAGTTCCCGTCAAGGCTCCGACCAACGCTGTCGGCGTCCCGAGCTACGGCGAAGGTCCCTTCACACCACATATCAAGGACGGCGGAGTCTGGCTCACTTTCCTTCCCATGGTCTGAGGACAGCGGCGCTGCAAGGAGTATCGATGATTCGGCCTGTTGGATTCTTCACTGAACTGTCACCCGGATGGGGACTTCCCGAGGACGGGTCCATCAAGGACGCCGTCAGGCCCTCCGGGGAGCCGGACGAGCGGAGGATCCTGGACTATCTGAGGAACGGAACGGAAATCTGGAGCGAGATGAGCGCCGGACCGGACGTCCTGGACCCCGAGGCGCCGAACATGACGGGCATCGGGTCACTGATCACGGACGGAATCTGGCTCTGGCGGGAAGATCTCCCCTACTACATCGCCACATATCATGTATCCCTTCCGGATGATTTCCTCGAACGCATCCGGTCCCTGGATTACGCGGCACCGACGGTGCCGGAGAGCCGACTGATCGAAATTTCGACCGAGGACCTCGGCATCATTCTGGACTAGGCTGCCGGAGCGAATCAGAAAGAGTTCACCGATGCCGAGCTTTTCACTGGCGGTCCCGGATTCCTGGTGGGAGTTCGCCATCCGCCCCGAAGGGCGGGAAGCGACCATCCGTGCCCTGGTCGACGAGCGCGTCCGGGACGTTCCCGAACTCGCCCCCTACCGCACCGATCTGACCGCCATGCTCCGCAAGATGGCCAAGGACGCCCACGACTCCGGTGCGCTCTATCTGGGCTGCATGGCGGAGAACTTCGACGGGGTCCCTCTCTCCGCCACCGTCACGGTCTCGGTGCTCGGCGCGAAGAATCAGCAGGGCGTCGCCCTGTCCACCGATCCGCGCGCCATCGCCGAGAGCCTGCGGACCATCACAGCCCGCCGCGAGGGCGACGCCTGGCGCAAGGTGACGACCGTCGAGATTCCCGAGGTCGGCGTGGCCGCTCGGACCTACGGCGTCGAGGACGTCCCCGTCGCCCAGGGCGACAGCCGTACCCTGCGTATGGTGCTGAGCCAGACGTACATCCCCGTGCCGGGAACCTCCGACCAGGTCGCACTCGTCTCGGGAGCCAGCCCGGTACTCGACCTCGCGGAGGCGTTCCATGACGTCTTCGACGCGGTGACGAGTACATTCCGGTTCGTCTAGACCCGGCCTACCGAGGGGGAGTTCCGTATGGGCGAGGGAAAGAGCGATCTCGCGCTTCCGCTGACCGAGATGGAGGACTACGGGCGTCGCCTGCGGTCCCTCAAGACGCGGATGAACCACACCAAGAAGCTCTTCGAGTCCTACAAGGACGACATCGGCGACGGCAGTGTCAACGACGCGCTCTCCGACTTCGAGTCCAACTGGGAGGACGGCCGCGAGGACATCACCCAGCAGCTCGACGCGCTCGCGAGCATGTCCGACGCCGTGGTCCGTGAGTTCAAGAAGCTCGAGGACGAACTCACCAAGCAGGTCAACGAGAAGATGAAGGTCGAGGACAAGCGCCCCAAGAAATGAGCCGGGCCCCGGCCTGCGAACAGACCGGGGCCCAGCACACGCTCAGAGCATCGTGGTGCGCGCGGCGCCCGCGTGGCCCACCGAGCCGCCGAGACCGGCGGAGACACAGAGGGGGCCCGCCTCGGCGTACACACCCACACCGACGGAACCGTGGTCCAGGACGACGGCCACACCGGCGTCGATGCCGGCGGAGACGGACTGGCCGCCGGACACGCTGTCCAGGTCCGCGTCGGAGATTTCGGCCGTTTCGACCTGGGGGACGAAGTTCATGGCTGGCCTTTCCATTCGTAGCAAGGAACGCAGCGGCGGGGAATTCGCCGGAAGCCCGGAACCGGGACCCACTCCGACGAGCCGTGCGCACTGATCAAAGCACGCTCACCAACAGCCGACCAGTGGCGCGCAGTTGACGGACCCTGCCTCAGCGTCACCGAATTCATCAGTGTGGCAATCCGGTCACGGAATGGGCCTGCGCCTTCACGCTACCCACCGGTTCCTGAAGCCGTCGGCCACCGGCAGGCGCTTTTCCGAGTGGCTTCTCACGCCCCGCCACGACTTCCTCCCGATTCCTCTCCCTTTTCGTACGACCGTCCGGTGAACGGTGTGCAGGTCCGAGGGATTTTTCGGGTCGGGACGACTGTGACACTTCCGCGGGCGTCAGCCCACCTCGTTCTCCGCCACCGCCCGCCCGTGCACCACCACGTCCCCGCCGTAGAACATGCCCGTGAAGACCGGCGCGTACGTCAGCCGCACCTCGACCTCCACCGCCTCCACGGTCGCCGCCACGCAGTGCGTCGCCGCGATGTCCGCCCCGGACATGTCCATCTCGCGGGCGAACGCCTTCACCCGGGCGTCGCAGTTCTCGTAGTTGATCGGCGCGGGGCCGCCCACGTCGTCGTACAGCGCCTCGCGGTCGATGTCCTGGGCGGCGTAACGGGCCGCCTGTTCCGCGATGTCCGCCGCGCGCTCCCGTTTGGAGATGGACATGCCGCCGTCGATGACGAAGGCCGCCAGGGACAGGAAGACCAGCGCGAAGATGATGACCGCGCCGGCGCCGGAGCCGCGGTCGTCCAGCCGCGTACGGCGGTCCGACACCCAGGTCCGCATGCGCGTCGTTCTCACGCCGTCCTCCGGTACGGGTCCAGCGGCGAGCTGAAGCTCGCGGTCAGGGTCGTCGGGATGTCCAGGCCCAGCATGGCGAGGCCCCGCACCTCGCAGCTCACCTCGACCGAGAAGAGGGTGTCCGGCTCGAAGCCCTGGCTGGTCTGGACGACGCTCACCGGACCGGCGCAGATGTCCGTGAGGTTCGCCTCCGCCGCCGCCCGCGCCTCGGCCATCGCCGTGCCGTGGTCCTTCTGGATCGAGCCCGCGCGGGCCGCGTCCCGCGCCGCGCCGTCCAACGCGCCGCGCCCGTCGACCAGTTGCCCGAACGCCACCAGGACGAGGATGAACAGGATCATCACCGGCGCGAGGATGACCACCTCGATCGTGGACAGACCCCGGTCCCGGTCGTCGCCCGCCCCCGGCCGTCCGTCCCCCAGGGGGAACCTCATCTAGTTCTCCCCCTCCTGCACGAACCGCTCCACCGGCCCCACCGACTGCGCGTGCACCGTCAGGTCCAGGCCCGGGAACACCGTCGGAATGCGTGCCGTGATCTCCACGCCCACCGTGTCCTGTTCCGGCTGGAGCATCTTCACGTCGGGCGACAGCACCAACTGCGGGCCGAGCTGCCGGATGTAGCTGTCCACCACGCCCTGCGCCTCGCCCCGCCAGCCGCCCGGCTGGGCGTCCGCCGTCGCACGCGCCTTGCGCGCACCCGCCTGCGCCGCCGCCTGGGCGACGTGATCGGCGAAGAAGTACAGCGCGAACTGCACCGTCGCGAAGATCATGAAGAACAGGACGGGAGTGAGGAACACGAACTCGATCGCGGTCATGCCGGAATCGCCGCGGGCGGAGGCGGCCTCCACCCGTCGGCGTACCCAGCGACGTACGCGCATTCCCGCCAACCCCGTTGTCGTCGTACGCGCGGTCAGCAGGTACCGCTCGCGCTGGCGCCCTCGATGCAGTCGCCGACCTTCTCGGCGCCACCCTTCAGCGCGGCGTTGATGATGGCGGCCACCACGCCCACGATCGCCACGACGACCGCCGAGATGATGACCCACTCCACCGCGGAGGCACCGCGGTCCAGTTCGCCGGAGCGGGCGCGCTCCACGCGGGCCCGCATGAAGGTGACCAGGAAGTCCACGGCAGGGATGCCGGTGTGGAAGGTACGTCCGTTCATGACGCGTTGTCCTCTCGAATTCGGTTCACGGAAGTTCTGACGTACGGCTCAGGGGTAGCGGTTCTCACACCTGGAACACCCGCATCGCCGCCGGGAAGATCAGGAACACGAGGAACCCCGCGCACAGCAGCAGCTGTGCCACGAGCATCGACTGGGACTTCTCACCCGCGTTGCCCTCGATCTCGGCGAGTTCGCGGTGCCGCATGGTCTCGGCGCGGGAGGCGAGGGACTCGCGCACCTTGGCACCGTCGTCCGCGACCAGCGCCAGGGACGCGGAGAGGTCCTTGAGCTCCTCCACGCCCAGCTCCTCCCCCAGCTGCCCCAGCGCCTGCCACTGGCTGATGCCGGTGATCCGGGCGTCGGCGAGGGCGTTGCGGATACGGTGCGTCGCCCAGCCGTCGGACACCTCGGCCGCCGCCATCAGCGCCTCCGGCAGGCCCCGCCCGCCGGCCAGGCTCATCGACACCAGGTCCAGGTACGCGCCGATCACCCGGCGCAGATCGCGCCGCTTCTCGGCGGCGTCCCGGCGTACCTCCAGGTCGGGCAGGAAGAAGAACAGCGCCGCGCACAGCAGGGCCATCCACACCGGGATGATCGGGCTGTCGGCGAGGGCGAGCGTCCAGACGATGGCGAAGAGGAACGGGCCGAAGAACAGACCGGCCACCGCCAGCAGCACCTTCGTCGCCAGGAACTTCTCCCAGCTGCGTTCCAGGACGGCGAGGTCCGCGCGCAGCGAACGCTGCTCCCACCCCTGCTGCAGGTAGAACTCGGCGACCCGCGCACCCACTTCGGCCCGCAGCGAGCCGAAACGGCCGGTGTCCCGCGCCGCCGTGCGGGCCGACTCGTACGCCGTACCACGCGCCCGCATGGCGTCGATCCGGGCGACCTGGGAGAGCGCACTGCGCTTGGTGGGCATCAACGCGCGGACCAGGACGTAGATCCCGAGTCCGATGACCGCGCCGACGACCACCGGCATCGTCAGTTCGTCACTCACCGGCGTACCCCCTCTTCCGGCTGGAGCGGCGCCTGCTGCTGGGCGGCCGGTACGGCATCGGGCGTACGCGGACGCACGAACCGCACCGCCGACTCGTCGCGCACCAGGAACCGTTCGGGCGTCTCGATGGTGGACAGCTTGCGCAGCCACCAGAAGCCGAGCGCGAACAGACCGCAGACGCAAGCGAGTACGAGCTGTCCGACCGCGGTGTTGTACGGCTCGACGAACTCCCGGTTGAAGATGGACAGTCCGAGCACGAACGCGATCGACACGGCGACGACGATCTGCACCGAGCGCCGGGTGGAGGCGCGCTGCGCCATCACGCGCTGCCGCATGTCGACCTCCTCGCGCGCCGACTTCGCCAGCGCGCCCAGCACCTGCCGCAGACCGGGTCCGCGCAGCCGGGCGTTGAGGATGAGGGCGGCGACGATGATGTCGGCGGAGGCGTCGTCGATCTCGTCGGCGAGCTGCTGGAGCGCCTCGGCCAGCGGGGTGCGGGAGCGCAGCCGGTCGACGAGCGCGTCGAGGTGCGGGCGCAGTACGGGAGCGGCGGCGCGCGCGGACGCCGGGATGGCCTGCTCCAGGCCCACCGCGCCGGCGATGGTGTCGCGCAGCGACTCGGTCCAGGAGGCCAGCGCCTCCACGCGCCGCATCGCGGCCTTCTCCTCCCCGGCCCCGCCGAAGAGGCGGTCCCAGAAGAAGACGAGGACGGCGGAGGCGATACCGGCGACCGTCCAGCGGGTCAGCAGCAGTACGGCGAGGCCGACGAGCGCGGCGAGGGAGCCGCGCCGGCCGGCGAACCGGACCAGTTCGTTCGCGCGCTCGCTCGCCTTCTGCTTCTCGTGCTCGGGCTTCGCGGGCAGTCCGCGTACGGCGACGGCGAACAGGGCGAGTCCGCCGCCGACGGCGACGCCCGACGCGAGCGCGTACAGGACGGTGGTGGAGAACAGGCCGCCCATGGCGCCGAGCGAGTCGAGCGCGGCGAGGTCGGTGGTCGTACGGGTCACCGGGCTCACCCCCACGTTCCGCTGGGCCGGTAGCCGTAGGCCATCAGTTCCTCCAGGCAGGCTATGGGGGCGTGCGCGGTGACCCGCCCGTCGGGGGCCTCCGCGAACACCTCGCTGGACAGCACGCGTCCGTCGACGCCGTTGACCTCGCGCACGGAGGTGACCGTGCGCTGGAGACGGCCGCCGCTCTGGAAGTCGTTGCGCCGCTGGACGAAGACGACGAAGTTCACCGCGCCCGCGATCAGCATCTGGCTGGCCTCGATGGGCAGCCGTTCCGTCGCCTGCAGGGCGTAGGTGGAAATACGGTTGAAGACCTCGCTGGAGCTGTTGGCGTGGATCGTGGACAGCGAACCGTCGTTGCCCTGGGACATCGCGTTCAGCATGGTCACGATCTCGTCGCCGAGCACCTCACCGACGATGACGCGGGAGGGGTTCATACGCAGTGACCTGCGCACCAGCTCCGCCATGGAAATGGTGCCCTGGCCCTCGGAGTTGGGCAGCCGCTCCTCGAACGCCACGACGTTGGGGTGGAGGTCGGGGAACGTGTCGAGCCCGAGCTCCAGCGCCCGCTCGACGGTGATGAGCCGCTCCTGCGGCGGGATCTCGTTGGCGAGGGCGCGCAGCAGCGTGGTCTTACCGGCGTTGGTGGCGCCCGCGATCATGATGTTCTTGCGGGCGCGGACGGCGCAGGCGAGGAAGTGCCCGAGCTCGGGGGTCAGCGTCCCGTTGCCGACGAGGTCGGAGATGAACACCTTGCCCATGCGCGAGCGGCGGATGGACAGCGCGGGCCGCCGCGTCACGTCCATGACGGCCGACAGACGCGAACCGTCCGGCAGCCGCAGGTCGAGCTGGGGGTTGGCGGAGTCGAAGGGCCGGGACGACAGACCGGAGTACGCGCCCAGCACCTGGATCAGGTCGATGAGCTCCTCGTCGGTCTCGGCGACGGGCTCACCACGCGTCTCACGGCCGTCCGAGTAGCCGACGAACACCTGGTCGCAGCCGTTGATGTCGATGTTCTCGACCTCGGGGTCGTCCAGCAGCGGCTGGAGCCGCCCGACTCCGAACAGCGCGGCGTGCACGGCGGCCGCGTACTGCTCCTCCGTCTCGGCGTCCAGCGGCGTACGGCCCGCGTTGATCTCCGCGCGGGCGTACTCCTCCAGTATCTGGGCGATGACGGCACGGGCGTACTGCCGCTCGTCCTCGGTGGACATCGGCGTGACGCCGTTGACCTGGTCTAGGCGGCGCTGTTCGGCGATCCGGTCGCCGGCCTCCTGACGGAACCGCTTGACCAGCTGATGGTCGACAGCGGTCATCGCCCGGCCCCGTGCGCCTGGGGCGGCTGCTGGGCCTGAGCCTGAGCCTGGGCGTGAGCCGCCCACGCGGCGCCGTACTGCTGGTACACGTCGGCCGTCACCTTGCGCGCGGACCGGATCAGCAGCGACTTGTCGAGCCGCCCGCGCCTGCGCCCGGCCAGCTGCTCGGCACCGGCCGGGTCGTCGGCGAGGGTGCCGACCACCCGGGCACCGGTCTGCGCGTGTACGAGCATGTCGTTGACCTGGGACGCGAGCTTGGCCGCGTTGCCCGTGTCGGCGACGAGGACGACGCCGATCACCGGGTTGCCGAGCGTCGCGGCGCCGCGCGGCCCGCCGTGCAGCTTGCCGGCGAGCGCGGCGGCCCGGTCCCGTACGCGCGCCAGCGCCTCGGGCTCGGTGCGCGAGACGAGCAGCACGAGGGAGGCGTGCGGGAACAGCTCCACGGCCGGGGTGTCCCCGCTGATCCGCCCGCAGTCGGCGATGACGTCGGCGGGCGCGTGCGGGGAGTCGGCGAGCGAGGCGAAGGCGTGCCCGAGCGTCGGCCACAGCCCGGTGAGGCCGGCGGCCTGCTCGGCGATCCCGAGCCCGACGAGCACTTCGAGCCCGCCGCTCAACGGCTGTACGTGGTCCCACAGTTGGTCGGGCACGAGTCCACGCCGTGCGGTGGCGGCGATGGACAGCATCCCGGTGTTCGGGTTCAGCGGCCCGCCGTGCGCGGCGGCACTGCGGTACACGAGGTCACCGCCCGCCGGGTCGGTCTCGGCGAGCAGCACCCGCCGCGGCCAGACCGCCGCGAGAGCGACGGCCGCGGTGGTGACGCCGGGGGAACCCTTGTCGGCGGCGAGGGCGATGAGGGCCATGGGTCGGGTGCCGCCTTCTAGTTGCCAGGGACGAGGACGAGAGCCACCTCGCCGTTGGAGGCGGCCTGGGTGAGCGCCGCGGCGTCGGCGTTGTCGACGAGCAGCGTCACGGGCTTGTTGGTGCTGCTGACGATGTCGCCGCTCTGCTCCTCCGGCACGGAGTTCACCCGCGCCTCGTCCACGATCAGGGTGTTGCCACCGCCGGTGGAGCCGGAGGAGCCGCCGTCGGCGTCGGAGTCGGAGTTCGAGTTCGAGGTACCACCGACGCGGTAGGCGGCGACGGCGTCACCGATCTCCAGATCGGCCGGGTACTGCCCCTCCTTGAGGGAGAGCCCGACAAGGGCCTTGCCCGCGGGGACCTTGGCCTCATCGCCGAACATCTCACCGACGGCGACGACGCCGCCCGGGATCGTGCTGACGGCCTTGAGCTTCTTCAGGGCGTCGAGCTGAGTCCACTCGACGTAGTTGATCTCCGGGTCCTCGGCGACCATGACCGACGTGGTGTTGGCATCGGTGACCTTCTGGCCGGCCGGAATCTCCTTGGTGATCTTCACGACCTCGATCCGGTCCCCGGCCTGCAGCACGAGCATCGTGGCGCCGAGCGCGCCGAGCAGGATCAACAGGACCGCCAGCGCGGCCAGCGCGGGTTTGCGCTCGCGAGGAGGAGTGGGAAGCCGGTCGCCGA
The DNA here is from genome assembly GCF_044334705.1 of Streptomyces sp. NPDC020731. Taxonomy (NCBI): domain Bacteria; kingdom Bacillati; phylum Actinomycetota; class Actinomycetes; order Kitasatosporales; family Streptomycetaceae; genus Streptomyces; species Streptomyces sp. NPDC020731. The sequence continues at coordinate 76,432 of NZ_JBIRTN010000016.1, forward strand.
CCGCCGGCCCGACCGGTGTCGCGGAACGACCGGCGCCCGCCCCCGTACGCTCTTGGATCTTCACGCAACCGCTCCCCGTACACCCAAGACGATGTCTGCCAAGTTCCCTGAAATTCCTGACACTTCGCCCAGGTCCGCCCGCGCGCAGACATGCACGACGGGTCGGACTTACCCGCCCGGCCTGGGCGAATAGCCAACGCTGGGGGTGAGTGTCAAGCCATCGCACCGTATCAGCCACACATAAGCCCCTCAAGGCGGAGTCCGCCTCACGCATCTCACCCCGCACACCGTTACTCATCTGCAATTTCACTGTTGAACAACCCAGTTGAGACCGGCCGACCACTGTGCGGCAGCAAACCGCAGGAGCACCCCACCAACCACGGACGACGTACGGTTCATCACGCACCGCACATGAGCCCTGCACGATTCACTCACGAGGGCGCCGGGCGACCGTGCCATGCTCTTCCGCCCGGACCGGTGACGGGACGTACGGGACAACACCGCGCGAGCCGCGCGAGTACCTTGAGGAGCCCCCCACTTGAACCGCACCACGTCGGCCGCCGCTTCAGCCCTGTCCCTGCTCACCGCGCTGTCGCTCACCGCGTGCGGCGGGGAGGGCGAGGAGTCGGACAAGGCAACGGGCGAGCCCCGGCCCTCCGCCTCCCGGGCGAAGCAGCCCACTCCTGCCGAGAAGCTGGCCGAGCTCATGGTCGCACCCGCAGACGTGAAGGGCTTCTCGGTGCAGGAGCACAGCGACGAGTTCGCCCTCGCCAAGTCACCGAAGGACGTCACCCTCGACAAGCCGGTCTGCGCGCCCCTGGCGTACGCGATCAACCAGCTCCCGCTCGGCGAACCACAGGCCGACCTCACGCGCGTACTGGCGGACGAGGCGAAGGGCCTGAACAGCGCACACACCTACATCACGCTCACCACCTACGCGTCCGGCGGCGCGCAGTCCACCATGGCCGACGTGAAGAAGGCCGTGGCGGCCTGCGGCGACGGCTTCACGGCCGAGGGAAGCGGCGACGGCACCAGCACATACGACTCCGTCGCGCCGGAGGACGTCACCCCGGCGGGCGACGAGACCCTCGGTTTCACGTCCACGCTGACCTTCCGCGGCGCCCCGCACACCATGCACACCCAGATCGTCCGCGAAGGCGAGGTCGTCGGCGTCTACTTCTCGGTCAACGGCGCGGCCATCGCCAACGCCAGGCCGAGCGACGCGAAGCTGGCCCCGGCGGTGGTGAAGGCGCAGAACGAGAAGCTGGGCTGACACAGCGATGACCACAACAGGAACGGGCTCGCGCTTCGGCCCCGAGTCGTCCGAAGCACGCGTCAAGCGCGTCAAAGCGCTGCGGATCACCGCAGGTACGGCTGCCGCGGTCGTCTCACTCGTGCTCGCCCTGACGCTGACGCTGGCTCCCGAATCCCTCGGCCTGCCCTCATCACCGGCCCTTTACGAGAAGGTCCGGGCCCAGGACCGCGCCGCCGAAGGCATGCTCGTCGCCTGGGCACTGCTCGCCGTACCCGTCGGCGGCCTGCTGCAGACGCCGGTGGCGCGCCTGCGCGGGGCACGCATCGCGGCGGGCTGGGCCCTGCTGGCCGGCTACTGGCTGTACGTCCTGCTCGTGGCGGTCGCCGTCTGGCAGGTACAGGGCCTCTTCCCACCGCCCGACGGCCCCGGCAAGAGCGGAGGGATCTTCGGCGCGCTGACCGCACTGGCGCTGGCGACTCCCGTGTGCGCGGCCTGCTCGGGCGCGGTGTTCCGACCGGTGCCCGGCGAGAACGGTGACACCCTGGACGGCCGGATCCGCGGCCACCTCGCATCGGTGGCACTGCTCTCATGGGTGTTCAACGGGGTCTTCGTCGGTGCTCTGATCGGCAGGAACTTCAGCTTCCCCCGTGCCGGCTCCTTCGCGATGTTCTTCCCGGGCGGCATCCTGTGGGGTTTCCACGCGGGCGCCGCACTGGGCATGCTGATCGGCGCCCGCCTCCAGCGCGCCCCCGAAGCCCGCGCCGAGACAACCCGCATCGCGGCCGCACTCGCCCGCACGGCGACCGCCCTGCTGCTCTGCTGCCTGTGCGTGGCCCAGCTGGGCTGGCTTTTCCCGGCCTGGGTCGTGGGATTGGCCGGCCTCCCGGCGCTCGTCGCCCTGCTCGCACTGGCATCACGAAGCGAACGGCTCGGCCACTGGGTCGAGTTCCGGACACTGGAGCTTCCCAAGGGAGGCTTCGACTGACCGGCAGCCACAGCGCAGGCTGTTCCCTGCCTCCTGCCTCACCTCCCGACCGGCCCCCAGTCCCGTCGCGGTCGCGGCGGCTCGACGGGCTGGGTGGGCACCACCTGGTCACGGCTCGATCGCTCGGAGACCCACTCCCGCACCTCCAGGACCATCATCGCGAGGGAAGGACCGGCGAGCACCAGGGCAAACCCCAACCCGAACCACCCACTACCGTCCCCGCGACTCAGCGCCCCCGCCCCGGAGACAGCGAGGGCGACACCGCCGATCACCGGGGGAAACAGCCAGGGCCAGGCGTCCGGCTCGACCACCGCTTCCTCACGCCGCCCCTGGCAGAAGGCCGACCACCAGAACCGGGCGCTCCACCACACGAGCAGGTATGCGGAGACGGCTCCGGCAACGAACCCCAGCCGGGCCGGCCACCCGACCCGGCTCGTGACCGCCGCGGCAGTGAGTCCGAAGGCCAGGAAGACCCAGAAGAGGAAGAGCATGACGCCGGCGGCCAGCCGGTGCCCACGGCTGCCCTGGAGAGCACGGTGCGAGATGAAGACCACGACCGCAGCGTAGACGGAGCGGCTCTCCGCCGTACGCCCTCATCTCGGTCCATTCGTCGGATAGTTCGCGGTGGTGAAACCAATAACCCCACCGATACCGTCAGTGCGCTGGAAACGTTTTGTCTCACGGGGAGCTCACTGTGAAGCGCCGCACTTTGCCCGTTGCCGCCGCGTTCGCCGCCGCCGCAACCTTGATGCTGACGGCCTGTGGAGGCGGGGACGACAAGTCCGGCGACAGTGACAGGATCGCCGGCACCGACCAGGGGACGGAGAAGCCGAGCAAGTCGGCGGCCCCCTCGGGAGCACCGGCGGAGGACAAGCCGGACGGCGTGGACGTGTCCCTGCCCGCAGACATGAACCTGGTCTTCGACTGGGAGAAGCCGAAGAACAAGAACGAGGCGGCGGCGATGGATGATGCGGCGAACTACGTCCGCGCCATTTACCACGGCGTCGACAAGCGCACGTCCAAGGTCTCGGCTGTGACCGCCTATTCCACGGGCGGGGGGCTGAGCTACGCGCAGACGCAGATCGACGACAGGGTCGACGGCGGTTGGACCGCCACTGGCACTCGGCGTCATTACCAGGCCACCACCCGGTCCGCCACGAACGGCACCTCAGTGGAGGTTGCGTTCTGCGTGGACTCCAGCAAGTTCTATGGCAAGGAGATCAAGACCGAGAAGGTCCTGAAGAGCAAGCCCAGCATCGCGGACTACGACCACTTCAAGATCATTATGGTGAAGGTTCCCACGGGTGACGGACTGTGGCAGGCATCCAAGGTGTTCGTCGAGACGAAGGCGGCGAAGTGCCGGTAAACGGACCGCAGCGTAAGTTCTCCGGATTCGAACGCCGTCGCTCCTCTTCTCCCCGTCCGCCCCGGTCACTCCCCGGCGTACTCACGATCCCATCTGCTCTGCCGCACGCCACCCCAGGTGCCCATCACGACGGCGATCACGAAGAGGGACCCGAGGAAACCTCCGTACGAGCTGCTGTCCGGGTCCTCGGTCGGACTGGCGACGCCTTCGGGGTCATACAGCACGCGTAGCCTGTCGCCCTTCGACACCCAGTTCTCACAGCCATCGCCCTCCGAGAGCGAGAGCGGGATCTCACGCCCGTCGACCATACGCAGGTCGCAACGGTTGGTCCCGGTGTCTTCCATGCGTACGACCACGGCGTCGGTCCACACGCCCCGGTCCGCCAGCGCGGCCTCGTCACCGGCAGCGCTGCCGAATATTCCCATGGCAATCCCGGCCACCAGCGGAAAGAACAGCTGCCACGCCACCTTCCGCTGCTTGCGCGGCATCCGCCGCAGCATGAGCAACGGCACCAGCAGCGAGGCCAGCGGAAGCACCAGGAACGCGAGGACCAACCCCGCTCCCCGCAACAGGCCCGGCAACGGCACGACCGGCCCGACCCAGGACAGCCCGAGTGAACCACCGGCACACACCAGACTGAACAACAGCCAACGGACCACATCCACTTGCCACCGAACACCCGTACCGGCCCTGAATGTGTCCTCTGCCACGTGGCCCCCGCCCTCTCAGTCGTACCTGGCGTGTTCGAGGGCTCCCCTAACGAGCGCGGCACCGCCGCAACCGCCTGCGTCAGGCTGGGCATCAGTCCAGCGTCACACTCCGCCCGCATCGCGCGTCGGGAAGGTCCCCGTGTCGATCTCGACCCTCTCCCCGGTGGCCAGCGTGAAGCTGACCGGATCGCCGTACGGGATCTCGACGACCCGCCCGTAACCCGAGGCGTGCGGCTCCGACATCAAGGTGACCATCGTCTTGAAGGGATCGGCGATCATGTAGAAGTCGATCCCGAAGCGACCGTACTTCCGAACGTTCCGGACGTAGTCCTTCTCGTCCGCCGGTTCCGACGGGACCTCGACCACCGCCAGCACATCAAGGCACGAATAACTGTTCTTCCGGCGCTCAGCCTCGAAGTCGACGATCGTCAGATCCGGTGCGGCGTCGTTCTCCCCTGGGAACGTGATGAGGACGTCACCGAAGACACGTTCCCGTGCGATGCCGGAGGCTTTGACCGCGTCCTTGACGTCGGAAACGGTCCAGTCCTGCTCCGGGCTCTGTGGCGTCATGATCACCCTGCCGTCGAACACCTCGACCTTGTACCCCTCGGGGACGGCACCCCGCTCGATCAGCTCGCTCATCACTGACACGGCAGCTCACCTCCTACCGGCATTATGGCTGGCCGAGGCAAGACGGGCGCGGTTTCGGGTCGGCCGGCCCGGCTACTCCTGGTCGACGGCTGAGGGGAACCGCTCCCCTGTTCGCTGGCACATCCTTCGTGCGCGTGCCTGCGCCATAACGGGCGGAAGCGCGCACAGGGACAGCGACGGTCCCGGAGGCAGCGCATCGAGGCGTCCGGACTCATCGCGCACCTGGGCACGATCAGGACACAGCCCATCGTGAAAATGTCGCCAAACAACCGAAAACCCTCGTTCTCCGGGTAGTTCGCTCTGGCGAAACCAGCAACCTCATAGCTAGCGTCTGTGCTCTTGACTGAACCTTTGTCTCACGGGGAGCTCACTGTGAAGCGCCGCACTTTGCCCGTTGCCGCCGCGTTCGCCGCCGCCGCAACCTTGATGCTGACGGCCTGCGGAGGCGGGGACGACAAGTCCGGCGACAGCGACAAGATCGCCGGCTCCGACCAGGGGACGGAGAAGCCGAGCAAGTCGGCGGCCCCCTCGGGAGCACCGGCGGAGGACAAGCCGGACGGCGTGGACGTCTCCCTGCCCGCAGACATGAACCTGGTCTTCGACTGGGAGAAGCCGAAGGACGGGAACGAGGCGGCTGCCATGGACGACGCCGCCAACTTCTTCAGGGCCATCTACCGAGGTGTCGACAAGCGCACGACCAAGGACGCGTCTGTCACCGCGTACGCCACCGGTGATGGACTGAAGTACGCGGAGACGCAGGTCAACGCTTGGATCGACGGCGGCTGGACCGCCACAGGCACACTGCGTCACTACGACGCCACCACTCGGTCCGCCGCGAACGGCAAGTCGGTAGAGGTGGCGTTCTGCGCGGACGCCGGAAAGTTCTACGGCAAGGAGATCAAGACCGACAAGGTCCTCAAGACCGAGCCCAGCATCGAGGACTTCGACCACTACAAGATCATCATGGTCAAGTACCCCACTGGCACCGGCCTGTGGCAGGCATCGAAGGTGTTCGTCGAGACAAAGGCGGCGAAGTGCCAGTGAGGGGATCGCTTCGCACATTCATCGGCACCGCGACGCTGACGCTGGCCCTCAGCACCATCGTCCTCCCAGAAGCCGCGTACGCGGCAAAACCGGTGGGCTCCGACAAGGGAGCCACTACTGAGCAGACGGGCGGCAGCGACGGCACCGGCATCTACGCCGCCGCCCGGATCACGTACTCCGGAGCCGTCGCCAAGAACGGCAGCAAGGGCAACGTGACGTCCTCCGACGTCAACTGGACTCCCCCACCCTGCTGGTACGCCCCCTACCTCGGCGCCAAGGACTTCAAGAAGAAGACGTCCAAGGACATCGAGAGCCAGATGAACGCACCCGGCATGGGCGGCCACGCGGGCGCGGCACTCAGCGAATTGCAGCGCCACTACGAGGACGACTACGGCTGGGCCGACACCCCCGGCTACAAGGACTACAACGTCGACAAGGACGGCGAGGGCATGTTCTGGGCCGCCGTCGAGAACCCCGACGAGCCAGACATCCTCAAGCGGAGTTCCTGCAACGACCTCCCCTTCTGGGTCGACAACGGCGAGGCCCCGCCGCCCCAGTACGAGGAGGCCATCACCCCGGAGATACTCGCCGCCCTCGCCTACCAGCGCATGCAGCTGCCCGACACCGAGGTCAGCCTCAAGCCCGAGGGAACCACCAAGGTGAACCTGCCGACCTGGGCCTGGCTCGACAAGGCCGTCTTCGACGAGGTCCAGGCCACCGCGGCCATCAACGCCCCCGGTTTCGCCCTCCAGGCCACGACGACCGCCAAGCCGGTGTCCCTCAAGCTTGAGCCGGGCACCAAGGACGCCGAGACCTACCCCGCCTCGGGCGAGTGCACCATCAACGCCGACGGCTCCATCGGCGAGCCGTACGCCCAGGGCAAGGCCGACCAGACTCCCCCCTGCGGAATCACCTACCTCCGCTCCTCCGGCAACGGAACCTACAATCTCCAGGCCACCATCACCTGGGAGATCGCATGGACCGGCACCGGCGGCGCCGGCGGCGATCTGCCCGACGGGACCTTCGGCAACGACCAGGCCGTCACCGTCCAGGAGATCCAGTCCATCAACCGCTGATGATCCGCTGATCACGCCGGCCTGGTGCCACCCACGGGTTCCCCGCGGGTCTCTCGGTGCCTCTCAGTGGCACCGAGGGGCCGGGTGGAAGCAGCCCGCGTGAAAGCTGTTCACAGGGACTCCCTCTGCTCGGGAATGGGGCGGTCAGGTGCCTCGGGGAAGAACTTCCGAGACGTTGCGTACATGCCGTAGTAGGGGTACAGGCGCGGGATGTCGGCGCCGCCCTTACGGGCAATGCCGACGATCTTGCGGTAGAGGCGGGCTCTGCAGCGCGTGTTCCGTATCACCGGGTCGAGCAGGCTGGGACGCCGGGCCAGATAGGCACCGACGACCACGACGCAGAGGATCAGCGCGTCGGCAGCAAGGAAGGCAACCTGGAACTGACGCGATTTCTCAGACGCCACCAGGTCCCAGAACGGCCAGGCGCCACCCCCGAAAACAAGCAGCGGCACAACGAACAGACAACCCAGAATGCCGGCCTTCTCCGTGTCCTCGCGGCGCTGGAACAGCATCCAGTGCACGGCCCTGTCGTCGAGGAAGTCGAAGCGGACCTCACGGCCGTACTCCTCAGCCGCCGCCCTGGCGTCGGGCACGGCGGCGATGACAGCGGACGGGACCATGTCGTGGACCGTTCCCTGATCATCGACGAACTTGCCGAACTCCAGCTCACGATAATCGCTCATGGGACGGTCTCCTTACGCTGCTCGGAACGACGTGGGCGGGTCATACCACCCACCGCAAGGAACCCGCGATGGCGTCGCACAACCGCTCCATCGGGCCGGACATCCCGGTGAGCGGTGCGGAGAAGGAGAGCGTCAGGTAGCCCACCGCGCCGGGCAGGAGGGCGTGAACGCTCAGCGTAGTGGGACCGAGCACCCGTACGGCAGGACCCGCCGGGAGACCGACCACCGTCACCTGCCGTCGCGGGCCGTCCTCGGGCTCTCGCGCCTCAATCCATGCCGCGAACTTCTGCGGATCGGCGGGAGTCTCGCCCAGCGGCACAAGGGACACGAGGAGGGAGGCCGGAAGCCCTCCGCTCCGCGAGACCGTCAGGAGGTAGAACTCCATGGCGCCACGCGCTCGACCGGCTTCCGCGGTGTTGCGCAGGGTGGCCCATACGTTCCGCGTCAGCTCGGCGGGGACTTGCCGGCCTTCCGCCTGCTTCTCCACGAAGGTCTTGAGCTGGCCCCGCCAGCGGTCCTGCATCAGGTCGATGCGGAACCACTCCCGCGGGACCAGCAGCCGGTAGTCCCTGACATCGCCCACCGCTGACGTGGCGCCGGCCTCGGACGACTCCTTCACCCCGGCATCACCAAGGGCGCCCCGGAGTCGTCGAAGAGACGGACGCTCTTCACGATGCCGGCGAACATGGCGGAAAAGACGTCCCACCCTTCAACCGTGGGCGTACCCATCTCCAGTATCAGCACGGTCCCGTTGTTCAGCGGAATCTGTACCTGTATGAACGACGTCCATATCGGTTCGTCCTGCCCCGACTGCGTCAGACTGCCGTCGACGCTCGCGGACCGGTTTCCGACGCATGTCACCGCCGGGCCGCAGGGAAGTTGCACTTCGCCGACCTGGCCGAGCTCCAGGTGCCGCATCGTGGTCGCGATGAAGCCGGCCGGATTGCGGCCGGCCCGCTCGTCGAGGTCCATGAAGCTGACGTTCACCGTTGCCGTGCAACGGACACCGTCGACCTCCGTGGTGACGAACCCGGCGTACTGCACGCCGGCCTCGATGAACTCGTCGTAGTGCGCCGCGCACATCGCGGCGTACTGCAACTGCACCTCCTCATCGGCGCCGGGCAGCGCCTGCTTGGCCAGATCAACCAGTTGATCCGCCAGCTCATCCAAGTCATCTGCCTCAAAAGGGAGTTCAAGGAACCCCTCGGGCATGATCCAGCGAACCTCTATGCCGTCGCTTCCCGTGAGGTTGCGCTGCGCCGTGTCAGCGGCGTCCGTGATCATCTGCACCCTTGCTCTCGGACTTCTCACGATCATCCACTTCGGGACGGAACTTCGCGGCGAACGGGTAAGGCCCGTAATGCGGATAGTGAGCCGGGATCTCGGCCCCTCCCCGTCGGGCGATATGGGCGATCTCACGGTACTTCGCCGCTCGAGCCCGCAGGTTCTGCCGGACCGGATCGCCCCAATGCGACATCGCACTGCGCACGAAGAAGAAGATCTGCGTCACCACAACGGCCGCTGCGACTGCCAGGTAGGCATTGCGGGAAGCGGCGGTCTCCCAGTACTGGGCCGCGCCGCCCCAGTAGAGCACGACCCCGAAACCGACGAGCGCCAGCGGCACTCCGTGTTTCAAGCCCGCGTTGAACATGTCCTCTTCGTCGGCATGACGCCGACGCAGCAGTTCGAGCACCGCCCGGTCGTCGAGGAAGTCGAACCGAAGCTCTCGTCGAGCCCCCTCAGCGGCCCGCTTCGCCTCGGCTATACCGGCGATCACGGAACCGTCGACCAAGGTGACGGTCTCACCGCCTCGACGGCCGATGAATTCCCGGGGTCCCAGTTCGTGTTCGTCGTAGCTCATGGCATCTGCCTTCCTTGAACAGGTCGCCGGGTCCTATGCCGCCAGGGCCGCGTTGAACGCCTTCGGCGAGACGCTCGGGGCGGGGCGAGGGCTGGGGCGGGGCGAGGGCGACGGCGTGGGAGTGGGTGTGCCGGCCTTGGCGGGCTCCTGGTAACCGGTCCGCTCGCCGTTCTCACCGCTGAGCATCCGGTGAAGGGCGCTTCCGAGACCCGCTCCCTTGATCACGGCTGTGATCTTCTTTCCTTCGATCATCGCGTTGCGCGCGTTCTTTCCCAACACCTTGTTGACCAGTTTGACAGCGACTCCGTTCAGGAAGTTGTGCCCGACACCGTCGAGCGCGGTCAAGTAAATCCTCGCCTTCCCGAATTCCTTGATTTTGCTTACCTTACCGAGCCCCTTGAGGACCCGGAATCCCTTCAGTGCGCCAATACCGGGCAATACTCCTAGCGCATCGGTTCCCAGCTTCAACCAATCGACTTTCCCGCCACGCGCAGCCATATCGTACGCATGACCGGCGAGTGCTGCCGCACTGGTCAGCACGGCGAGGGTTGCGAAGATGGGCACCAAGAATTGAAGCGGTGGAACAAAAGCGCAGATCACAGCGAGGACGGACAGAACGGCGGATATGTTGGACAGCATATCCGCCCAGTCCGCCAGGAAGTTCATGAAGCCGCCCGGGTCTCGCACCGCATCATGGTGCACGACGTTCTTGATATGACGGGCTGCTTTGTCCCCTGCATCGTCATATATCTCCCTGGCTTCCTTCACCAGCTTGCGTGCGCCACCGATGCGACGCAAGGCCTCGTCGCGCTTCTTGATCCAGCGCTCGTACTCTTCTTTCTCTGCGGCTGGAATGTCATGCACGAGGGGGTACTTGTCGGTGAATTTCTTCACCTCGTCATCCGCGAGGTCATGATCGGATTTGGCTTCGCGATAATCAGCAAGCGCTTTGTCCGCTTTCCGCTGGGCGCGGCGCATTTCACTGGCGAACTGGTCCGAGCTCCCCTCGCGCACTCCCTCCCCGATGGCCTTGGCCGCTTCGTCATAGCGCTCGAAGGACTTCTTCAGCTTGTCCGCCGTACCATCGGCGATCTCGTGGAAGCCTTTCCCTGCTTCACTGTCCCAGCCCTCCACCGAGGCGAGCGCCTTGATGACACGGGACTGCTCGTCGATCATGTCGGCCATCTTGCGCAACTTGCGCCCCAGCTCAGCTACCTCTTCCGGGTCACCCGGCGTCGGGTCGTCATGCCACAGAGGCGGCCAGTCGGCGTCCGTCCTGCTCATTTCTTTCCCTTGCTCTGCGCCTTGGCATCCCGGATGGCCTTGGCGAGCTCCTTGTCGACCTCGTCATACGCCTTGGCGGCGGTCCGGGTGAACTCGGCCAGCTCTTCGAGTTCCTTCATCAGTTTCTTCCGGGTCTTCTTCCAGGTGTCTCCGAATTCCGAGAAGGCGTCCTTGAGGCCGCCGTGCCCCACCGCTTGGCCATACTCGTCCGCAGGATTTCCGTTCCGTTCGAACTCACCATGAATTTTGGTCAGATCGCGCGAACACTGCTTGATGGCGGCGAGATCCGCCTTTATGTGATCCCCCATTAACGATTCCTCTCTCTTTTCTTTACTGCTCCCGGTACAAGCCGGCGGGAGCGGCACGATAGCGGACTCCCCCACTCCTCGTGACGCCCGGTCCGGGATACGCTCTCGACACACCGATCCTGTTCTGCATGGGCAAGGAGAGTTTCGACGTGACACGCAGGGCCAAGCAGCGCATGACAGCGGACCGCCTCGGCGTCCAGGCCGAAGCGGGCGACTGGTGCACGATCGGCAAGATCCCGCAGCCCTCTGCGGATGTGCTCCAGGCCGCGGGCAACCCTCGGCTCCGTCCGGCGAGGATGCCCCCATTGGGCATCCTCGGCACGGTGCTCGGTGGACCTTTCATAGCCATCATCACGTTCTTCGAGCTTCTGGCCAAGATGGAAGAAGCAGTCATGCGATCACTCGACCCGAAGGACGAGAAGGAGCGGTTGCGGGCCAAGAGAGAGGATGAGGAACGCCGCCGGGACGCCATCGTCGCCCAGCAAGGCCTCGACAACGTCTTCGACGGCAACTGGCACGGCGCCGCCGGGCAGTTCCTGCTGCGCTGGTACAGCCACTCCACCCACCACGAGCGACTACTGCTCGCGGCCCCGGACGGGATCGTCCTCGCGGCTCCACCCCAGCGCGTCAGCACGGGACGGGAGAAGCACATGCAGGTCGTCGCCCGCCTGTCCGCCGACGAAGCCACGCTGGTCGACCCCTTCTCCGGTGAGTTCGAGACGCGGATGCTGCTGATCCGTTTCCGTGACGGCTCCTGGCTGCGCGTCGACACGGAAGAACTCCGCAGCGAGCTGCACATGTACGCGCTCCGGCACCCGTCTCCCGACGGGCCGTGAAGCCGCTTCGTCGACGATTGCAAGGGCCCTGTGTGCAGTGGGCGCAACACCGCCCCGACTCAGTCGTGCGGGACCTCCTCGATCACCTTCTCGGCGAAGCGCCACGCGCCCCGATTGCCCACCGCCTCCGCGCGCAGTCCCGTCTCCCAGGCGATCCGGGCGGCACGGTGGTGCGAGATGTCGGGATACTCCTCAGGGCCGATCTTGATGTAGCCGCGACGGTCACGGGGGTATGTACGCAAAGCCTCGCGCAACTTTGCCTCCTGCGTCTCGTGCGTGGCGTCGTCGACCTCCGGATGTCTCCGGGCTTCCCGCCGCTTCGCGACGGTCGAGCCCCGCCAGGTCATCCAGCCGACGGCCCCGAGCGCCCCGAGGGCGAAGGCCCCCGCGCCCAGCGCGTCTCCCGTGGCGTCCGCGTCTCCCGGTGTCCGAGGACGGAGTTCTCCCTCGGGATCCTCGACCACCCTCGCCACTTCGCCGACGTCGAAGCGGTCGGAGGCGTCCCTCAGGGCGGGGCCCGGCACCTTGCTGCCGTCCTGCCGTTCCAGCGCGTAGTTGTAGAACCTGGCCTTGCGCCCTTGGGGAGGGTCACGCCATTCGTCGACGACCGTCGCCGTGACCGTCTCGCCCCGCTGCTGCAGCGTGAGGTTGTCCCGCACCATGTCACCGACGTAGACGGACATCAAGGACATGGCGACGATGAACAACATCGCATATCCGCTGGACGCCTTGGCCCCCAGCCTCCGGAGCAACAGGACGAGAAGCACGGCATGCGCGATCCACAGCGGTGCGAGGACAAGAGGGCTGGCGTCATCGGCCAGGAAGTACAACCCCGCGATCACGGCGAGCACGTAACAGCCGATGCCGAGCGCCCACGCGAAGGGGCGCTCTGTCCGTCCCCGGCTCGTCTCATCGCCGACGACACGACTCATGCCGGCTGCTCCGTTCGTCACGTGATCGAGGAAAACGGTGAGATGTCCCCCTCTGTGTCCCTCAGGCGACAAATCACTCATGTACCCCCCGTTTCACCAGAGCTCGCCCCGGACGGACGACGGCGCGGCAGTGCGGGGCAGGCACTGCCGCGCCGTCGCGTCCCGGGCGGGCCGGAGTTACTTCCGCGCAGCCTTCGCCAGCTCGTCGTCGATCTGCTCGAACTTGTCGGCCGCCATGGTCAGGTAGTCGCCCATGCCGTCCAGGCCGTCGAGGGTGGTCTTCGCGCCGTTGGTGAACTCGTCGAAGTTCTCGTCGAAGGCCTTGGAGGAGCTCTTCGTGACGTAGCCGGAGTTGACCAGGTTGTTGATGTACTTGCGGAGGCCGTCCAGCTTCTCCTGGAGCTTCTCCTTCTCCTTCACGACATGCTTGGCAGCTTCCCGCATGTCCTGATATGTGATGTCAAGGTCCTTGGCCATGAAGCCGCTCCCTCTCGCAACGCCGCAGGGCCAACCCCCGTGGCTCCCTGTTTGCGGAACTGTCGGTACGGGGCCGCTGTGGCCACCGGTGTGATCGTCCGCTCTTGCGGCAGCAGCTTACGGGGGCGAACTGTGGTGGCACATCCCGTCTTTGTGAAGGCGCCGGTGTGAAGTCGTGCACGCCGTTGCTGTCGGGAACGCGGGCGTGCTCCCCGACTGCCCCGGCCCGGGTGTGAGCCGATATCGTCGGCGGGACTGTGACGCGCGGGGTGGAAGCGGTCACGGGGCCTGGGGAGGACAAGCGTGCGCCTGACTCTGACCGTCGTCGATCCGTTCGGCGGGGACGCCGCCGATGTCGTACTCGATGCCGATCCCGAGTCCACCGTGGGGGACATCGCGCAGGAGCTGGCCGCGCAGGTCGGGCACAGCGGGGCGCAGGTCATTCCCATCGGGCATCAGGGCGGGACCCCGGCCGGCAACGCGCCACTCGTGTATGTGGACGGGTACGCCGTCGATCCCGGTGCCACCGTCGTCGGGTCACCGCTGCGTGACGGTGCGGTCGTGTCCCTGCAGGATCCCTCCGGGTGTCTGCCCGGTGAGCCGTCCGGGCTCGTCGAGCTGCGGGTCGTCGGCGGTCCTGCCGCCGGGTCCGTGCACCGGCTCGGGGTCGGGCGGTACGACATCGGCAGCGGGACGGCCTCGTACGTCCGGGTCGACGATCCCGAGGTCGACGGCCGGGCGCTCACCCTCTCGGTCGCCACCGACGGGACCTGTCAGGTCGTCGTGCACGGTGACGAGGAGGGCGTCACCCTCGACGGGGCGCCGATCGCCGGTTCCGGGGAAGAGAAGGGTGAGACGGAGGGCAAGGGGAGGAAGGGCCGGCGCAAGGCGAGTCAGGACTCCGCCGGCAAGAAGGCCGACCGGTTCGACTGGCCCCTCGGCGCCCAGATCGGTCTCGGCAACACCCTTCTCGAACTGACCCGTTACACGCCCCCGAACGCCGCTCTCAAGTGGTCCGACGACGGGGTGGGGCTCGACTACAACCGGCCGCCCCGGCTGCGTCCGGCCGAGCGGCAGACGAACTTCCGGCTGCCGTCGGCGCCCCGCGAGTACGAGGCCCGGCCGCTGCCGTGGCTGATGGCGCTGACGCCGCTCGTCGGCGCGGTCGTCATGGTGACGATCTTCCAGCGCTGGTACTACCTGATCATGGCGGGGCTCAGCCCCATCCTGCTCTTCGCCAACTACTTCAACGACAAGAAGCACGGGCGCAAGTCCCATGCGAAGCAGGTCAAGGAGTACGAGGAGCAGAAGGAACGGATCGAGAAGGACGCCCAGGAGGCGCTGGTCCAGGAGCGGAACGACCGGCGGCACGCCATTCCCGATCCGGCGACCGTGCTGTCGATGGGTACCGGGCCGCGGACCCGGTTGTGGGAGCGGCGGCGGACCGACCGGGATCATCTGCTTCTGCGGTTCGGGACGGGGCAGTTGCCGTCCGAGGTCGTGCTCGACGACCCCGAGCAGGACGACCACCGGCGCCAGGTGACCTGGAAGATCGAGGACGCGCCCGTCGCGCTGAACCTGCGTTCGCTCGGGGTGATCGGTGTGGCGGGGCCCGGTGACTCCGCGCGGGCCCTCGGACGGTGGGCGGTGGCGCAGACCGCCGCGCTGCACAGTCCGATGGACGTGCAGTTCTACGTGCTGAGCGAGAACTCCGCCCAGCCGTCCTGGGACTGGATGCGGTGGCTGCCGCACGCCCGGCCGTCCGGGGGGCAGGACGTCAACGTCCTCATCGGTACCGACGCCGAGACCGTCGGCGCCCGTATCGGTGAGCTGACGCAGATCCTCGACGCGCGCAAGAAGGCCGCCGAGCAGGCGCGTTCGCAGGGCACGTCGTTCAGCGACCCGGACATCGTCGTCGTATGGGACGGCTCACGGCGGTTGCGGTCGCTTCCTGGTGTGGTGCGGCTGCTGCGTGAAGGGCCGTCCGTGTCCATGTACGCGCTCTGCCTCGATGCCGAGGAACGGTTCCTGCCGGGTGAGTGCCAGGCGTTCGTCGTCGCGGAGCCGAAAGCCGAGGAGCGCGACCGGGAACAGCAGCAGGATCAGCCGCAGCAGGTGAGCGGCGGGTTCCCCTCCTTCCAGGCCTGGCACACCAGCGCGCCCGAGACCGGCCGCGCCCGGCAGGCGGACCGGCTGCGGCTGCGCGTCGAGGAGGCGGGAGCGGAGCGGATCAAGGACGTGCGGCCCGACTTCGTCCCGCCGGCCTGGTGTCTGCGGCTCGCCCGTTCGCTGTCGCCGTTGCGCGACATCAGCGGGGAGACCGAGGACTCGGCGCTGCCCGGCTCCAGCCGGCTCCTCGACGTGCTCCAGCTGGAGCCGCCGACGGCCGACGCGATCGGCGCCCGGTGGCGGATGGGCGGGCAGTCGACGCTCGCCGTCATCGGTGAGTCGTACGACGGGCCGTTCGGCATCGACATGCGCAAGGACGGACCGCACGGGCTCATCGCCGGTACGACCGGTTCCGGTAAGTCCGAGCTGCTGCAGACGATCGTCGCCGCGCTGGCCGTCGCCAACACCCCCGAGAACATGACGTTCGTCCTCGTCGACTACAAGGGTGGTTCCGCCTTCAAGGACTGTGTGAAGCTGCCGCACACCGTCGGCATGGTGACCGACCTCGACGCCCATCTCGTGGAGCGGGCGCTGGAGTCGCTGGGCGCCGAACTGAAGCGGCGTGAACACATCCTGGCCGCCGCGGACGCCAAGGACATCGAGGACTACCAGGACCTGGTGCGGCGGGATCCGTCCCGTGCGCCCGTGCCGCGGCTGCTCATCGTGATCGACGAGTTCGCGTCCATGGTGCGCGATCTGCCCGACTTCGTGACGGGCCTCGTGAACATCGCGCAGCGAGGGCGGTCCCTCGGTATCCACCTGCTGCTCGCCACGCAGCGGCCGAGCGGTGTCGTGTCTCCCGAGATCCGCGCCAACACCAACCTCCGTATCGCCCTGCGGGTGACGGACGCCGGTGAGTCGACGGACGTCATCGACTCGCCCGAGGCCGGGCACATCTCGAAGAGCACGCCCGGCCGGGCGTACGCGCGGCTCGGTCACGCCTCCCTGGTGCCGTTCCAGTCGGGGCGGGTCGGTGGCCGGCGGCCCGGGGCGGCGGACCCGGCCGCCCTCGCACCCTGGGTGGGTCCGCTGACCTGGGAGGACCTCGGACGGACCGCACTGGCCAAGCCGAAGTCGCAGGCGCGTGAGGACGACGAGATCACCGACCTGAAGGTCCTCGTCGACGCCGTGCGCGAGGCCAACAGCGCGCTCGGCATCCCGGCCCAGCACAGTCCCTGGCTGCCCGCGCTGGACGAGACACTGCTGCTCGACGACGTCGAGGTGCCGGCCGTCGCCCTCGCGCCGGGCAGGCTGCCGCCCGCCCCGTTCGGCGTCGAGGACCTGCCGGGCGACCAGGCCCGCCGCCCGGTCGTCGTCGACTTCGCCGGCTTCGGGCATCTGATGATCGGCGGTGCCCCGCGCAGCGGCCGGTCCCAGGTGCTGCGTACCATCGCGGGCTCCCTCGCCCGCACCCACTCCGTCGCCGACGTCCACCTGTACGGCATCGACTGCGGCAACGGCGCGCTGAACGCGCTGACCCGGCTGCCGCACTGCGGTGCGGTCGTCGGCCGCAACCAGACCGAGCGGGTGGTCCGGCTCGTCAACCGGCTCAAGGGCGAGCTCTCCCGCCGCCAGGACCTGCTCGCGGACAAGGGGTTCGCGGACATCGGTGAGCAGCGGGCCGCGGTCGCCGAGGACGAGCGGCTGCCGCACATCGTGGTGCTGCTGGACCGCTGGGAGGGCTGGGTGCCCACGCTCGGCGAGATCGACCACGGTTCGCTGACCGACGAGCTGCAGACGATGATGCGGGAGGGTGCGAGCGTCGGCATCCACCTCGTCCTCACCGGTGACCGCACGCTGCTCGTCGGCCGGATCGCCTCCCTCACCGAGGACAAGTACGGTCTGCGGCTGGCCGACCGCAGCGACTTCTCCTCGCTCGGCATCCCGGCCCGCA
The DNA here is from genome assembly GCF_044334705.1 of Streptomyces sp. NPDC020731. Taxonomy (NCBI): domain Bacteria; kingdom Bacillati; phylum Actinomycetota; class Actinomycetes; order Kitasatosporales; family Streptomycetaceae; genus Streptomyces; species Streptomyces sp. NPDC020731. Next base: position 93,963 of record NZ_JBIRTN010000016.1, read on the forward strand.
AGGTGCCGGAGGAGATCCCGCCGGGCCGCGCCTTCCGCAACGAGGCCGGTACGGAGACGCAGTTCGCGCTGCTCGCCGAGGACACCACCGGTCAGGGCCAGGCGGCGGCGCTCACGGCCATCGGTGAGGCGGCGGCCGCCCGTGACGCGGAAGTGCCGCGTACGCGGCGGCCGTTCCGGGTGGACAGCCTGCCGAGCCGGATCTCCTTCCCGGAGGCGTGGGAGATGCGCGACCCGGAGGGATCCCGGTCCAGGCTGTGGGGGCTGGCCGGCATCGGCGGTGACGAGATCGTCGGTTTTGGTCCCGATCTGGCCGACGGTGTACCGGCGTTCGTCATCGCGGGGCCGGCCAAGTCGGGCCGTTCGACGGTGCTGATGAACTTCGCGCAGTCGTTCCTCGCACACGGCACCCGCCTGGTCGTCGCCGCGCCACGCCAGTCGCCGCTGCGCCGGCTCGACGGTACGGAGGGCGTGCTGAAGGTCTTCACCGGTGACGACATCGACGAGGACGAGTTCGAGGAGCTGATCGACGGGGCGTCGACGGACGAGCCCATCGCCGTGCTCGTCGACGACGGGGAGCTCCTGGAGGACTGCGACGCCGAGAGCCAGTTGAAGAAGCTCGTCTCCCGCGGTGCCGAGCGCGGGCTCGCCCTTGTCATCGCCGGTGACGAGGAGGACGTGTGCAGCGGCTTCTCCGGCTGGCAGGTCGACGCGAAGAAGGCCCGGCGCGGCATCCTGCTCTCCCCGCAGGAGTCGTCCAGCGGCGACCTCATCGGCGTCCGCCTGTCCCGCGGGATGGTCGGCGGTCAGGTGGCCCCGGGCAAGGGCATGCTCCACCTCGGGGACGGGGAGCTGCGGACGGTCGTGGTGCCGGGGTGAGCGGCCCGCCCTGCGTACCGGAGTCCGCGGCTGCCTGATCCTCGACAGCCGGGCCTTCGGCGATCCCGGCTCCTTGCTGTCCGGCTCGTGGACCAGGTCGTCGACCCGGCGGGCGGCGTAGGCGGTGGCGTAGGCGGGGGTCCCCCCGCGCGAGCGCAGTCGAGCGTGGGGGAGGGCGCGGAACTCCTCGTCCAGCGCGAAGCGGGGTGCACGATCTTCACCGCGACCGTGCGGCCCCCGGTGCTGCGGCCGGGATGGACCCGGCCCATGCCGCCGGAGCCGAGCCGGCCGAGCAGCCGGTAGGGCCCCACGACCGTGGGCTCGTCCACTTCGAGCGGCCGCACGGCGTCCACCCCTCCCCCGTCGTGCCCGTACGCCGGGACCTTCCAGCAGGGTGGTGGGCGGGCCGCCCACGGCCTCAGGGCTGCAGCAGATCGACCTTCACGTCCGCCGGGAAGCCCGTCGTCGGTCCGACCCTGCGGGCGAACTCGGCGACCGCCTCCAGCTGCGGGGCGCCGAAGCTGAAGTCGAGGGTGGTGAAGTACTGCGCCAGGGTCGCCTCGTCGAAGGCCTCCCAGCGGGCCGCCTGCTCGGCGACCTTGCCGACCTCCTCCAGGGAGAGGTTGCGGGAGGCGAGGAAGGCCTCGTGCACCTTGCGGGTGATGACCGGCTCGCGCTCCAGGTAGTCGCGGCGCACCGCCCACACCGCGAAGACGAACGGCAGGCCCGTCCACTGCTTCCACAGCGCGCCCAGGTCGTGCACGTCGAGCCCGTAGCGGGGACCGTCGAGCATGTTCGCGCGCAGGGCCGCGTCCCCGATGAGGACGGCCGCGTCGGCCTCCTGCATCATCAGGCTCAGGTCGGGCGGGCAGGTGTAGTAGTCGGGCCGTACGCCGTACCGCTCGGCGAGGAGGAGCTGGGCGAGGCGTACGGAGGTGCGGGAGGTCGACCCGAGGGCGACCCGCGCTCCGTCCAGCCGGTCCAGCGGGACCTGCGAGGCGATCACGCACGACATCACATCGCCGTCGCAGCCGACGGCGATGTCGGGGAAGGCGACGAGCTGGTCCGCGTGCTTGAGGAACTCGACGAGGGTGACGGGCCCGATGTCGAGGTCGCCCTGCACCAGCTTCTCACTGAGCTTTTCCGGGGTGTCCTTCGTCAGCTCGAAGTCGAGAAGCGTGCCCGTTCTCGCGAGCCCCCAGTACAGGGGCAGGCAGTTCAGGAACTGGATGTGGCCGACGCGCGGCCGGGTGCGAGGATTGTCCACATCGTGAGGCTAGCCCTCGTCCCCGGCGGGCGGGCCCCCACCCCCCGATCGCCCAAGTGTTCGACCGGACGCCCGTGACGGACGGGGCGTTCAAACATTCGGGTGACGTGATCTTGACCTCTATTGCATTCGGGAGTCTGCGTGCTAGGCTCTTCCGCAAGTTGCAGTTTGGTTTCCCTTGCAGTACAGAGCCTGCGGAGCATGTGACCGCGGGCTCTCGTCGTTCTCAGACGGATGCACTTGTGCGGAATTGGTCTTCACACTTGCTGGTTCTGGAGCAGGGCAACCCTTTGGGCCCAAGGAGGGCTTATGGCTACCGGGACCGTGAAGTGGTTCAACGCCGAAAAGGGCTTTGGTTTCATCGCCCAGGAAGGCGGAGGCCCCGACGTCTTCGTCCACTACTCCGCGATCAACGCGAGCGGCTTCCGCTCCCTTGAGGAGAACCAGCAGGTGTCCTTCGACGTCACGCAGGGTCCGAAGGGCCCGCAGGCGGAGAACGTCACCCCGGTCTGATCCTCGCCGATCCGGGAACGACCAGCAGTACCCAAGGAGCCCCACGCCGTCAGGCGACGGGGCTCCTGCCTTTCCCCCTCGCACCGCCGAAATGCTCCGGTGAGTATTCGGGGAATTCCTCTCATACGTGCCGCATGATCAGTACGAATTCCGTGCCGGCCTCCAGCGCCCCGTACGTGTGCGGCACATCCCCGCGGTACGGCATACAGTCCCCCGGCGCGCAGTCCCCCGGCCCGAGTTCCGCGCTCTCTCCGCCGGGTCCCGCCTTTACCCGTCCCGCACCGACCGCGATGTGCTCCACGGTCCCCGGAATGTGCGGCTCGCAGGCGTGCGCCCGCCCGGTCACGAGGAGTGCGAGGCCGGCTTCGCCACGTGTCCCGGGACTGTCGGTGGACACGGGTAGGGTCCTCGCCCATGACCGCCACCGACGCTGATCACGTAGTCGCCACCCGCACCTTCTACGACGCCGTCGCCGAGGACTACGCCGCCCTGTTCCGTGACTCCCTCTCCGTCATGCCCCTGGACCGGGCGCTGATGGCCGGTTTCGCCGAACTGGTCGGCCGGGGCGGCCGGGTGGCCGACCTGGGGTGCGGCCCCGGCCGGGTGACCGGGCACCTCGCCTCCCTCGGCCTCTCCGTCTTCGGCCTCGACCTGTCGGAGGGGATGCTCGCGATCGCCCGCCGCGAGAATCCCGGCCTGCGCTTCGAGCAGGGCTCGATGCAGAGCCTGGACCTGCCCGACGGCGCCCTCGCCGGCGTCGTCTCCTATTACTCCACCATCCACACCCCGCAGGAGGAACTGCCCGCTCTCTACGCCGAGTTCCGCCGGGTCCTGGCACCCGGGGGCCACCTGCTGCTCGCGTTCCAGGCCGGCGACGAACCCCGCCGCCACGAGCGGCCCTGGGGTCACCCGGTCACCCTGGACTTCCGGCGCATGCGCCCGGAACGCATCGCCGTGCTCCTGGAGGCGGCCGGCTTCACCCTCGTCCAGCGCACGGTGCGCGCGGCCGACACGGACCAGGGCGAATCGACCCCCCAGGCGTTCCTGATCGCCCGCGCGACGGGGTGACCTACCCGCCGTACAGCCCCTCCACCTCCCCCGCGAAGTCCCGCAGGATCTCCTCGCGCCGCAGCTTCATCGACGGGGTCAGGTGGCCCGCCTCCTCCGTGAAGTCCACCGGGAGAACGGTGAAGCGGCGGATCGACTCCGGGCGGGAGAGCATTTTGTTGGCCTCGTCGATCGCACGCCGCAGGACCGCGTACAGCTCCTCGTCGTCGGCGACGAGTTTCGGCGGGACCGGGTGTTTGCCGTTCATGCGGCGCCAATGGGTGATGCCGTCGGGGTCGAGGGTGATCAGGGCGGAGACGTAGGGGCGGTTGTCGCCCACCACCATGACCTGGGAGATCAGCGGGTGTGAGCGGAGCCAGTTCTCCAGCGGGGCCGGGGCGACGCTCTTGCCGCCGGAGGTGATGATCAGCTCCTTCTTGCGGCCCGTGATGGTCAGGTAGCCCTCGTCGTCCAGTTCGCCGAGGTCGCCGGTGGGCAGCCAGCCGTCGGGGGCGGCGGAGACCACTCCGCCCGCCTGGGGGTCCCAGTAGCCGCGCAGCACTTGCTCTCCGCCGACCAGGATCTCGCCGTCCGCCGCTATGCGGATCCGCGTCCCCGGCAGCGGCCAGCCCACCGTGCCCAGCCGGGGTTTCAGCGGGGGTGTCACCGTCGCGGCGCCGGTGGTCTCCGTCAGGCCGTAGCCCTCGAAGATCTCGATGCCGGCACCGGCGTAGAACGCGGCGAGGCGGCGGCCGAGCGGGGAGCCGCCGCAGATGGCGTACCGCACCTTGCCGCCCATGGCGTTGCGGATCCTGCGGTAGACCAGCGGGTCGTAGAAGGCACGGGCCGTCCTCAGGGAGCGGGACGGGCCGGCCCCCGCCCCCGTCTGCCGGGCCTCGACGGCCTCGCCGTAACGGCGGGCCACCGACACCGCGCGGTCGAAGGTCGAGAGCCGGCCGCCCGACTCGGCCTGGGCGCGGGCGGTGTTGAAGACCTTCTCCAGCATGTACGGGATGGCCAGCAGACAGGTGGGCCGGAAGCCCGCCAGGTCCGGCAGCAGGTCCGCGGGCGCCAGACTCGGCGCGTGGCCGAGGCGCACCCGGGCGCGTACGCAGGCGACGGCGACCATCCGGCCGAAGACGTGGGACATCGGCAGGAAGAGCAGGACGGAGGCCTCTTCACTGGTCCGGGTCTTGAAGACGGGGTAGAGCAGCTCGATGGCGTTGTCCACCTCGGCGAAGAAGTTGCCGTGGGTGAGGGCGCAGCCCTTGGGGCGGCCGGTGGTGCCCGAGGTGTGGACGAGGGTGGCGAGGGTGTCGGGGCCCAGCATGCCCCGGCGTACTTCCACCTCGGCGTCCGGCAGGTGCGCTCCGGCTTCCGCCAGGGCGTCGACGTGGCCCTTCTCCACGACCCACACCCGCCGCAGGTCGGGGAGGTGCGGGAGTTCGGGGCCGAGGGCGGCGGCCTGCCCCGCGGTCTCGGTGATCAGGGCGACGGCGCCGGAGTCGTGCAGGATCCAGCGGGCCTGGAAGGCGGAGGAGGTGGGGTAGACGGGGACGGTGACCAGTCCGGCGGCCCACGCGGCGAAGTCGAGGACGGTCCACTCGTAGATCGTGCGGGCCATGACGGCGATCCGGTCGCCCGGCATCAGGCCCTCGGCGATCAGCCCCTTCGCGACGGCCAGCACCTCGGCGGCGAATCGTTCCGCTGTGACGTCCCGCCAGCTGCCGTCCGCTGTCTTCCGGCTGAGCACCACCGTGTCCGGCGCCGTGCTCGCGTTCTCGAACGGCAGGTCGGCGAGCGATCCGTGCCGCACCCGCCGGGCGAACGGCGGTACGGACGCTTCCCGTACGACGCCGTCCAGCCGCCGGGTCTCCGGCTCGACCAGGACGGGTGCTCCGTAGACGTCGTCGTCGAGAGCGGAGGGATACGCGGTGGACACGGGGCGGCTCCTGGGGCGTGCAGGGGAACTGCGTGATGCCACGACGTACGTGCCTCGCACGCCGAGGCGCTCACCGGTGGCCGGCGGGGACAGGGGTCACCACCGGTCGGTGCCGGGATCGTACGGCGCCGACGTGGAAGGTCTGTGCGGGTACGGGGACGGTCCCGGGCCGGGCGTGTGCAATGTCGGAGGTTACGTGAGGGTCACTCACGTACTGCCCCCCGGGACGCCCGGTCGTTCCAGGATCGCCGTCACGCCCTGTCCGCCCGCCGCGCAGATCGAGATCAGCCCGCGCGCGGGGGCGTCCCGTTCGGCGAGGAGTTTCGCCAGGGTCGCCACGATGCGGGCGCCGGTGGCGGCGAAGGGGTGGCCGGTCGCCAGGGACGAGCCCGCCACGTTCAGCCGTGAGCGGTCGACGGGTGCGAGGCCGCGCTTCTCCCAGGCGGCCAGCGTGGCCAGCACCTGGGAGGCGAACGCCTCGTGGACCTCGACCAGGTCGAAGTCCGCCATGCCGAGGCCGGCGCGTTCCAGCATGCGCGGGACCGCGTACGCGGGTGCCATCAGCAGGCCGTCCTCGCCGTCGGCGACGTCCCCGTGCACGAAGTCCACGGCGGCGGTCTCGTACGCGGTCAGGTGGGCGAGGGGTTCCAGGCCCCGCTCCGCCGCCCACTCCTCACTCGCGAGGAGCACCAGCGCCGCGCCGTCGGTGAGCGGGGTCGAATTGCCCGCCGTCATGGTGGGATCGGGGTCGTCCAGGCCGAACACCGGCTTCAGCGTGGCGAGTTTCTCCACCGTCGAGCCCGGCCGCAGGTTCTGGTCGCGGGCCAGGCCCCGGAAGGGCACCACCAGGTCGGCCAGCAGGCCGCGTTCGTATGCCGCCGCCAGCCGCTGGTGACTGGTGGCCGCCAGTTCGTCCTGGGCCTCGCGGGTGATGCCCCAGGCGCGGGCGGTGACCGCGGCGTGCTCGCCCATGGACAGACCCGTGCGCGGCTCGGCGTTGCGCGGGACGTCGGGGACGAGATGGCCGGGGCGCACCTTCGCCAGCGCCTTGAGGCGGCCGCCGAGGGACTTCGCGCGCCGCGCCTCCAGCAACACCTTGCGCAGGTCGTCGTTGACGCCGAGGGGCGCGTCGCTCGCGGTGTCGGCGCCGCCGGCGATCGCGGCCTCCGTCTGGCCGAGGGCGATCTTGTTGGCGGCGGCGACGACCGCCTGGAGTCCGGTGCCGCAGGCCTGCTGGATGTCGTACGCGGGGGTGCGGGCGTCGAGTCGTGAACCGAGGACGGTCTCGCGGGCGAGGTTGAAGTCACGGCTGTGCTTGAGGACCGCCCCGGCGACGAACTCCCCCACCGCGCCCGGCGCCCGCAGTCCGTACCGCTCCACGAGTCCGTCCAGCGCGGCGGTGAGCATCTCCTGGTTGGAGGCGGTGGCGTAGGGGCCGTCGGAGCGGGCGAAGGGGACGCGGCTGCCGCCGATGACCGCGACGCGCCGGACGGCGGCCGGCTTGGGGGTGCTCATCTCGACCTGCTCCTCACCGTGACATAGGCTTACCTCCAGTAACCTTACTCCAGAGTAAGCACGCCCGGAGCAGGCACGGAGGATTCCCCCATGGCCGACCGCTATCTGAGCTTCACCGGCACCACGCCCGGCCGCTTCCTCGCGCACCGCCTGGGGCTCCCCCAGCCGGCGCCGCTGCGGCGCTGGTCACCGGAGCGACCGGACCTGGACGGCGGCCTGCTCCACCTCACGGCCGGCAGGACCGACCTCGACCTCGCCCCCGTACTCGCCCGCACGGGACCCGGTACGGACGACACCGGCCGGCCCGCCGCCGTCGTCCTGGACGCCAGCGGGATACGGGACGTCGAAGGGCTCACCCAGGTGCACGCGGCCCTGCATCCCGTCGTGCGGTCGGTCGCCGCGAGCGGCCGGATCGTGGTGCTCGGCGCCCCGCTCGACCCCGCCGACCACCATCAGGCCGCCGCCCAGCAGGCGTTGGAGGGCTTCACCCGCTCCCTCGGCAAGGAGATCGGGCGGGGCAGGACCGTGAACCTGGTCCGCCTCACCGACGCCCTCGCCGCCGAGTCCACCCTCCGCTTCCTGCTCTCCCCCAGGTCGGCCTACGTCAGCGGCCAGGTGATCGGGACCGGCGCGCACGAGCCCCCCGTCCCCCACGACGTGGACCGTCCCCTCTCCGGCCGCACCGCCCTGGTCACCGGCGCCGCGCGCGGCATCGGCGAGGCGGTCGCCGAGACGCTGGCCCGGGACGGCGCCAAGGTGGTCGTCCTCGACGTACCGGGGGCCGAGGCGGACGCCCGGCGCGTCGCCGAACGGCTCGGCGGGACCGCGCTCCCCCTCGACATCACCACCGCCGACGCGGGCGCCCGGATCGTCGAGGCCCTCCCCGACGGCCTCGACGTGCTCGTCCACAACGCGGGCATCACCCGTGACCGGCGGCTGGTCAACATGCCCGCCGAGCGCTGGGCTCCGGTGCTGGAGGTGAACCTGGCGAGCGTGCTGCGCACCACCGACGCGCTGCTCGCCGCCGGGGCCCTGAAGCGGGGCGGGCGGATCGTCGCCACGGCGTCCATCGCGGGGATCGCCGGGAACGCCGGCCAGACCAACTACGGGGCGAGCAAGGCGGGCATCACCGGTCTGGTCCGCGCCCTCGCGCCGCGCGCGCTCGACGGGCACGGGGTGACGGTGAACGCGGTCGCGCCCGGCTTCATCGAGACGAAGATGACGGCCGCCGTTCCGCTGTTCATCCGCGAGGCGGGCCGCCGGATGAACTCCCTCGCCCAGGGCGGCCTGCCGGCCGACGTCGCCGAGACCACCGCCTGGCTCGCCCACCCGGCCTCCGGCGCGGTGAACGGTCAGGTCGTACGGGTCTGCGGCCAGAGCCTGCTGGGGGCGTGAGCGTTCCATGACATCCGCACCCGCGCCCACGGTCGAGCTCTCCGGGACCCCCGCCCTCGCGCCGCTCCTCGCACGCGGCGCCCTGCTGTCGCCCCTCAAACGGCCCCGTCCCGACGCCACCCACCCCCGCACCCGGCTGGTGCTGCCCGCTCTGCGCGTCGACACCGCCCGGCTCGCCGCGTACGAGCGGGTGTGCGGCTTCCCGACCGGCTCCGCAGGCCACGAGGACGCACTGCCGGTGACGTATCCGCACGTGCTGGGCTTTCCGCTCGCCATGCGGCTGATGAGCGGGCCGGACTTCCCGCTCCCGCTGCTGGGCCTGGTCCACACGTCGATACGGATCACCCGGCACCGGGCGACGGCGGTCACGGGCGCGTACGGAATGACGGTGTACGTCGACGGACTGGCCCCGCACCGGCGCGGCACCCAGACCGCCGTGGTCACCGAGATGCGGGACGGCGGGGACGTCGTGTGGGAGTCACGGAGCACCTACCTGGCCCGGCACCGGACCTCCGCGCAGCCCGTCGGGGAGAAGGAGGAGGAGGAGGAGCGCAAGCCCCTGCCCGCCGTCGAGGAGTGGCGGCCGGCCGGGGACGTCGGACGGCGCTACGGTGCCGCGTCCGGTGACCGCAACCCGATCCATCTGCACCCGCTCGCCGCCCGGCTCTTCGGCTTCCCCCGCACCATCGCGCACGGCATGTGGACCGTGGCCCGCTGCCTCGCCGCCCACGGCACCCCGGAGGCGACGGAGGTCCGCGCGGACTTCCGGGCGCCGGTGCTGCTGCCGGGGACGGTGACGTACGCGGCGGAAGGCGGGCGCTTCGAACTGCGCGGCGACGGCGACCGGGTTCACGTCACCGGGGAGGTCCGCCCGGCCTGAGCCCCGGCGGCACCGGTGTCGGGCTCGGAGTCGTCCGGCGGGGTCCAGCGGCGGCCGGCCATCAGGTCGCCCAGCCCCGCCCAGGCGAAGTTCATCAGGGTCGCCGCCGACTGCCGGGCCGTGACACCCGGCGTGGTGTTGGCCCGGTCCGCGAGGGACTCGGCGGCGCCGACCAGGGCCTCCGCGAGCCCGGAGACCTCGCGTTCGGGGAGGTCGGGGTCGCGGTGTGCCTCACGGGCGGCGGCGAGGATGAGCTGCGTCACGAACGCCACGATCTCCGCACGCATCGCGGCGACCTCGGCGGCGAAGACCTCGCCGTGGGTACGGGCCTGGAAATGCAGCACGGCCCAGCCGTCGGGGTGGCGCGCGGTGTGCGTGAAGAACGCCGTCAGGCCCGACCAGAGCTGGCGGTCGGCCGGCAGTCCGGGACGGGCACCGGCGCGCACGGCCTCGGTGAGGGCCTTCGCCTCACGCCGGATGCACGCGGTGAACAGGTCCTCCTTGGAGTTCAGGTACAGGTACACCAACGGCTTCGACACACCCGCCAGTTCGGCGATCTCGTCCATCGACGCGGCCATGTACCCCCGTTGACCGAAGGTCCGTACGGCGGCGTCCAGCATCTGCTGTTCGCGGACCGCACGCGGCATCCGCTTCGTCTTCACGGCACCCATGCCGATTAGCGTACGGGGCCGCGACGCCCTCGCCGTCCGCCCGCGGACATGCCGCCGCCCGCACCGGGCCGGTGCGGGCGGCGTTCGGTCGCCGGATCAGGCGGCCACGGCCACCTGCTGGGGCTCGTCGACCGGGGAGGCGTGGACCGAGTCGTACGCCTTCCGGTCGAGCAGCCCCTCGCGGGCGGAGACGATGACCGGTACCAGGGCTTGACCTGCGACGTTCGTTGCCGTGCGGATCATGTCCAGGATCGGGTCGATGGCGAGCAGCAGGCCCACGCCCTCCATGGGCAGGCCCAGGGTGGAGAGGGTGAGGGTGAGCATGACCGTCGCGCCGGTGAGGCCGGCCGTGGCGGCGGAGCCCACCACCGAGACGAACGCGATCAGCAGGTAGTCGCCGACGCCGAGCGGGACGTCGAAGATCTGGGCGACGAAGATCGCGGCGATGGCCGGGTAGATCGCGGCGCAACCGTCCATCTTCGTCGTCGCGCCGAACGGTACGGCGAACGAGGCGTACTCCTTCGGTACGCCGAGCCGCTCCGTGACCTTCTGGGTCAGCGGCATGGTGCCGACGGAGGAGCGGGAGACGAACGCCAGCTGGATCGCGGGCCAGGCGCCCTTGAAGAACTGCACGGGGTTGACCTTGGCGACGGTCGCGAGCAGCGCCGGGTAGACGCCGAAGAGGACGAGCGCGCAGCCGACGTAGATGTCGGCGGTGAAGGTGGCGTACTTGCCGATCAGGTCCCAGCCGTAGGTGGCGATGGCGTTGCCGATGAGGCCGACGGTGCCGAGCGGGGCGAGGCGGATGACCCACCACAGGGCCTTCTGGAGGAGTTCGAGGACGGACTCGCTCAGGGTGAGGATCGGCTGGGCCTTCTCGCCGAGCTGGAGGGCTGCGATACCGGCGACGGCGGCCATGAAGACGATCTGGAGCACGTTCAGTTCGGTGAACGGCGTGATGACGTCGGTCGGCACGATGCCGGTCAGGAAGTCGATCCAGGAGCCGGTGTGCTCCGGCTCGGCGCCGTCCGCCGGGGTGAGGCCGGTGCCCGCGCCGGGGTTGGTGACCAGGCCGATGGCCAGGCCGATCGCCACCGCGATCAGTGAGGTGATCATGAACCAGAGGAGGGTGCGCGAGGCCAGCCGGGCCGCGTTGTTGACCTTCCGCAGGTTGGTGATGGAGACCAGGATCGCGAAGAAGACGAGCGGGGCGACGGCCAGCTTCAGCAGGCCGATGAAGGTGCCGCCGACCTTCTCCAGGGTGGTGACCAGCCAGGAGACGTCCTGGCTGCGGGCGAGCCAGCCGAGCAGGACGCCAAGGACGAGGCCGGCGAGTATCTGGGCCCAGAAGGGCGCGCGTAGGGGCAGCTTGAACTGCGTGTTCGTGGACACGGACATGCTCCGTTGTGATCCGTCTGTGGGGACGCGTGAGGAAGGGTGACGTGGGACTCGGGTGGCGCGGAACGTCAGTGACGACAATTCGCGGAAGTGACCCGGCAGAGGTCCACGTGCAGGCGCGCCACGAGCGGAACACTCCGGGGCGTGGGGAACACGGCTGCTGACTTCACCCGGAGACCGTAACACCTGAACTTTGAGATCCTCAAAGCCTTGCTTTGAGAGGCCGGGAGCCAAAGGCGTCCGTACAACGCAAAGCGCCCCGGTTTCCGGGTCAGTTCGGAAACCGGGGCGCCCGAGTGCGGTGCGCGGGTGTGACGGACGTTACGAGGTCTGGCCCTGCGCCTGCCCCTGCGCGCGGGCGGTCTCGTCGACCGTGTCCTCCTGGTTGCGGTTGGCCTCCAGGTTGGCCTTGGCCCGGTCCACCCGCCGCACGATCCGCTCGGAGGCCCGGTCCCGCTCCTTGCGGAGCACGACGAAGCTGATCGGGGCCGAGACCAGCAGCGCGAGCAGCACGATCCACAGGCCGTTGGAGTCACCGAGGCCGCGCGGGGCGAGGCCGGAGTAGACGAGGCCCCAGACGACCACGAGGCAGCCCACGAAGATCCCGAGGCGCATCAGTGTGTAGCGGAGCATCTCATCCACTCTTCCCTGCGTACGGTCAGAACGTCCCAAAGGGACAACGTCCAGTGAAGCACGAGCGGGCGCGGATCTTTCAGCGGGGTGCGGGCCTCACGTCAGCGGCAGCAGCATGACGACGTCGTCGCGGTCGTCGCCCGGGGCCACGCGGATGGCGTCCGGGACCCGGCCGACCTCCTTGTAGCCGCAGGAGGCGTAGAAGCGCTCCAGGCCGAGGCCGCCGCGGCAGGTGAGCCGTATCGCCTCGATGCCGTCGACTGTGCGGGCGGCCCGCTCGGCGGCGGCCAGCAGGTCACGGCCATAGCCCTTGCCCTGGTGACGGGGGTGGACCATCACCGTGTACAGCCAGAGCCAGTGGGTCATCAGGTGGTGGGTGTTGAGGGTGAGGAACGCCGTCGCGGCCACCCTGCCCTCCTCGTCGTGCCCGACGAGGAGGCGGGAGCGTTCCTCCGCCATCGACACGAGCTGCCGCACCAGACCGGGGCGGATGTCCTCCCGCGTCACGGGCGGTACGAAGCCGACCGCTCCGCCGGCGTTGGTGACATCGGTCCACAGGTCGAGGACGCCGTCGCGGAGTTCGGGGGTGACGGCGGGATCGAACGTGAAAGTAAGAGGCATGGGCCGATGGTAGGCATTACACCGGCGCCCGCGCAGCTCCCTTCACGTCCCCCCTTCAGACGCGCATCGGCTGCGGCGACTCCCGACGCGCCGGGTCCGCGCCCTCGTACTCCCGGATGATCTCGTACCGGGTGTTCCGCTCCACCGGGCGGAAGCCCGCATCGCGGATGAGGTCCAGCAGATCCTCACGGGTCAGCTTGTTCGGCGTGCCGAAGTCGTCCGCGTCGTGCGTGATCTTGTACTCGACGACCGAGCCGTCCATGTCGTCCGCCCCGTGCTGCAGCGCCAGCTGCGCCGTCTGCACGCCGTGCATCACCCAGAACACCTTGACGTGCGGCACGTTGTCGAACAGCAGCCGCGACACCGCGAACGTCTTCAGCGCCTCCGCGCCGGTCGCCATCCGCGTCCGGGCCTGCAGCCGGTTGCGCACCTTGCCGTCCTTCATGTCCACGAAGTCGTGCTGGTAGCGCAGCGGGATGAAGACCTGGAAGCCGCCGGTCTCGTCCTGCAGCTCACGCAGCCGCAGCACGTGGTCCACGCGGTGGCGGGGCTCCTCGATGTGGCCGTACAGCATGGTGCACGGGGTCTTCAGCCCCTTCCCGTGCGCCAGCCGGTGGATCCTCGACCAGTCCTCCCAGTGGGTCCGGTGGTCGACGATGTGCTGCCGCACCTCCCAGTCGAAGATCTCCGCGCCACCGCCGGTGAGGGACTCCAGACCCGCGTCGATCAGCTCGTCGAGGATCTCGGAGGCGGACATCCCGGAGATGGTCTCGAAGTGGTGGATCTCGGTGGCCGTGAAGGCCTTCAGCGAGACGTCCGGCAGCGCGGCCTTCAACTCCCTGAGCGAGCGCGGGTAGTAGCGCCACGGCAGGTTGGGGTGCAGCCCGTTGACGATGTGCAGCTCGGTGAGGTTCTCCCCCTCCATCGCCTTGGCGAGCTTCACCGCCTCCTCGATGCGCATCGTGTACGCGTCCTTCTCCCCCGGCTTGCGCTGGAAGGAGCAGTACGCGCAGGAGGCGGTGCACACGTTGGTCATGTTGAGGTGGCGGTTGACGTTGAAGTGCACGACGTCGCCGTTCAGCCGCGTCCGCACCTCGTGCGCCAGCCCGCCCAGCCAGGCCAGGTCGTCCGACTCGTACAGCGCGATGCCGTCCTCACGGGTCAGGCGTTCGCCCGCCCTGACCTTCTCCTCCAGCTCGCGCTTGAGCCCGACGTCCATGCCGATCCCTCTTTCCTTCGACCTCTTCAGGCAGACCCCGTCAACCGTACGCCCCGGCTACTCCACCTCTTCGGGCAGCTCACCGACGCGGTTCTCCCACTTCGTGGAGAGCACGATGGTCGTACGGGTCCGGGAGACGCCCTTGGTGCCGGACAGCCGGCGGATGATCTTCTCCAGGCCGTCCACGTCGGTCGCCCGGACCTTGAGCATGAAGGAGTCGTCGCCGGCGATGAACCAGCAGTCCTCGATCTCCTTCAGGTCCTTCAGCCGCTGCGCCACGTCCTCGTGGTCGGCGGCGTCGGAGAGCGAGATGCCGATCAGGGCGATGACGCCGAGGCCCAGCGAGGCGGCGTCCACGGTGGCCCGGTAGCCGGTGATGACACCGGCCGCCTCCAGCCGGTTGATGCGGTCGGTGACGCTGGGTCCCGACAGACCGACGAGGCGCCCCAACTCCGCGTAGGAGGCCCGGCCGTTCTCCCTCAGGGCCTGGATGAGCTGCCTGTCCACCGCGTCCATCGAATCGAAACCTTCCGCTGAAACTGAAGAGGTCTGAAAGTCCTGCACGTGCCGGGGTGTTGCGGGGAGTGCTCAGCTCGTGCGGGATCCGCCGCCGAGTTCGCCCTTCCAGCGGCGGTAGAGCCGGTGCTCGACACCCGCCGCGTCGAGTACGCGTCCGGCGACGAAGTCCACCAGGTCCTGGATGTGCGTCGCGCCCGCGTAGAAGGCCGGTGAGGCGGGCACCACGGTCGCGCCCGCGTCGTCCAGCGTCACCAGGTGCCGCAGGGTCTGGCCGTTCAGCGGGGTCTCCCGTACGGCCACGACCAGCGTGCGTCCCTCCTTCAGGGTGACGCTCGCCGCCCGCTGCAACAGGTCCTTGGACAGCCCGAGCGCCACCCCGGCCACACAGGCCGTGGAGGCGGGCACGATCAGCATGCCCTTGCTCGGATACGACCCCGAGGACGGCCCGGCCGCGAGGTCACCGGCGGCCCAGTGCCGTACGCCGTCGAGGTCGACGGTGAACGTGTCCGGCTTGCCGTCCGCACCTCGGGACAGCCATTCCCGCAGGTCGTCCCGCCAGTGGGCGTCCCGGAAGGCGATGCCGGTCTCGTCCAGCAGGGTGAGCCGGGAGGCCCGGCTGACGACGAGGTCGACACTCTCCCCCGCCGCCAGCAGCGCACGCAGCACAGCGGCTGCGTAGGGCGTCCCGGACGCCCCCGACACCCCCACGATCCAAGGCCTGCGCCGCATTTCTCCTGCGTTCACATCTTGAGCCTACCGGCGGGCGGCAGGCGTCCACACTCAGGACCGGCCGGAGGCCCCACCGGCGGCACGTGGTCGCCGTCGTCCGTCACCGCCTCGAGGCCGGGCCTCGGGTGCCCACCGCCGCGCCCCGGGCGGTTAGAGTGCCGATGCGACGCGATGAGGGGGACACGGTGGCCAAGGTCGATATCAGTCTCGACGCCGAACTCGTGGTGGAAGTGATGGTCCTGGCGGGGGTCGGCTCGCCCCAGGACGCGATCGAGGTGGTCGTGCGGGACTACATCGCGCGCGGCCACCGCACGGAGGCCCGCACCGAGCTCAGGGACCAGGGTCTGCGCGAGGTCGACGCCAAGCCGCAGGAACCGCAGGGCTGAGTTCCCGGCCGCGCGCCGACGCTCTACACCGTCAGACCCCGCACCAGCAGGTCCAGCAGCGCGCACCCGAACAGGGCGATGCCGATGAAGCCGTTGACGCTGAAGAACGCCCGGTTCAGGCGGGTCAGGTCGGTCGGGCGGACGATGGTGTGCTCGTAGACGAAGGCCCCGGCCACGATCAGCAGGCCGAGCCAGAAGAAGGCGCCGGCGTCGGTGAGGAGCGCGTACCAGACGAACAGGGCCGTCGTCACGGCGTGACAGGCACGGGCGCCCCAGATGGCGGCGGGGATGCCGAAGCGGGCCGGGACCGACTTCACGCCGATCTCGCGGTCGGTGTCGACGTCCTGGCAGGCGTAGATCAGGTCGAAGCCGCCGATCCAGATGCCGACCGCGAGACCGAGGACCACCGCGTC
Organism: Streptomyces sp. NPDC020731; assembly: GCF_044334705.1. Lineage (NCBI taxonomy): Bacteria > Bacillati > Actinomycetota > Actinomycetes > Kitasatosporales > Streptomycetaceae > Streptomyces > Streptomyces sp. NPDC020731. The sequence continues at coordinate 109,989 of NZ_JBIRTN010000016.1, forward strand.
CCAGGACCACGACCCGGTGATCGCCAGCCAGCCGCCGACCGGGCCCATGGCCTGCGCGAGTCCGAGGATGGCCTGCGGGAAGTTCGTGAACCGCTTGCCGTACGGATACACCACCATCGGGATCACGGCGATGGGTGCGAGGGCCAGGCAGAGCGGGTTGAGCAGGGCCGCCGCGCCCAGGAAGACGACGAGGGCGACGAGCGCGCCCGTCCAGGCGTGCCTGACCGACATCGCGCCGGTGACCAGCTCGCGGTGGGCGGTGCGCGGGTTACGGGCGTCGATCTCGCGGTCGATGATCCGGTTGGCGGCCATCGCGAAGGTGCGCAGGCCGACCATGGCGAGGGTGACCAGGAGCAGCCGGCCCCAGTGGATGTTCCCGTCCCACTCGTACATCGCGGTGAGGGCGGCGATGTACGCGAAGGGCAGGGCGAAGACCGAGTGCTCGATCATCACCAGGCGGAGGAAGGCTTTCGTGCGTCCCGGCTGGTGCGGAAGCGCGGCGGAGGCCGAGGTCACAGTCCGTACTCCTTCCAGCGGCGGTCGACGAGCGCGGCCGTGTCCGGGTCGGACTCGACCATGTCGGGCCAGCCGCCGTCGCGCGTGTACCCCTCCTCGGGCCACTTCCTCGTCGCGTCGATGCCCGCCTTGCCGCCCCAGAACTGCTGGTACGAGGCGTGGTCGAGATGGTCGACGGGACCTTCGACGACGGTGAGGTCACGGGCGTAGTCGGTGTTGCCGAGGGCCCGCCAGGAGACCTCGTGCAGGTCGTGGACGTCGCAGTCGGAGTCGACGACCACGATCAGCTTGGTCAGCGACATCATGTGGGCGCCCCAGATGGCGTGCATGACCTTCTGCGCGTGCTTGGGGTACTTCTTGTCGATCGAGACGATCGCGCAGTTGTGGAAGCCACCGGACTCGGGGAGGTGGTAGTCCACGATGTCCGGGACGATGATCTTGAGGAGGGGGAGGAAGAAGCGTTCCGTCGCCCGCCCCAGCGGTCCGTCCTCGGTCGGTGGACGGCCGACGACGATCGACTGGAGCAGCGGGCGCTTGCGCATGGTCACGCAGTCGATGGTCAGCGCCGGGAACGGCTCCTGCGGGGTGTAGAACCCGGTGTGGTCGCCGAATGGCCCCTCGGGGAGCATCTCGCCGGGCTCCAGCCAGCCCTCGATGACGACCTCCGCCTGCGCCGGCACCTGGAGCGGAACCGTCTTGCAGTCGACCATCTCGATCCGCTTGCCCTGCACGAAACCGGCGAACAGGTACTCGTCGATGTCGCCGGGGAGGGGGGCGGTGGAGGCGTACGTCACGGCGGGCGGGCAGCCGAAGGCGATGGCGACGGGCAGGCGCTCACCGCGACGGGCGGCCACCTGGTAGTGGTTGCGGCTGTCCTTGTGGATCTGCCAGTGCATGCCGATGGTGCGCTTGTCGTGGCGCTGGAGGCGGTACAGGCCGAGGTTGCGGATGCCCGACCCGGGGTCCTTGGTGTGGGTGAGGCCCAGGTTGAAGAAGGAGCCGCCGTCCTTGGGCCAGGTGAACAGTGCCGGGAGCTGTTCGAGGTCCACGTCGTCGCCGGTGAGCACGACCTCGTGCACGGGCGCGTCCTGGGACTTCACCTTCCTCGGCGGTACGTGCGTCATCGCGCCGAGCTTCCCGAACGCCTCGCGCACCCCGACGAACCCGTGCGGCAGCTCGGGCTTCAGCAGCCCGCCGATCTTCTCGGAGATCTCCGCGTACGACTTCAGACCCAGCGCCTTCAGCAGGCGGCGGTCGGTGCCGTACACGTTCATCGCGAGGGGCATGCTCGAGCCGCGCACGTTCTCGAAGAGCAGCGCGGGACCGCCGGCCTTCTGCACCCGGTCGACGATCTCACCGACCTCCAGATACGGGTCGACCTCGGCCTTGATGCGCTTGAGGTCGCCCTCGCGCTCCAGCGCCCTGAGCAGGGAGCGAAGATCGTCGTAAGCCATGGGGTCCAGTATCCCCGAGCGGTTACCCTGGCCCTGTACCGCCCACCGCTTTCGCTGGAGAGGCCCCATGTTGCGGGTGCTGATGTTCCTCGTGCCACTGGCCCTGAGCGTGTACGCGTTCATCGACTGCATCAGCACGAAGGACGACGACATCCGTCACATGCCCAAGCCGCTGTGGGCGATCCTCGTGCTGCTGTTCCCGCTGGTCGGCTCGATCTCGTGGCTGATCGCCGGCAAGAAGCGGCATCCCGCGGGCGCGGGCGGCTCCGTCGGTTCCGCCTGGAGCCGGGGCGGCGGCCGACAGCAATGGGTCGCGCCGGACGACAACCCCGAGTTCCTGAAGTCCCTGGACGAGGACAAGCCCGGCAAGGACCGGGACGAGGACCCCAAGGGCGACTGAGCGCGGGCGGGGCGCCGGGGCGGGTCAGCCGAGCTTCTCGATCCGGGCGGCGGTGAGGGCCCGGTCGAAGACCCGTACGTCCCGGACGGCACCGGGGAAGAAGTCGACGGCCTGTCCGCCGTACGACGCCCGGCCGATGATGAAGGGGCCGGTGGCGGACATCGGGTTGGTGTCCTCGGCCTCCGCCTCCTGTACGCCGTTGACGTACAGCCGCAGTGTGCGCGCCCGGCCGTCGCAGACGCCGGCGAGGTGGGTCCAGACGTTCACCGCGGGCTCACTGCGGCCGGTGGCGCGCAGGCCGGGGCGGGAGAAGGCCCAGCGGTTCTCCTCGACGGCGTACTGGAGGTAGAAGGCACTGGCGTCCTCGGCGTCCTGGCTGACGGCGGTGGCCCAGGTCTCCGGTGCGGCGGAGAGCCGGACCCAGGCGGCGACCGTGAAGCTCCGGCCCTCCCCGGTCTCCAGCACCGGACCCCCGGTCACGATCTGGCTGCCCTGCCCGTCGAAGACGGCCCCGCCTCCGCCGGGCCCCCAGGTGACGCCGGTCGCGGTGCCGTCGTGACCGCCCGCGGCGTCCCGCGCGACCGTGCCCGACGTCTCGTCGAGGGGCCAGTGCCCGACGGCCTGGACGGGCTGAGGGGCGGCGGAGGGTGAGGCCGAGGGGGAGGCCGAGGAGGGGGGCGTGGCCCGGTTCCGGTCCGCGGCGGCCGACCGGTTGAACCAGAATCCCGCACCGACACCGGCCGCGGCGACCGCGCCCCCGCCGACGCCGAGGAGCAGGAAGGCCCGCCGGCTGCCGCCGCGTTCCCGGCCCGCCCCGCGGCCGGTGGGCTCCGTCGCGGCGGGTGCGGGTTCCGGGGTGGCGCCCACCCGGGTGGCCTGGTCGTGGAACTGCGGCGCCACCATGGTCGCCTGCTGCGGAAGGGCGCCGGGCCCGCCGTCTCTCGGCAGTACGTTCGTCAGGGCCCCCGGGTCCGTGGCACGGGCGCCCGGGAAGGGCGTTCCGGCCGTAGTCGGGGACCCGGGAACGTTGCCCTGCTGCGACCAGGGACCGAGGTGCCGCAGGGCCATCGTGTTCTCGTTGCCCAGTGCGCCGACCCGGGCGAGGATCTCCTGCGGGGTGGGACGGCCGGCCGGGTCCTTGCTGAGGCAGTCGCCGATGAGAGCGTGCAGGGCCGGGTCGGTGACAGCGCTGATGTCGGGGGTGTTGTGCACCACGCGGTAGAGCAGCGCGGGGGTCGGTCCGTCGCCGAAGGGATTGGCGCCGGTCGCCGCGAAGGCCAGCACCGCGCCCAGGCAGAAGACGTCGCTGGCCGGGGCGACCGTGTCGCCGTTGACCTGCTCGGGCGACATGAATCCGGGCGAGCCGGCCACGAGGCCGGTGCCGGTGATCGAGTCGGCCTCGACGCTGCGGACGATCCCGAAGTCGATGACGCGTGGCCCGTCCTCGGCGAGCAGCACGTTGGAGGGCTTGAGGTCGCGGTGGACGAGGTTCGCGGCGTGGATCGACACCAGCGCCTCGGCCAGCCCGGCCGCCAGCGCGAGGACCGCCCCCGCCTCGAACGGCCCCCGCTCGACGACCGCCTGCTCCAGCGACGGCCCGGCGATGTAGCTGGTGACCAGCCACGGCAGGGGCGCGTCCGGGTCCGCGTCGACGACCGGGGCGGTGAAGGCGCCGCTGACCTTCCGGGCCGCCTCGACCTCCCGGCGGAACCGGTCCCGGAACTCGGGCCTGCGCACCAGTTCGGCGTGCACCACCTTGACCGCGACGAGCCGTCCGCCCGGGGAGCGGCCGAGGAAGACCTGGCCCATGCCGCCCGCGCCCAGTCGGCTCAGCAACCGGTACGCCCCGACGGAGTGCGGGTCGTCCGGCTCCAGCGCTGACACAAATGCCTCCCGGCGTGCGATCTCGGCCCATGAGGGCAGGGCCAAGCATAAAGCCAATCGCACCCGTGTTCGTCGAAGTACCGCACGTCGTACGGTACTTCGACCATCGTCCTCCTCGTGGATGACGCGCGACCAGGAGCCAGGGGACACCCACGAGACCGACAGCTCTCTCGGTCACTCGTCTCCGAATATTTCTTCGGCCTTCGGGGCGGTGACGGCGCGGGTGAGCCAGTGGCGGAGGAGGTCGGGGTCGCCGCAGTCCGTGATGCGGCTGCGGACGTCGTCGGAGACGTCGAGGCCGCGTTGCTCCAGGACGAGCAGGACGTCCTCGGCGGCGCGTGCTGACCGCCCGCTGGGCCCATTGGGCCGTGGCGTGGTCCTGGCAGACCACGAGGAGCGCGGCGGGCAGCCGGTACTTCGTCCACAGGTAGCTGGTGGAGTCGCCCCCGTACCGTTCCCCGGCTGCGCGACGTGCGAGGACCTCGCGACCCGACGCGCGCCGGCGCAGGCGTCGTTCGACGGTACGGCGGAGACGGACGCGAACGTGCTGCCGCGCCGGCACCAGGGCGCTGACCACGGCGGCGCGCCGACGGGCCGCCGGGTCAGCGCAGGCGGGACGACGACAGGATCGACAGCAGGTGGGCCGGGACCATCACCCAGGTGATGACGGCGAGCGCGCCCAGGGCCCAGCGGGTCGGCTCGATGCCGCCGGTCACCTCGTCGGCGACGGCCGCGACGAGGAGGACGAGGGACGCCTCGATGCCGTTGGTCACCCGGTGGATCTTGAACGCGGCGGCGATGCGACGGACCGTGGCGACGCCCTGGGAGCGGGGGCGGGTGGACTCGTCGTCGGCGACGGTCAGACCGCGCCGGGCGCGGGCGACGTCCACCAGGTCGGTGGAGGCCTTGAGCAGGACGACGCCGAGGGCGGTGGCGATGCCGACCGACAGCCAGCCGCCGACGCCCGACTCGGCGGCGCGGTAGCCCGCGCCGGCCAGCAGCGCCGCGTCGGCGAGGTAGGCGCCGAGCCGGTCGACGTAGATGCCGGCCGCGCTGTTCTGCCCCTTCCAGCGGGCGACCTCGCCGTCCACGCAGTCGAAGAGCAGGAACAGCTGCATGAGGATCACGGCGAGGACCGCGCCGGTCAGGCCCGGGATCATCAGCGCGGCGCCGGCGGCGACACCGCAGACGACCATGGTCCAGGTCAGCTGGTCCGGGGTGACCGGGGTGCGCACGAGGTGGCGGGTGGTGCGCAGGGAGATCTTCCGCATGTAGAGCCGGCCGGCCCAGTGCTCGCCGTTGCGGCTCTCCATCTTGGCCTGCGGTTGGCAGACCTCCCGCAGCTCCTCCAGCACCGGAGCACCCATGACGTTCCTCCCAGGCCCAACTGCCGCGCGTGCGGCGGTGATCGGGCCAGGGTACAGAGGCGTCCGACGGGGTCCGGCGGGGGCCGGGCGACCACGGGGGCCGGTCAGCCCCCGAGGTAGATCTGGAGCTCCTCGTACCGGCGGGCCGCCATGTCCTCCGGCGTCCCGGCGAGGGCGACGTCGAACGGACTGCCGCAGATCGGGTCGCCGAAGACCGAGAGGAAGTGGGTCAGCCCGTCCTCCTCCGGAGGGATCTGGAAGTAGCGCGAGTGCCCGCCGATCCGGATGCTCGCGAAGCGGGACGTGTCCAGGAGGGCGTCCAGCCCGCTGGTGAAATCCTCCAGTGTTCTCGAGCCCGAGGGGAACCGTTCCATGAACTCGCGTGCGAGGGGGAGGGTCTCCCAGTCGTCGTCGAAGCTCGGCACGACCACGGCGTAAAGCGGCGCCGGTTCGTAGACGGTGACGTCCCAGGAGTACCCGTCCTCGTTGGTGATCCTCGGTCCCCGTTCGACGGTCTCGGAGCCGGCCGGGACGTACCGCACGGCGGCGGAGCCGTCGGCGTCGACGATGTCGGCGAACACCAGCAGATGGCCGTCCTCGGGCAGCTCTATGTCCAGGACGTCCCTCGGCAGGACAGCGCAGTCGATGGTGGCGATGTGTGGCTCCCCGCCGTCGGGCCACGCCATGTCCTCGGGCATCCGGGGCAGTCCGCCCAGCCTCGCGGCCGGCGGAGCGTTCTCGTCCTGTCCGGGCACGTCCGGGCACAGGCGGACGGAGGGGCGCAGCCGGTGCAGGATCTCCTCGACCAGGGGCGCGGGAACACCGGTCCCGCGCCCGAGGTCGTCAATGGCCGCCCGCAGTTTCGATTCCATGATCGAAAGGGTGTCAGGCACCACTGACATCGGTGCCTGGCACACGCGGACCGGCCTCCCGGGGCTCCTGGTTCAGAAGCCCACGGACCCCAGCGCGCCCAGGCCGACGTCGGCGTACGAGTGCTTGCTGGAGACGAAGATGTTGACGCCGTAGTAGTTGAACAGCCAGCAGCCGAAGGCGAGCAGGGCCAGGTAGGCGGCCTTGCGGCCCTTCCAGCCGGCGGTGGCGCGGGCGTGCAGGTAGCCGGCGTAGGCGACCCAGGTGATGAAGGACCAGACCTCCTTGGCGTCCCAGCCCCAGTAGCGGCCCCAGGCGTCGCCCGCCCAGATGGCGCCCGCGATGATCGTGAACGTCCACAGCGGGAACACGGCCGCGTTGACGCGGTAGGAGAACTTGTCGAGGGACGCGGCCGCGGGCAGGCGCTCCAGGACGGAGGTGGCGAAGCTGCCGGGCTTGCCGCCGTTCGCGAGCTTGTTCTCGTACGCGTCCTTGAACAGGTAGAGGATCACGCCGACCGCGCCGACGTAGAAGACCGCGCCGCACAGGATCGCCGTGGAGACGTGGATGTACAGCCAGTACGAGTGGAGGGCGGGGACCAGCTGGTCGCTCTCGGTGTAGAGCCAGGTGACGGCGATACCGAGGTCGATGAGGACCGTGGTGGTCAGGAACAGGCCGAGCCAGCGCACGTTCTTCCTCAGCGCCAGCAGCAGGAGGTACACGCCGACCGCGGTGGTGGAGAAGGTGATGTTGAACTCGTACATGTTGCCCCACGGCGCCCGCTCCACGGACAGCGCGCGGGTGAGCACCCCGCCGAAGGAGAGGCAGAACGCGAGCACGGTGAGGGAGATGGCGATGCGCCCGTAGAGGTCGCCCTTCTCGTCCCCGCCGTGCGCCCCGGGCCCGTCGGGCACGTCCCGCGATCCGGTGGCGGCACGCACGACGACCTTCGGCCGCTCCAGCACGGCGGTGCCGCCGGCCTGCTTCACGGTGACGGCCGGCGCCTTCTTCGTCTCCGTCTTCGGGGTGAGGGCGGCGGCGGTCCGGGCGACCTTGCTGCGGCTGCCGAAGGTCCACTCCGCGATGTACGCGAGGAAGGCAAGGGTGTAGACCGCCATCGCGGAGTAGACCAGCACGTTGCTGATCTCCGCGAGGTTCTCGTTGGCCGCGGCGGCCAGATCTGTTGCGGCGGCGAGAGTCATTTCTCAGCCCCTTCGGCAGGTACGGCTTCGGGATCGGTGTCGGTGTCGGTGGAACCGGACGGGTCCGGGGAGGGATCGGGTGCGCCCGGCGCCTGGTCGTAGAGGATGCCGGCGAGGTCGCCGAGTTCCTCGGGCACCTTGGCGGACTCGCTGCGGCCGAGGCCGGCCATCTCGACGACGGTCACGCCGTCGGGACCCTCGACCGCGCGCACCCACACGCGGCGGCGCTGGATGAACAGGGAGGCGGCGAGGCCGCCGATCGCGGCGACGGCAGCGCCGAGCGCCCAGCCGGCGCCCCGCTCCTGGACGACCTGGAAGCCGGCCCACTCCTTGACGTCCTTCTCGAAGGTGACCGAGCCGGCGCCGTTCGGGAGCGTCATGGTCTCGCCGGGCGTGAGCAGCTTCTTGAACAGCTCGCCCTCGGAGTCCTTGAACTCCTTCATCTTGGTCTTGTCCATCTGGTACACGCTCTGCGGAATGCCGGAGTCGGCCTTCAGGTCACCGTGGTAGGCGGAGAGCGCGAGCACCGGATAGTCCAGCGCGGGGAACTGGGAGAGCATCGTGCCGCTGGCGGAACCGCCGAAGGTGGGCACGAAGAAGGCGTTGAAGCCGAGCTGCTCCTTCTCGCCCTCGGAGTTGCGGTAACCGTCGAGGACCTTGACCACGCCGGAGGAGGTGACGTTGGCGTCGAGCGGCAGCAACGGCACGGCGTCCTGGTAGACGATCTTCCCCTTGCCGTCGCGGACGGTGACGACGGGCGCGTAGCCGTGGCTGACGAGGTAGACCTTGGCGTCGCCGATCTTCAGTGGCTTGTTCACCTTGACGAGGGCCGTCTTCTCCTCGCCGTCGGCGCCCTCGGTGTAGGTGAGCTCGGTCTCGTACGTGCGCGGGGTGCCCTTGTTGGGGCCGGTGCGCTCGTAGGTGCCGGTGAACTCCTTCACGTCGAAGCTGAACGGCACCAGGTCGTCGTTGGTGAAGAGGCTGCCGGACTTGAAGTCGTCGTACTGGGTGAGCGTGTTCGAGAAACCGTCGCCCTCGACGACCAGCTTGTTGCCCTCGGACTTGAACAGCTGGCCCCAGGCGAAGGCGATCAGCATCACGATCAGTGCGATGTGGAAGAGCAGGTTGCCGACCTCGCGCAGATACCCCTTCTCGGCGGCGACGGCGTCACCGTCGAGGTGGGCGCGGAAGCGGCGCTTCCTCAGCAGGGCGAGCGCGGCCTCGCGGACCTGCTCGGGTTCGGCCCCGGTGCGCCAGGTGGTGTGCGCGGGCAGCCGGGTCAGCCGGCGGGGCGCGCCCGGCGGGCGGCCGCGCAGCTGGCCCACGAACTGCCAGGTGCGGGGCACGATGCAGCCGATGAGGGAGACGAACAGCAGGATGTAGATCGCCGAGAACCACACCGAGCTGTAGACGTTGAAGAGGCCGAGCTTGTCGTAGACCGGCGCGAGCATGTCGTGGCGCTCGCGGAAGTCGGCGACCGCCGTCTCGTCGATCCCGGTCTGCGGAATGAGCGAGCCGGGAATCGCGCCCAGCGACAGCAGCAGGAGCAGCAGCAGCGCGACCCGCATGGAGGTGAGCTGCCGCCAGAACCAACGGGCCCAGCCGATGACGCCCAGGGCGGGCAGGCCCGGCGCGTCCTCCTTGGGGGCGGTGGACAGCTGGGAGCCGGCGGCGCCGAGCTCCTGGTCGTCGGCGGACCGGGGAGTGTCGTCGGTCGTCGTCTTGCTCATCGGGTCAGATCCCCACAGTGAAGCCGTTGGACCAGGTCTGCATCTCCGCCACGAGGCTGTCCCACGCGCCGGTCAGCAGCAGCACACCGGTCACGATCATCATCGTGCCGCCGATGCGCAGGACCCAGACGTAGTGCCGCTTGACCCAGCCGAAGGCACCGAGCGCCTTGCGGAAGGCCACGGCCGTGAGCACGAAGGGCACGCCCAGTCCCAGACAGTACGCGACGGTCAGCAGGGCGCCGCGCCCGGCGCTCTCCTGCTGTGCGGAGAGCGTGATGACGGAGGCGAGGGTGGGACCGATGCAGGGGGTCCAGCCGATGCCGAACAGGGCGCCGAGGACGGGGGCGCCGACCAGGCCGGTGGCCGGCCGTTTGTGGAAGCGGAACTCGCGCTGGGTGAGCCAGGGCATCAGGCCCATGAAGAAGACACCCATGAGGATCATGAGGACGCCGAGCACCTTGGACAGGACGCCCGACTGCTCCTGCAGGGTCTGCCCGAAGTAGCCGAAGAAGGCGCCGCCGGAGACGAACACGGCGGTGAAGCCGAGCACGAACAGGGAGGCGCCGGCGACCATGCGTCCGCGCCGGGCCTCGGCCAGGTCGGTGCCGGAGACGCCGGTGACGTAGGAGAGGTAGCCGGGGACCAGCGGCAGCACGCAGGGCGAGAAGAAGGAGACCAGCCCGGCGAGCAGTGCGATGGGCAGGGCGACCAGCAGGGCGCCGTCGAGCACCGTGCCGTTGTAGCCCGTCTCCGCGGCGAGCGTGTGCAGGGTCGTCACGTCACTTCTCCGCGACGACCGGCTCGAGCATCTTCAGCAGGCGTTCCTCGTCGAGCGCGGTCAGTGAACGGGCCGCGATCCTCCCGTCCCGGTCCAGGACCAGGGTGGAGGGGACGGCCTGCGGGTTGAGGGTGCCCTTCTCGAAGCGGAGCATCAGCTTGCCCGTGGGGTCGTACAGACTCGGGTAGGGGATGCCGAAGTCCTTCTCGAAGGCGAGGGCGGCCGTGGTGCTGCCGTCCCGTGTGTTGATGCCGACGAACTCCACGTCCCGGCCGGCGTAGTCCTTGGACACCTTGGCGAAGTACTTGGCCTCCGCGCGGCACGGGTTGCACCAGGAGCCCCAGACGTTGAGGACGACGACCTTGCCCTTGTGGTCGGCGACGTCGAGCTGCTCGCCCTCGAGCGTCTTCCCGGACAGCTCGGGCGCGGCGACCCGCTTGCCCTCGGGAACCGTGGAGATGCCGTCGGTTCCGGTGACGAAGTTGGTGTTGCCGCCCCCGCCGGACGTTCCGCCCGACCCGCAGGCGGAGACGAGCAGTGCGACCGCGGCGGTGCCGGCGGCCAGGGTGGCGCGACGGCGGACGCGGAGGACGCGGTTCGAGCGCTGGGGGGCGCGGCTGGCGGCACTCATGTGAAAAGTTTCGCATGCCCGTTCCGGGGATCTTGGGCACCCCCCGTGCGGGCGGAAATCCGCATATCAGGCGGCGTTGCCGGTGCCCGTTCCGGTCGTGCCGCCGGTCTCCCCGGTGAACGCCTTCCAGCCCCCGGCCGGTTCCTGGCCGACGTCCAGGGTGCGGAGCCGTTCCAGCACCTCCGGCTTCTGCACGTCCAGCCAGTCGGTGAACTGCCGGAAGGAGACGAGCCTCACGTCGCCGCCCTTCTCCTTCTCCCGCGCGATGTGCTTGAGGGCTTCCTCCACGGCGTCCATGTAGATGCCGCCGTTCCACTGCTCGAAGTGGTTGCCGACGAAGAAGGGCGCCCGGTTCGACTTGTATGCCCGCTTGAAGCCCGATATGTACGCCCGGGTCGCCTGCCGTCGCCAGCCCGGGTGGTTGTGGGCCGGCGCGTTGGTCGAGTTGACCGACTGGTTGGCCAGGATGTTGTAGTCCATCGAGAGGACCTCGAAGGAGTGACCGGGGAACGGTATCTGCTGCAGGGGCAGGTCCCATATGCCCTGCTTCTTCGACGGCCAGACCTGACGGCCGCCGGGCGAGGAGGCGTCGTAGCGCCAGCCGAGCTCGCGGGCGGTGGGCAGCAGGTTGTCCTGGCCGAGCAGACAGGGCGTACGGCCGCCGACGAGCTCCTTGTCGTAGTCGAAGGGGAGCGGGTCCAGGTCGGTCCAGCCGGAGTTGGTCCGCCACTCCTTGACGAAGGACTTGGCCTGCTCGATCTCGCTGCGCCACTGCTGCGACGTCCAGCCGCCGACGCTGCCGGAGCCCCCGCAGAAGTGGCCGTTGAAGTGGGTGCCGATCTCGTGCCCTTCGAGCCAGGCGCGGCGGAGGTTCTTCAGCGTGTCCCTGATGTGGCCGTCGGTGAGGTAGCCGATGTCGGAGGCGCCGCGCGGGTTGTTCGGCGGGTCGTAGAGCCGCTTCTTCGACTCGGGGAGCAGGTACACGCCCGAGAGGAAGAAGGTCATGGACGCGCCGTGCTCCTTGGCGAGGTCCAGGAAGCGCGGGAAGAGGCCGTTGCCGACCTCACCGGCCCCGTCCCAGGAGAAGACGACGAACTGCGGCGGGGTCTGACCCGGTTCCAGCGGCACCGGCCCGTCGGGCTGGTGGGGCTGCCTGCCGGTGAAGGCGGTGGAGCCGTCACCGATCGGGCGGGCGGTGTCCGTCGGCTTCGGCTCGGGCTTCGGCGTCCCGGACCGGTCACCGCCGCCGCCGGGGCGGGCTGCGCCGTCCGGATCCTCGTGGCCGCCGCAGCCCGCCAGCGAGACCGCGGCCGCGGCTCCCGCCCCGAGCCCGAGCATTCCCCTGCGGGTGAGACTGCGCATGGCAACCCCGTTCGTCACGTCCTCTGGTGGTCACTTCTTCAGAGGACGTGACGAAGCGGGGGGTTCCCGCCTCGTGCGAAGGTTTCGCAACGGAGTTCGAAGCGGCCGTCGGTGCGGGAACCTTCGAGGACTACGCCCCGAAGGCCTTGCCCTTCCCCTTCACCGGCTTGGCGCCCGCGAGCAGATGCGCGGGGACGAGATCACGGGCCGGCTCGCTGTAGCCGACGGAGACGATCCTGTCCCCCTGGTAGGTGAAGGTGGTCAGCGAGGCGAGCGTGCACTGCCGCTTGCGCGGGTCGTGCCACAGCCGCCGCTTCTCGACGTAGGACCGCACGATCCAGATCGGCAGCTGGTGGCTGACCAGCACCGCCTCGTGTCCGCGCGCCGCGTCCTTGGCCGCGTTCAGCGCGCCCATCATGCGGATGACCTGCTCGACGTACGGCTCGCCCCAGGACGGCTTGAACGGGTTGACGACGTGCTTCCAGTTGGCCGGGCGGCGCAGCGCGCCGTCGCCGATGCCGAAGGTCTTGCCCTGGAAGACGTTCTCCGCCTCGATCAGCCGCCCGTCGGTGGCGATGTCCAGGCCGTGCGCCTTGGCGATGGGCTCGGCCGTCTCCTGCGCCCGCTCCAGCGGGGAGGCGACGACGTACGTGATGTCGCGGGAGGCGAGGTGCTCCCCGACCCGGTCGGCCATGCGCCGGCCCAGCTCGGAGAGGTGGTAGCCGGCGAGCCGGCCGTAGAGGACGCCGTCCGGGTTCTCGACCTCGCCGTGCCGCATGAGGTGGACGACGGTGACGTCGTCGTCCTTCTTCGGGGTGCTCACGCGGTCGCCTCCGCTGCCGCTCGGGCCGCCGCCGGAAGGGCGTCGGCGATCCGCTGGACGGCCCGCTCGTCGTGCGCGGTGGACACGAACCAGGACTCGAAGGACGACGGCGGCAGGTAGACGCCGTTCGCGAGGAGGGAGTGGAAGAACGCGGTGTAGCGGAACGACTCCTGCGCCTTGGCGTCCTCGTAGTTGCGCACCGGGCGGTCGGTGAAGAAGACGGAGAACATGTTGGAGGCGTTCTGCAGCGTGTGCGCGACGCCCTCCTTGCCGAGCGCCTCCGTGACGAGGGACCGGACCTGCGCGGAGACGTCGTTCACCTTCTCGTACGCGGCGTCGTCGAGCAGCCGCAGCTGGGCGAGCCCGGCGGCGGTGGCGACGGGGTTGCCGGAGAGGGTGCCGGCCTGGTAGACGGGCCCGGCGGGGGCGAGGTGGCCCATCACATCGGCGCGCCCGCCGAAGGCCGCGGCCGGGAAGCCGCCGCCCATCACCTTGCCGAAGGTCATCAGGTCGGGCCGGACGCCGTCGACGCCGTACCACCCTTCCCGACTGGTCCTGAACCCCGTCATGACCTCGTCGGAGACATACAGCGCGCCGTTCGCGGCGCACGCGTCCTTCAGCCCCTGGTTGAACCCGGGCAGCGGCGGTACGACGCCCATGTTGCCCGGGGACGCCTCGGTGATCACGCAGGCGATCTCACCCGGGTGCGCGGCGAAGGCGGCGTGCACGGCGTCGAGGTCGTTGTACGGCAGGACGATCGTGTCGCCCGCCTGGGCGCCGGTGACGCCGGGCGTGTCGGGGAGCGCGAACGTGGCCACCCCGGAGCCGGCGGAGGCGAGCAGCGAGTCGACGTGCCCGTGGTAGCAGCCGGCGAACTTGATCACCTTGGTGCGCCGCGTGAACCCGCGGGCGAGCCGGATCGCCGACATGGTGGCCTCGGTCCCGCTGGAGACGAGCCGCACCTGCTCCAGCGGCTCGATCCGGGCGGTCATCTCCTCGGCGAGCGCGACCTCGCCCTCACCGGGCGTGCCGAAGGACGTACCGCGCGCGACGGCCTCCTGTACGGCGGCGATCACCTCGGGGTGCGCGTGCCCGAGGATCATCGGCCCCCAGGAGCAGACCAGGTCGACGTACTCGCGTCCGTCGGCGTCGGTCAGGTACGGGCCGGTGCCCGACACCATGAACCGGGGCGTGCCGCCGACGGCGCGGAAGGCACGCACCGGTGAGTTCACACCACCGGGAGTGACGGCCGCGGCACGATCGAACAGCGCCTGCGAGGCTTGGGCTTCGTACGAATATGGCAGTTCGCTCATGACCTGCGACTTCTCCGACCTTCTCCGTCATTCCGGGAGTTTCCCGGCTCCGGGTGCGTATGACGTGTCCAGGGTAGGCCAGGGGCGGCCTCCGGCATCCGGCCCCCGATCCGCCGTGATCTGCGAAACTGGCGTTTGATACACACAGCTCACCCGGCCGGGGCCGGCCGGAGGCTGCGGGGGTCCCGCGGGCAGATGTTTCACCGCACGTTTCGGCGGGCGGCCGTGGGGGAGGTCACTGACACGATGATCGGGTTGCGCGGCGGGGGCCACGCGTCCTAGAAAAGCAGTCGGGTGGAGATATGCATCGCGGTGGCGGACTGGGCGAGGGGACTGATGACCTGGGTCCTCGACGTGCCCGGCGGGGGAAGCACCGGCGCGAGGCGGAGGACACGGACGAGCCGCGCCGGACGCGCGGCGAGCCGGAGCGGATCGGCCCCCCTGGAGGGGCAGGGAGCAGGAATGGTGGTCGGGTGGGGGTGACGTACAAGTATTTCGGCGCGCCGGACGGCGCCACCGCGGCCCGCGTCCCGATCTCGATGCGCCCCGAGGAACTCGGCGGCGACGAGCTCGGCATGAACGGCATGTTCACCAAGATCAAGCCGGAAACCATGGCCGCGATGGTCCTCACGGGCATCGAGGGCGTCCCCCTGCACAAGGTCCCACCCCTGGAACTGGTCGTCCTGCACCCCGACTACGCGGTCGTGAAACTCCCCATGACGGTCGTCGACCCGCTGCGCGGGATAGGCGAGGAAGCGGTCGGCGCGGCGGCCTTCATCTGGTCGACGGTCCCGGACCGCGGCGGCCCGCGCGACGCGTTCAACGTGTACCAGCTGCTGCACGAGTGGCAGGACTTCAGCCATCGGCTGCATGAGGCGGGGCATCAGCCTTACTGCCTGGTGTGGCCCTGAGCTGGGGTTTCGTAGGGGTCGGGCGGGGTCTTCGGGCCTCGCCCTTTTCCGTGCCGGGAAGGGGCCGTCAGGCGGCCAGGGCACATTGATCTCGCCCGGGGCACCGGTGTGCCCTGGGGAGAGGCGGGGACGACGCCTGCGACCTGTTGTATCTGGAGCTGCCGGTGGCGGAGCCCATCCGCGGCCGAGTCCGAAAAAACTGAGAAGCCGACCATGCAGCACCGCACGCGTCCGATCCGCCTGACCGCCGCCGCCGCGGTGCTCCTGGCCGGGTGCGGCGCCTCCGAAGAGCATCACGCCGACGCGGAGCCCGCTGCCGTGGTCTCCCAGGCGGACAACTCCCCCTACCGGGGCACCGCGCTGGACAGCGGCTTCACCAAGCCCGACCTGGTCCTGACCGACACCGCCGGCAAGCCGTTCGACCTGCCGCTGCTCGTCAAGAGCACCCGCTGACAACGAGAAGGGGCTCCGTCTCCCGCATCACGCGGGGCCCGGAGCTCTTTCTCGTTCGGCAGGTGCCGCTCAGCAGCAGTCGCAGCCCGGGCCGCAGCTGCCGCAGGCGTCCGACTCGGCCTTGCCCGCACCGGCGCCCACGGCAGTGGCGTTCGGCGCGCAACAGCCCTTGCCCTGCCACGCCTCAATGCCCTCCTTGACCGCGATGGCGGCGATGACGAGGGCGGCGATCGGGTCGGCCCAGGACCAGCCGAGGGTGGCGTTGAGGACCAGCCCCACCAGCAGCACCGCGGACAGGTAGGTGCACAGCAGGGTCTGCTTGGAGTCCGCCACGGCCGAGGCGGAGCCGAGTTCGCGTCCGGCCTTGCGCTGGGCGTAGGACAGGAACGGCATGATCGCCAGGGACAGGGCGGCGATGACGATGCCGGGGATGGAGCGCTCGGCCTCGCTCGTGCCGGTCAGCGCGCGGACGGCGTCGAAGGAGACGTAAGCAGCGAGCGCGAAGAAGGAGACGGCGATGATCCGCAGGGTGACCTTCTCGCGGGCTTCGCGCAGGTCGTGGTCGCGGGCGGAGAACTGCCAGGCGACCGCAGCGGCCGAGGAGACCTCGATGACCGAGTCCAGGCCAAAGCCGATCAGCGCGGTGGAGGAAGCCATAGTGCCGGCGATGATGGCGACGACCGCCTCGATCACGTTGTAGGTGATCGTCGCGGCCACCAACAGACGTATCCGCTTGGCCAGGACGTCACGGCGGGCCGGGGACGGGCCGAGGGATATGGAGATGTCCGCTGTCATCAGCAGCAGCCCTTTTCGTCGGCGTCCACGCAGGTCTTGTCGGCCTCGACGGCGACCACGGCGGTGCGCAGGTCGTCCAGCGCGTGTCCCAGCCGCTCGTCCGCCAGCTCGTAGCGCACCCGGCGTCCCTCCGGCACGGCGACGACCAATCCGCAGTCCCGCAGACAGGCCAGATGGTTCGACAGCCGGGTGCGGGAGATCTCCAGCAGGTCGGCCAGCGTGGCCGGGTGGGCCGGCTCCTCGCGCAGAGCGAGCAGGATGCGACAGCGGATCGGGTCGGCCAGCGCCCGACCGAACCGGGTCAGCGCATCAAGGTCGGTGGCGAGACTCAGCATGGACACCATGGTACACACAATCCTGAATTCAGGAATCCCTGGATCATCTGGAGGTCCCTGCCGTGCCAGACCGGGCCGATGTCCCACACCCGCACCCACGCCGTGATGCTCCGCCTCGCCCTGCGCCAAGGCGACCTCACCGCAGCGCTCATACAGCTCGTGCGCTTGCTGGTCGCCGCCCCCGGCTCAGCGGCCGGGAAGTACCCGGACGGCAACACCGGCCGCACCCGGCCCGGCCTCACCGCGTGACGGCCGGGGCGCTGCGGGTGGCTGTCAAGGCATCGTCGATCGCCTTGCGAGTGCGGGTCTCGCTGGACGGCAACAGGTGCGTGTACGTCCGGAGCGTGAAGCCGGGGTCCGAGTGGCCGAGGTACCCGGAGAGCGCTTTGATGCTCTCCCCCGCGTCCAGGAGCACGGAGGCGTACGCGTGCCGGAGGGCGTGATGCCGTCCTCCGGGGCCGCCTGCAGGGAGCTGGCCGCCGCCCAGCAGCACCTCGCGACATTCCCCAAGCGGACCCGGCAGCGCACCAAGCGCCACCGCGCGGCGGCCCGGAAGGTCGCCACGATCCACGCGAAGATCCGCAGGCAGCGGCTCGACCACCACCACAAGCGGGCGAACGAACTGCTGCGCGATCACGACGTGGTCGCCCACGAGAGGCTGAACACCGCCGGGATGACCAAGAGCCCGGCAGCCAGGCCCGATCCCGGGACTCCCGGCGGTTTCCTGCCGAACGGGGCCGCCGCGAAGGCCGGACTCAACCGCAGCATCCTCGACGCGGGTTGGGGGTTGTTCCTGGGAATCCTGGCGCAGAAGGCTGAGAGTGCCGCTCGCCGCGTGATCCCGGTGGACGCCCGCAACACCTCCCGCACCTGCCCCGCCTGCGGGCACGTCGCCAAGGAGAACCGCGTCACCCAAGCCGACTTCGAGTGCACCGCGTGCGGCTTCACCGCCAACGCCGACCACGTCGGCGCGCTGAACGTCCTGCACAGGGCCGGGCCGGCCCTCTGCGACGGTGCTTAGCCACCGACACAGGAAGCCCGCCGCTTCAGCGGTGGGTGGAGTCACCGCCGTGATGGAACTGGTCGACAACGGCATCATCGCCCTCGTACCGGACGCGATGGACGCACACCTGTCCGACGGCCTGTTCTGGTACGCCCTGCTCGGCGGCTTCGCCGTGGCGTTCGTGATCACCACGCCGGTCAACAAGTGGATGATCGGCCGCGGCAAGGGCCACGCCGTCGTCCACGCCTACCACTGAACCGCATCACCACAACGCCGGGCGGCCCCCAGAAACCTGGGGGCCGCCCGGCGTTGAGCAGCCGAAGTCAGCCCAGACTCGCCAGCAAGTCGTTGCATGCCTGCTCGCAGCGTCGGCACGCTTCGGCGCAGACGCGGCAGTGCTCGTGCATGTCGGCGTGGGCGGCACACTCGTCGGCGCACGCCTTGCAGACGGTGGCGCAGGCTTGCAGGACGGCCCGGGTGATGTTGGCGTCGTAGCCGGTGTGCCGGGACAAGACCGATGCGGTGGCGTTGCAGACGTCGGCGCAGTCCATGTCGGTGCGGATGCACTTGGTCAGATCGCCGACCATGCCCTCCGACAGACAGGCGTCGGCGCACGCGGTACACGCCTGAGCGCAGGCGAGGCACTCCTCGATGCACCTGGCCATCGCTTCCTGGTCCACGCCACCCAGGTCTGCGGGGTAGGTGCGGAGCATGTCGTTGACGGATGTGCTCATGGGGCCGCTCCTGTTCTGCTGCTGACGGAGCACCGGACAGCGTCCGTCGCGCGGTGCCTGCCGGGTATCACCCGACCGCGCGCCGCAAACGGTCACCGCCTCGCGCACTCCGAGGAAGAACGTCGGCTTCACGGGGCGGGACAGAGGTCAGTGCACGTGCGGTCCGCCCGTCATCCGGGGCTTGCCCCGCGGCACGAGCGGCAGGGCCACGACTGCGGTCACCGCGGCCGCTGCCGCGCACAGCGTGAACGCGTCGGTGAATCCGCCGGCGGATCCCCGTTCGAAGCCTGAGGCCGCGACGGTGGAGACGACTGCCACGCCGATCGAGCCGCCGACTTCGTGAAAGGTGTTGACCACACCGGACGCCAGCCCGGCCTCTCGGTGCTCGACCATGGCGAGCGCCGTGGTGGTCGCGGTGACGAAGACCGCGCCCAGACCGAGGGCGGCGACGACGAAGCCCGGCAGCAGCACGGCGTACACGCTGTCCGTGTTCGAGAGCCGGGCCAGCGACACGGTTCCGGCGGCGGTGACCGCCATGCCGCCGCCGGCCGTCGCACGGCTGCCGATCCTGCCGACCAGGCGGGAGCCCAGGTGTGCGCCGACGCCGGTGGCGACGGCTACGGGCAGGAAGACCAGTCCGGTCCTCAGCGGGCTGAAGCCGCGCAGGTGCTGGAGGTACACCGACCCGAGGAAGAAGTAGGCGATCAGCAGCGCCGTGGCCATAAGCATGAGAAACGCCCCGGCGAGGACGGGCCGCCGGGTGAACATGCGCAGGTCCATCAGCGGAGCACGACTGGTGCGCTCAACGGCGGTGAACAGTGCGTAGGCCGCCAGGGCGCCGGCCAGCGGGGACAGGGTGGACGGGCTCCCCCAGCCCGAGTCTCCCGCTTCCACCAGGCCGTAGATCAGCGCGCCGGTTCCGGCGGTGGCCAGCAGGGCCCCCGGAAGGTCGAGTCGGGCCGGTTGTGGGGCACGGGCCGCCACGACGCCAGGGAGGGCGGCCAGGACGACGAGTCCCACGGGCACGTTGACATAGAAGACCCATGGCCAGCCCGGTCCGTCGGTGAGCGCCCCGCCGAGCAGGACACCGGCGGCGGCGCCGGACCCGCCGATGGCCGCCCATGCGCCGAGGGCCTTGGTGCGTTCGGGGCCGTGGAAAGTGGCCGTGACGAGGGAAAGTGCGGCGGGAGAGAGCAGTGCCGCGCCGACCCCCTGGGCGATGCGCCCGCCCAGCAGGACCGCTGCGTTGCCCGCCAGGCCGCAGACCAGCGAGGCAGCCGTGAACAGAGCCAGTCCGACCAGCAGGGTCCGGCGGGCGCCCAGCACGTCCGCGAGACGTCCGCCGAGCAGCATGAGGCCGCCGAAGCAGAGGGTGTACGCAGTGACGACCCAGGTCAGTGACTCACGGCCGAGGTCGAGGTCCGCGGCCATGTCGGGCAGCGCCACGTTCACGACGGTGACGTCGAGGATCAGCATGAACTGCGCCAGGCAGATGAGAGCCAGAGCGACCCACCTGTGTGGATGGGCGTGGGGGTCGGCGTGGCCCGGTGGGTGCGAAGCGCCGACGGTCGGGTGCGTCATTTTGAGTCCTTGGACGAGGCCCACGGAATGAGGCCCGGGGGCGGAGGACGAGGCGAAGGAGCTGTGGAGTCGGTCGCCGACGCGCGATGCGTACGGATGGCAGCGACGAACCGGCATGCCGCAGGGTGACCACGGCCGATGAATTGAACTGTACTGTGCAGTTCATATGAACTCAACCGTTCAGTACAGGCAGGTGTAGGCTCGGCGCATGGACACGGAAGGGGCCAAGCAGCCACCGAGCGGGCCTCGCGCCACCCTCAAGCGACAGGCCATCGTGCGAGCCGCCCGCGAACTTTTCCTCCGGCACGGCTTCGGCATCGGTATGGACACCATTGCCGCAGCGGCGGGCGTCTCCAAGGTGACGGTCTACAACCACTTCGGCAGCAAGGAAGCGCTCTTCACCGCGGTGATCGCCGGCGCACTGGACGACTCCCTGTCCGGGGAGCCGTCAGCCGCGCTCGCCAAGCTCGTCGAGGCCGACGACCTCCGCCCGGCCCTGCTCGACGCCGCGCGACGGTGGGTCCACTCGGTGCGCACCAACGACGACGTCACCGCGCTGCGCAATCTGGTCGCCGTTGAGGCGCGCCGCTTTCCCGAGCTGGGCCGGGCCTGGCAACACCACGGGCCGGAAGGCCATCACCCCGCCGCCGCCCAGACCCTGCGCACCCTCGCCGACCAAGGCCGCCTGGTCATTCCCGACCCGGAAACGGCGATCATCCAGCTCTACGCACTCCTGATCTTCCCCCACCTGATCTTCGGCACCTACGGCACACACATCGACGAGGACCTCACCGACCGCCTCACCGTGAGCGGCGTCGACATGTTCCTGGGCCACTACAGCCCCCGCCCCGCCTGACGGACGCCCGCCCGCCCGGCATCCACACAGGACCGGACCCGCGCCGATCTGACGCCCAGGGTCGACCCGGAAGTCTCGCACCCACCACGGCCTGCTGCGGCATGCCCACAGACGGTGACCCAGTGACAGCTCCCGCCTCCGGACTCTCCGCCGGGCCTGGATGACCTCGCACACAGCCTGTCCCAGAACAACAACCCCTTTCCGAGATACCCCAGGGGGTATATCGTTCCGCCGCAAGAAAGATACCCACCCGGGGTATCTATACTCAGCGGGAGGGAACGAGCGATATGGCGGCGATCGGATCGGCCCAGGACCAGCCGAAGGTGGCGTTGAGGGCCAAGCCGACCAGGAGGACGGCCGACAGGTACGTGCACAGGAGCGTCTGCTTGGAGTCGGCGATCGCGGAGGCGGACCCGGGCGGGGCTGAACACACCGATGCCACTGCCGGCGATCTCGCGGTGCTGCTCAAGTCCTCCGGCGTGCCGCTGGAGGCGTGATCCCGCTCGCGTCAGCCGGCCACGGACTGCGTGCCTGGGCGAAGAACGGCAGGTCGTGGCTGTGACCGGCCATGTGAGTGTCACTGCTGTAGACGATGGCCCTGGTTTGCGGTGAGCAGACGACGATCTGCGCGTCGCGGGAAGAGATGGCAGAGCCGTCATGACTTTGGGGCGCTGCGGCAGGACGCGCGATCCTGGAGGCATGGAGATCGAGATCCTTGTCGTGCCCGCCCCGACGCGACGCCTGCCGCCGAGCAGCTCAGAGGTGTGCTCGACGACCTCGGTCTGCACGACACCGCGTTCACCACCCGGACCATCGCAGACCAGGCGGAGGCCGAGCGGCTCGGCTTCACCGGCTCGCCGACCATCCTCGTCGACGGCCAAGACCCCTTCACCGAGCCCGACCACGCAGCCGGCCTGACCTGCCGGGTGTACCGCATCCCCGACGGGCTGGCTGGACTCCCCGCCACCGACCAGCTGCGCCAGGTCCTGGCCAACGCCTCCTGAGCCGACCGGGGGAGCTACGGGGTCGGCCGGAGAGGGGAGCGGAGCCCCGTAGCGGGCGGCATTCGACGTCCAGGCCACCGCCTCGTCGACGGCTGGACGCTGGGCGAGGTGCACGTCTTCGATGAGGGCACCCTGTCCCGCGGCTGACCAGTGACCGCTTCCAGGATGACTGAGCATACGGGGAGGGGGTATGGACGCTCTGTGGAAGCGAAGGACATTGCTCAGTTGGCGACCAGGGCCGCCAAGGCGTCGTCATGCGGGACGTGGTGCGGAGTCGGCACGGCGCAGGTGACGTTGGTCCGGCAGGTGGTGGGGATGTGTCTGCGCGTGCAGATCACGCTGGGCAAGTACTCGGGAGCCGGCGCAGGGTGACCCCTGCGGGCCCGAAGCGGGAGGGCAGAAGAGGGTGAGGGCGGGCCATCAGGCCCCGCCCTCACCCTCTTTCTTGGACAGTGTTCTCAGCTCGCGGCCTTGAAGCCACGCAGTCGCAGGGAGTTGCCGACGACGAAGACGGAGGAGAAGGCCATGGCCGCTCCGGCGATCATCGGGTTGAGGAGTCCGGCCGCGGCGAGCGGCAGGGCGGCGATGTTGTAGGCGAAGGCCCAGAAGAGGTTGGACTTGATGGTGCCGAGCGTCTTGCGGGCGAGGCGGATGGCGTCGGCGGCGGCGCGCAGGTCGCCGCGGACCAGGGTGAGGTCGCCGGCCTCGATGGCGGCGTCGGTGCCGGTGCCCATGGCGAGCCCCAGGTCGGCCTGGGCGAGCGCGGCGGCGTCGTTGACCCCGTCCCCGACCATCGCCACCGAACGGCCCTCGTCCTGGAGGCGCTTGACGACATCGACCTTGTCCTCGGGCATGACCTCGGCGATGACGTGCTCGGGGGCGATTCCGACCTCCGCCGCCACCGCCTCGGCGACGGCCCTGTTGTCGCCGGTGAGGAGAATCGGGGTCAGGCCCAGGGCGCGCAGTCGACCGATGGCTTCGGCACTGGTCTCCTTGACCGCGTCGGCGACCTCCAGGATCGCCCGCGCCTCGCCGTCCCAGGCGACCGCGATCGCGGTGCGTCCCGCCGCCCCCGCTTCGGCCTTGGCGCGTGCCAGGTCGACGGGCAGGTCCATGGCCCACTCGGCGAGGAGCTTCTCGCGGCCCACGAGGACGGCGTGCCCCTCGACGATGCCCTGCACGCCGAGACCGGGGACGTTGGCGAAGTCCTCCGGGACGGGCAGGGTGCCCGTGCGGTCGGCTGCCCCGGCGGCAACTGCCTGCGCGATCGGGTGTTCGGAGGCGTGCTCCAGGGCGCCGGCCAGGCGCAGTACGTCCGTCTCGTCGGTGCCGTCGGTGGTGTGCACGGCGAGCAGGGTCATGCGGCCGGTGGTGACGGTGCCGGTCTTGTCGAGGACGATGGTGTCGACCTTGCGGGTGGACTCCAGGACCTCGGGGCCCTTGATGAGGATGCCGAGCTGGGCGCCGCGCCCGGTGCCGACCATCAGCGCGGTCGGGGTGGCCAGCCCCAGCGCGCAGGGGCAGGCGATGATCAGAACCGCCACGGCGGCGGTGAACGCGGCGGTCAGTCCGGCGCCGTTGCCGATCCAGAAGCCGAGGGTGGCCAGCGCCAGGGCGATGACGACGGGCACGAAGACCCCGGAGATGCGGTCGGCGAGCCGCTGGGCCGCGGCCTTGCCGTTCTGCGCGTCCTCCACCAGCTTCGCCATCCGCGCCAGCTGCGTGTCGGCGCCGACCCGCGTCGCCTCGACCACCAGCCGGCCGCCCGCGTTCAGGGTGGCGCCGGTGACCTGGTCGCCCACGCCGACCTCGACGGGCACCGACTCGCCGGTGAGCATGGAGGCGTCGACCGCGGAGGTGCCCTCGACGACCGTGCCGTCGGTGGCGATCTTCTCGCCGGGGCGGACCAGGAAGCGGTCACCCACCGCCAGTTCTGCCGTGGGGATTGTCCGTTCGCTGCCGTCCGGGTCCAGAACGGTGACGTCCTTGGCGCCCAGCTCCAGCAGGGCCTTCAGCGCGGCGCCGGCCTTGCGCTTGGAGCGGGCCTCGAAGTAGCGCCCGGCGAGGATGAAGGCGGTCACCCCGGCCGCGGCCTCCAGGTAGATGTTCCCGGAGCCGTCACCGCGGGCGATGGTCAGCTCGAAGGGATGGGTCATGCCGGGCGTGCCCGCGGTGCCGAGGAACAGCGCCCACAGCGACCACAGGAACGCCGCGGACGTGCCGACCGAGATCAGGGTGTCCATGGTGGCCGCGCCGTGCCGGGCGTTGGTGAACGCGGCCTTGTGGAAGGGCCAGGCCGCGTACGTCACCACGGGCGCCGCCAGAGTCAGCGACAGCCACTGCCAGTACTCGAACTGCAGCGCCGGCACCATCGCCATCGCGATCACCGGGACCGCCAGCACCACCGCCGTCACCAGCCGCTCCCGCAGGGGGCGCAGCTCGTCGGCGGTCTCGGCGCCCTCCGGCCCGGACGCGGCCTCGGTGCGCGCCGGTTCGGGTTCGCGGGCGGTGTACCCGGTCGCCTCGACCGTGGCGATCAATTCCGGGACGGACACGTCAGCGGCGTAGCTGACCTTCGCCTTCTCCGTCGCGTAGTTGACGGTCGCGGTGACCCCGTCCATCCGGTTGAGCTTCTTCTCGATCCGGGCGGCGCACGAGGCGCAGGTCATACCGCCGATGGCGAGTTCTACCTCGGCTGTGTCGGGGACCGTGGTGGCCATCACTGCTCCTCGTGCTGGTCGGCGAACAAGGGAAGGAAAACGAAAGAGGTGGCCGGGCCCGCGGGCGGGCCCGGCAGGTATGCGGAGGCTTCAGGCCGCGCGGCCGGTGAGCTCGTAACCGGCGTCGTCGACGACCTTGGCCAGCAGCGCGTCGTCGGGCTCGTCCTTCGTGGTGACGCTGACCTGGCCGGCTTCGAGATCGACGTCGACCGCCAGGACGCCCTCCAGCGCGCCGATCTCCTTGGTGAGCGTGGCCTTGCAGTGGCCGCAGGTCATCCCGGAGACGTCGTAGACGGTGGTGGTGCCCGCCGTGACCGTGGCCGTAGTGGTGCCGGTGGAGCAGTTGCCGTCGGGGGTGCAGCAGGACATGGGTTCCTCCTAGACAAGGCGATCAGTACCCCCGAGGGGTATCCTGGCGCCACCATGTATACCCCCCCTGGGTATGTTTGGCAAACATTGACGGATCACTTGCACATACCCCCCTGGGGTATATAGTCGGCGTCAGGTTCAGCAGAAGCGCGACGCCGACAAGAGAGGGCACGTCATGAACACCGGCGTGAAGATCACCGTTTTCGCTACCGCGCTCGCGGCCACCTTCGGCACTGCCTACGGGGTCGGCGCGGCGATCGACCCCGCCGCCGGAGACCAGGAGCCGGCAGCGCACGCGAAGCACGACCGCCCGGCACCGTCCGGCCACAGCGGCCACGCGAACGCCGCCCCCGCGGGCCTGCAGATCTCCGAGGCGGGATACACCCTGGACCTCAAGACACCTCACGTGACCGCAGGTGAAGAGAGCGAACTCCGCTTCGCCATCCGCGACCAGGACGGACGCCGGGTGACATCCTTCCGGCGCGAGCACGGCAAGGAGCTCCACCTCATCCTCGCCTCACGCGACCTGGTCACCTACCGCCACCTGCACCCCGCCCGCGCAGCCGACGGCACCTGGAGCACCCCCGTCGACCTGCCCGCCGCCGGCACCTACCGCGTCTTCGCAGACTTCACCCCGGACGCCGAAGACGCCACCAACCTCACCCTGGGAGCGGACCTCACAGCCTCCGGCGCCTACAGGACGGCAGCCCTGCCCGAACCCGCCGCCACCACAACAATCGACGGCTACGCCGTCACACTGAACGGCGCCCTGCGCCCCGGCAAGGCGGGCGAGCTGACCCTCAGCGTCAGCCGCGACGGCCGCCCGGTCACCGACCTGGAGCCCTACCTGGGCGCCTACGGCCACCTGGTCGCCCTGCGCTCCGGCGACCTCGCCTACCTCCACGTCCACCCCAGCGGCGAACCCGGCGACGGCACCACCAAGCCCGGTCCCGGCATCTCCTTCACCGCCACCGCGCCCAGCACCGGGACGTACCGCCTGTTCCTCGACTTCAAGCACAACGGAACCGTCCACACCGCGGCCTTCACCGTCCACACCGGGAAGACGACTCCCGCGGGCACTACGAAGCCTGCAACCAGCGAAGAGCACAGCGACAGCAACCACCAGCACTGACCCCGCAAGAAGAAGGGAGAAGAAGCCGATGGCCAGCTACAGCAATCGAAAAGAGGACGTACTCAAGCGACTGCGGCGGATCGAAGGGCAGGTCCGAGGCCTGCAGCGAATGGTGGAAGAAGACACCTACTGCATCGACGTCCTCACCCAGGTCTCCGCCACCACACGCGCCCTGCAGTCCTTCGCCCTGCAGATGCTCGACGAGCACATGGACACCTGCGTACGCACCGCCGTGGCGGACGGCAGTGACAGCGGCGACATCAAGCTGAAGGAAGCCAGCGACGCCATCGCCCGCCTCGTGCGCTCCTGACGGACGGCAGGAACGCGGCGGCCGGCACCACAGACAGCGGCATTGTCAGTGCACCACACCACAATCGACCCATGCGCGACACCCGCAACTTCAGAATGCCCAACGGTGCCGAACTCGTCGGCCGCCCGGGCAAATCGGTTCGGATACAGGTCAGCGTGCCCTCCGACGGCGACGGGTTCTTCGGTCGTCAGTGCCCCGACTGCTCGCTGATCTTCCGGATGGACATGCAGCAGTACAAGGCCCTGCCCGACGACCTCACTCTGTGGTGCGTGTACTGCGGGTATCACGCCGAGCACTCGAACTTCCTGACCCAACAGCAGCGTAAGCGCCTCATACAAGCCGCAGGCAACTACGGAATGCAGAAGATCAGTAGGCGATTGGGGAAGGCGCTGCTCCGCGAGCAGGGAGTGTTCACACGCAACTGGGTGGACACGGTCGAGAACGTGGTCGGAGTCGTAGAAGCTCTCGCGTCCTCCCTCTTCCACGCCGCCGTGCCGGACGCCGGCACCCTGGTGAGAGGAAAAGGTGCCATCTTCCAGCGCCTCGACCCCATGGCCGACCTGCTCGTCGACGCCGGCTTCCCCGATCTACGACCGGTTCTTGGTCAAGAGAGGTGGCAGCGCCTTCTGACCACTTGGGCGGCCCGTCACGTCTTCACCCACAATGACGGCATCGTGGACGACAAGTACCTGGCCAAGGTGCCGAACTCCTCTGTACGCGCCGGTCAGCGACTCGTTCTCACCGAGGGCGTGTGCCGCCAGGCGATCGAGGACACCAAGGCTTTGTGCGAAGCACTCGTCGATGCTCTGGGCTAGGCGACCGCGAGGGCACATCCAGGGCACATGAGCCCGGGAAACGGCGTAGACCAGTGAGAACTACGGAGAGGATTTTCCCCTGGTCAACGCACGTTCACCCGAGTAACTCCAGGTCAGGGGGAGGCTGCCGCCAATCGCTGCACGAGTGGCAGGACTTCAGCCATCGGCTGCATGAGGCGGGGCATCAGCCTTATTGCCTGGTGTGGCCCTGAGCTGGGGTTTCGTTGGGTGCAGGCGGGGCTTTCGGGTCCCGCCTTTGTCATGTGCCGGGAGGGGCCGTCAGGCAGCCAGGGCACATGGGTTTCGCTGGGGGCACCAATGCGCCCTGCGCCGCGAGCGGGACGCCGTCGTCTGTCGTTGACCGCCGCGTCGTCAGGTGAGGCGCGGACACGCTTCGCCGAGGATCACGGCATCCGCCCGCCCGGTTGAGCCACCAGGGGGAACCATTCGGCCTGCGGGTGTGAGTGGTGGCTGGAAAGCGCCCCTCGTGAACAGACTGAGGACCATGTCTGTGCTCGTCGTTTGAAACGGGGTACCCCGGCGGCGCGCGGATCCCCCCTCGTCCTCAGGAGGCACGCCCCATGACCTTCAATCCCTTGGAACAGCGGGGTATCCCGCTGGACCGCCAGCTGCGCAGCTGGCGTGAGCTGAACGTGGACCCGATCGACCCGGACCACTGCGACCCGTACACCCGCTGCCGGATCATCACGATGAACGGGATCGAGGTGGAGGCGATCCTGTTCAGCCACCAGCTCGCCCGCCACACCGTGGACCCGGAGATCAAGCGGCAGCTGGCACGGGTGCGGTACATCGAGGCGCAGCAGCAGAAGGTCGTGAACTGGCTGCTGCCCGGGGTGTCGTCGGTGCTGGAGACGACGATCGCCTACGAGCAGGTCGCGGTGGACCTGACGGCGTGGGTGGCGCGGATGGAGCCGGACCCGTACCTGAAGCAGGCGTACCAGTTCGGTGTGCTGGAGGACTTCGACCACCTGTACCGGTACGCGAACCTGTACGAGATGATCGAGCACCGCAAGGCCGAGTCGATCGTCGACAACCTGACCGAGGTCATGCCCGGCCGGCCCACGAGGTTCCACCACCGCAACCCGGTCGACAACGTCCGCGACCCCTACGCCAAGGACGAGACGGATCCGCTGTCGAAGCTGCACGCCCTGACGATCATGTCGGCCGAGCAGCAGACCATGAACTTCTACATGAACACCGGCCCCACCTACATGGAGCCGATCGCCCGCCAGCTCTACCAGGAGATCGGGCTGATCGAGGAGGAGCACGTCACCCACTACGAGTCCCTCGTGGACCCCGGTGAGACGTGGTGGGAGCAGCTGGTCAACCACGAGTACAACGAGTGCTACCTGTACCACTCCTTCATGGAGCAGGAGAGCGACCCCAGGGTGAAGGCGATCTGGGAGCTGCACCTGAACATGGAGCTGGAGCACCTGCACGCCGCCTGCGACCTGATGCGCCGGCACGACGGCCGCGACCCCGCCTCGGTACTGGCCCCCGAGCTGCCCGACGTGCTCACCTTCGAGCCGAACAAGGGCTACCTGCGCGAGCTGCTGGACACCCAGATGGACCTGACCACGCTGGGTGCCGGCTACGTGCGTGAGGCGCACGAGCGGTTCGAGCAGATGCAGGAGGCCATCCACGGCGGCGAAGCACCCCCGAGCGACCGGGTCATGGCCGAACACGACGCGATGTTCGGCCGCGAGTACCGCGTCCAGTCCGAGGGCGAGCACCCCGACCCCGCGATGCGCGAGAAGTAGGGAGGCCGGGATGTCCGAGCTGAAAACCCCGCACACCGGGGATGACAAGGCCAAGGACGACGACGTCGTCGCCCTGCTGATGCGTCAGCACGGCGACATCCGCAACCTCTTCGACGAGGTCGAGGCCACCACCGGTGAGGAGCGCCGCGACGCGTTCCGCCGTCTGGTACGGCTGCTGGCCGTGCACGAGACCGCCGAGGAGGAGGTCGTCCACCCCTTCGCCCGGCGCGCGCTCCCCGGCGGTGAACAGGTCGTGAAGGACCGCCTCGCCGAGGAGAAGGCGGCCAAGGAGACGCTGTCCGCGCTCGACGACATGGACACCGACGACCCGAAGTTCATGCCCCAGCTGCTCAAGCTGCGCAAGGACGTACAGGAACACGCCCGGGCCGAGGAACGCTACGAGTTCACCCACATCCGCCGCAGCACCAACACTGCCAACCTGGCCGCGATGGCCAAGGCCATCAAGGCCGCCGAGGCGATGGCACCCACCCGCCCCCACCCCGGAGTCGAGTCCGGCGCCAAGAACATGGCCCTCGGCCCGGTCGCCGCCCTCATGGACCGCACCAAGGACACCGTCCGCAAGGCCATGGGCAAGGACTGACTCCGCGTCCTCCACTGGGCGCACGCGCCCGGCCGGCCTCGGCGTGGAACCAGGGCCCTTCGCCCGGCCCGCGGCCGGGCGAAGGGCCCTGGAGTGGCTGTTTGCCCCCTGCCCCTGGGGGGACCCTCCGCCCACGACAGCGTCATCCGGCTCTCGGACGGCTGGAACGTCCGAGGTCCCGCCACCGCGCCGCAGCCCGTCTTCGACACCGCGTCGTCGACGGACACATGGAGGTCGGACTGCGCCGCGAGAACGGGACGGAGAGACCGGCCGACCGGGAAGCGGACGAGACGACGATGCGGGCAGAAGAGGACAGGCACCATGGACACAGCAGCTGACGGCCGTTTCGCGGAGCGTCTGAGGCGACGACTGCGGCATACCGAACGCACGTACTCGGCGGAAGAGCACCGCCCGCTGCGCGGCTACCTGGCCGCCATGACGGCTTTCGGCGCGTACACAGCGGGATGGGCGGCGGTGGTCAAGCTGCGCGGCCGTGCGCTGCCGGACCGGCCTCTGCCCTGGGACGTGGCGCTGACCGCGGTGGCGACGTTCCGGCTGAGCCGGCTGCTGAGCAAGGCGTCGGTGACCAGTCCGCTGAGGGCTCCCTTCACCACGTTCCAGGGTCCGCAGGGTCCGGCCGAGCTGCACGAGGAGGCGCGGTCCGAGGGCGCCAAGGACACGGTCGGCGAGCTGCTGACGTGTCCGTTCTGTATGAGCGTCTGGGTGGCCTCGACCCTCACCGCCGGACAGCTGCTCTGTCCGCGCGCCACCCGTACCGCCATGGGGGCGCTCACCGCGCTGGCCGGCGCGGACGTGTTGCAGCTGACCTACAGCGCGCTGGTGGAGAAGACGACCGGTGACTGACCCCGTCGTACGGCTCTGAGGGGCTTCGGGGCGGTGGCGCGGTGTGGCGGTCACCGCCTCCGGGGCAGGGGGCCCACGTCGGAGTGACGGCCGGGGCGCAGGGCTGCGTGCCGTTGCCCCGGACCGGGTCCCGACCGGGCGGCCAGGGCGTCGGCGACGGCCCCGGTGGCGAAGGCGTACACCGTCTTGTGGAGCAGGTCGACGACGAGTTCGCGGCGCGGCCAGGTCGGGGGCGGGGCGCCGACACCGGTGGCGTTCTCCAGGATCTGGTCGCTGGTGACACGGACGACGGCGAACTTCGCCGAGGACCAGGGCCCGCGCAGCCCGGCGTGCGACATCACCGACCTGAGGACACCGAGGAAGGCGGCCTGCCCCACGTGCATGGCCAGGTTCACCGCTACGGGCTGGCAGCCGGGATACTCGCGCATACCCGTCAGGCGTTCCAGGGTCCGGGCGGGCACGTGGGAGTCGGGGCGACCGGTCAGCCGCTGCTCCGCCTTCTCGCCCAGCGTCATCACCAGCACCCCGGCCGTGCCGGCCAGCAACCCCTGCCACCACGCGCGCTTCATCATGCCGCGGCGAGTACCCAACGCTTCGCGGCTCACCTGCCCCGGCTCCCCCGGCCCGGTTCGCGTCACCGCTCGTCCCGGAGGCCGCGGAAGCCGCCGCCGGACGGTGGCGGCCGAACCCATGCGGAGGGCCGTCCGAGGCCGGGGTCGGGCGCCACCGGTGTCTGGTCATCGCGCCAACGTGCGGACCGCACCGCTGACGCCGAACCAGGGCGCGTCGCAACTCCAGGTAGCGCGCCTCGTAGCCCGACGCTGCCCCGGCCGCATGTTCAGTCGGGTGGGTGCCGTGCGGGAGAGCTCCGGTACCCGCAGCCCCTGCGGGTACCGACCGTCACCGTTTCATGCGGGTGGCCACGGAAACCCGGCGACCGACGGTGGCCGCCGGTGCGCCGGAGCGGAGGGCATTTCCATGAGGAAGCTGTGGTGGGTGGTTCCGGTCGCGGCCGCGGGGGCGGTGGCTGTGCGGCGGTCCCAGCCGGCGCACCGGGCCGACGAGCGGGCGGGCGAGCGCTGGCTGACCGTGACGGTCAACCGGCCGCCCGCGGACATCGGCTCCGAAGGGAAGCCGCCCCCGCCCCTGGACGACTTGGCCGAGCGGATCGATGTACAGATCCGACCGGCACCGGGCGACCGCGGCACGGAACTGGCCGCACGATTCAAGGAGCCCGTACCCCCCGCGACCGCCTCCGTACCCGCGCGACTGGCCGGGCAGGACCCGCGTCAAGAACTGCGGCGTGCCCTGCGCGACGCCAAATCCCTGCTCGAGGCGGGAGAGGTGCTGCAACCCGACGCACCGCCCACGAGCCGCCCCACGCCGGGCGGCAAACTGGTCCAAATCTTCACCCGTCGCTCCGGTGGGGAGGGAGTGCTGTGAAGGCGCTGTGCTGGGAAGGCGTGAACAAGCTCTCCGTCGAGCAGGTCCCCGATCCGGACCTGCGCAACGACCAGGACGTCATCGTGCGGCTGATCGCGGGCACCACCTGCGGCTCCGACCTGCACCTCATCGGCGGCTACATCCCGGCGATGCGCGCCGGGGACGTGATCGGCCACGAGTTCGTCGGGGAGGTCGTGGAGACCGGGTCCGCCGTGCGCCGGCACAAGGTGGGCGACCGGGTCGTCGTCTGCTCGTTCGTCGGCTGCGGACGCTGCTGGTACTGCGCCAATGACCTGTGGTCCCTGTGCGACAACACCAACACCAACCCCGGCATCGGACAGGCCCTCTTCGGCTACGAGACCGCCGGCATCTTCGGCTACTCCCACGCCATGGGCGGACTGCGCGGCAGCCACGCCGAATACGTCCGCGTTCCCTTCGCCGACTACGGCGCCTTCAAGGTCCCCGAAGGCGTCGACGACACCAGCGCCCTGTTCGTCTCCGACTCCGTGCCCACCGGATGGATGGGCGCCGACCTGGCCGGGGTGAAACCCGGCGACGTGGTCGCCGTCTGGGGCTGCGGTGCCGTGGGACAAATGGCCGCCCGGGCGGCGGTCCTCAAGGGCGCCGAGCGGGTCATCTCCATCGACCGCATCCCCGAGCGGCTGGCCATGACCGAGCGGTACGCCGGCGCGGAGACCATCGACTACACCACCACGGATGTCGCCGCCGAACTGCGCGAACGCACCGGCGGACGCGGCCCCGACGTGTGCATCGAGGCCGTCGGCATGGAAGCCCACAGCGACGGCCCGATGCACCTGTACGACCAGGCCAAGCAGCAGCTCCGCCTCCAGACCGACCGGCCCACCGCCGTACGCCAGGCCATCCACGCCTGCCGCAAGGCCGGCACCGTGTTCGTCCTGGGCGTCTTCGCCGGCGCCGTCGACAAATTTCCGCTCGGCGCCGTGATCAACAAGGGGCTCACCGTCCGCGGCGCCCAGATGCATGGGCAGCGCTACATCCCGATGCTCCTGGACCGGTTGGCCGCCGGGGAGATCGAGACGGCCCACCTGGCGACCCACACCCTCTCGCTCGACCAGGCGCCCACGGCGTACGACATGTTCAAGCAGAAGACCGACGGCTGCGTCCGCGCCGTCATCCGCCCCCAGCCCTGAAGGACGGCATGATCATCAGTCGGGTCGCTCACGGACTCGCCCGTCGCCTGGCCCGGTGGCGGTCGGCACCGGCCCTGCACCCCCAGGGGGTGCTGTGCACGGGGACGCTGACCGTCACCGGTAGCCCGGGCACCAGGTGGGGTGCGCCCTGGCTGGACCGACCCGGCTCCTATCGGGTGACGGTGCGCTGGTCCCGGGCGCTCGGACTGCCCCGGCGACTGCCGGACGGCCTGGGTCTGGCCGTCCGGGTCAAGGACGCCGACGGGCTCGGCAGCGCGCTCGACCTGCTGTTCACGTCCAGTCGCTCCGGCCGGCTCGGCCGCCACCTGCCCCTGTTGCGACCCGACGCCCTGAGCGGGCCATACTCGACCCTGCTGTCCTACCGGGTGGGGGATCGCGAACGCGTGCTGGCGGCCTTCCCCGTCCCCGATCCGAGCGGCGCTCCGGAAGACACCATGCCCACCCTGTGGCAGGAACTCACCTGCCGGCCCGTCCGCTTCGACCTGCGCGCCGCCGCCTCCGACGAGCCCTGGAGCACCTTCGCCTCGCTGTCCCTGGAGGCCGCGCACACCGCCGCGGCCTCCAGCACCGTGTCCTACGACCCCTACGCCCACTGCCTCCCCGGGCTGCGGCCCACCGGACGACTGCGCCGACTCCGCGACGCCGCGTACGCCGGCTCCCGCCACGGACGGAATGGTGACGAGCGCGACGGGTGACCGGTGGTGCGCCGGCGGTGAGTGTCGGCTTCCGGCAGGTGACGGGAGACCCGTCTACCGAATCCCCGGCGGTGAAAAGGTCGTGAAGGACCGCCTCGCCGAGGAACGGGCGGCCAAGGAGACCCTCGCGGCGCTCGACGGGACGGACACCGACGACCCGGCGTTCATGCCTCGGCTGCGCGAGCTGCGCAAGGACGTACAGGAGCACGCCCGGGCCGAGGAACGCTACGAGTTCACCCACATCCGCCGCAGCACCAACACTGCCAACCTGGCCGCGATGGCCAAGGCCATCAAGGCCGCCGAGGCGATGGCACCCACCCGCCCCCACCCCGGAGTCGAGTCCGGCGCCAAGAACATGGCCCTCGGCCCGGTCGCCGCCCTCATGGACCGCACCAAGGACACCGTCCGCAAGGCCATGGGCAAGGACTGACTCCGCGTCCTCCGGCCGGCCGGGCAAGGGGGAGCTGAGCGGCTGTTCGTCCTTCATCCGCACATGAGGCGGGGCATCAGCCTCGGTGCCGGTCCGGGGGTGTCGAAGCGGTCCGCCCTGAGGGTGCGCGGACCGGTGGCGCGCTCCGGTCGGCGCGCTCCCCCGCGCCTCGGGCGGCCGTCCGCTCGCTTCCCCAGGCGGCCAGTGGCCGGAGTGCGTCGTTGAGGTGCTCGCCGTCCCCGGTCAGTGAGTATTCGACGCGGGGCGGCACCTCGTCGTAGGAGACGCGGCGCACGACACCGTCCGCCTCCATCTCGCGCAGGTGGGAGGCGAGCACCTTCTCGGTGATCCCCGGGAGGAGCCGGCGCAGCTCGCCGAAGCGGCGGTGGGGGTGCTCGTGGAGCGCCCAGAGGATCAGCACCTTCCACTTGCCGCCGATCACCTCCATCGCGGTGTCGATCCCGCAGACGTGTCCGTCCGGTGCGCCCGGCCGGTTCAGCGTCGTCATGCCCCACCCCTTTGACGTGCTCGCTCACCCCGGGGTAACCACCCACTCCGAAGTGCGTACTTGATCACTTCCGGGTCTGCTCCCAGCCTAGTCGGCATGGCACAGAACACTGTTGAGAAGACCGCCGTCACGCTGCTGGGCCTCGGCGCGATGGGTACCGCGCTGGCCCGTACCTGGCTCGCCGCCGGCCACCCGGTCACCGTCTGGAACCGCACTCCGGCCCGCTCCGCGCCGCTCGCCGCCGAGGGGGCGGAAGTCGCGGACGGTGCCGCAGCCGCCGTCGCGGCGAACACGCTCGTCGTCGTCTGTCTGCTGGACGACGCCTCGGTCGAGGAGACGCTGGCCGGCACCGACCTGGCCGGCCGGGACCTGGTCAACCTGACCACCGGCACCCCGGCCGAGGCCCGGGCCCGCGCCGAGTGGGCCCGCGAGCGCGGCGCCCGCTACCTGGACGGCGGGATCATGGCCGTCCCTCCGATGGTCGGCGTCGCCGAGGCCGGCGGCTACGTCTTCTACAGCGGTTCACGGGAGCTGTTCGAGCAATACGCGGAGACGCTGCGCGTACCGCTCGGCACGCGCTACGTCGGTGCGGACGCGGGCTTCGCCGCCCTTCACGACGTGGCCCTGCTCAGCGCCATGTACGGGATGTTCGCCGGGGCGGCGCACGCCTTCGCCCTGATCCGCAAGGAGGACATCGACCCCGCGTCGCTCGCCCCGCTGCTCGCCGACTGGCTCACCGCGATGGCCCCGTCCGTGCACCAGACCGCCGACCAGCTGCGCAGCGGCGACTACACCAAGGGGGTCGTCTCCAACCTCGCCATGCAGGTGGCCGGCACACCGACCTTCCTGAGCACCGCCGAGCAACAGGGCGTCAGTCCGGAACTGCTCGCCCCGTACTT
The DNA here is from genome assembly GCF_044334705.1 of Streptomyces sp. NPDC020731. NCBI lineage: Bacteria > Bacillati > Actinomycetota > Actinomycetes > Kitasatosporales > Streptomycetaceae > Streptomyces > Streptomyces sp. NPDC020731. Next base: position 145,751 of record NZ_JBIRTN010000016.1, read on the forward strand.
CGCGTTGATGCGCCGCCGTCTGGCCGAGGGCAGCGGCGAGGAGGACCTGACGGGCGTGATCGACCTCCTCGTGCGCTGACCGGCGTTCCCCCGCCGCCCACGGGTGGCCGGCCCCGGAACGGCGGACGCCCCGCCGTCCTCACTTCGTCCCGACCGTCCGCAGCACCGTCAGGACCAGCGTCCGGGCCGCCTCCGCCGTCTCGCGCAGGGACACGTGTTCGCGGTCGCTGTGGGCCACCGCGATGTCCCCGGGACCGTACTGCAGCGTCGGTATCCCGGCGCCGGCGTAGTGCCGCAGGTCACTGCCGTACGTGGCGCCGCGCCGCCTCGGCCGGGGGCGGCCCGTCGCGTCGGCGTACGCGGAACCGGCCACGTCCGCGAGGGCGTGGCCCTCGGGCAGCCGGCCGCTCGCGAACTGCCCGCCCGGCCAGGTCACGGTCGCCGGACGGTCGCGCAGCCAGGGGTCGGCGGCGCACGCCTCGGCCACGCACCGCTCCAGCGCGGCCCGCGCGTGCGCCGGGTCCTCGTCGAGGCGTACGCCGAGCCGGCCCTCGGCGACCAGCAGGTCGGGCACGCTGCTCGCCCAGTCCCCGGCGCGCACGGTGCCCACCGACAGGGCGTACGGGACCGGGTACTCGGCGAGCAGTGGGTCCGGGTCCCGGTTCCGCTCCGTCTCCAGCGCGGCCAGCGCCCGGTGCAGGGGCAGATAGGCGTCGACCGCGCTGACCCCCTGCTCCCGTGAACTGCCGTGCGCCGCTTTCCCGGGCACGGAGACGCGGACCGCGGGCCGCGGACAGTCGTGCCTCCCCAGTACCTCCTCCCCACTCACGCCCTCCCGCTTGGGCGAAGCCGAGAGCAAGCACCGCTCACCCGTCCGCCGGCCGCCCGGCCACGCCCCCCACCGTGAACCCGGTCACCGTCCCGCCGCCCTCGCGGGGGAAGGCGTACGGCGCCCCGCCGTGAGCGAGAGCGACCTCGCGGACGATGGACAGACCGAGCCCCGACCCCGGCAGGGAGCGCGCGTCGGCGGCCCGGTAGAAGCGGTCGAAGACACGGGTCAGATCGTCATCGGCGATACCGGGGCCCCGGTCGCGCACCTCCACCCGTACCGTCCCCGGACGCGCCGGCCCCGCGACGTGGATCTCGACGGGAGCGCGACCGCCCCGGTCGAACTTGACCGCGTTCTCCACCAGATTGGACAGCGCCCGCGTGAGCATCCCCGGCCGCCCGTCGGTCGTGGTGTCACCGCTCGCGCCCACCACGATCTCCCGCCCGGTGCGGCGCCGGGCCAGCCCCGCCACGTCCTCGGCGATGTCCGCGAGGTCGACCCGCTGCGGCGGCTCGGTGTCGTACTGCCCGGCCGCGAGGTCGACCAGCTCGTTGACGAGGTCGGTCAGTTCGCGGGCCTCCTGGGTGAGGTCGGCGACGAGTTCCTCACGGGTGCCGGGCGGCAGTTCGTCGATGCGGCGCAGCAGGGAGATGTTGGTGCGCAGCGAGGTGAGCGGCGTGCGCAGCTCGTGTCCGGCGTCCTGGACCAGCCGGCGCTGGTCCTCCTCGGACTGGGCGAGCCGGCCCAGCATCCGGTCGAAGGCGCGGCCGAGGCGCCCCACCTCGTCGTAGCCGGCGACGGGTACCTGGATGCCGAGCCGCCGGGTGCGGGCGACGGCCTCGGCGGTGTTGGTGAGGACGACCAGGCGGCGGGTGATGCGCCGGGCCAGCCACCAGCCGAACAGCCCGGCGCCGACCACCACCGCCGCCATCAGGATCAGCGTGCGCCGCTGGAGCGCCCGCAGCAGGTCCTCGGTGTCGCTGAACTCCTGCGCGACCTGCACCGCGCCCCGGCTGCCGCCCAGTGCGACGGTGGCCACCCGGTAGACGTCGTCGCCGACGTCTACGTCCGCGTGCACGACCACCCGCCCGGCGGTCGCGGCGCCCGCGATCCGCCGGTCGGCGTCGACCACCGGCAGCCCCGGGTTGCCCGGGTCGACGATCCGGCCGTCCGGCCCGAGCACCTGTACGTCGGTCCGCGCGGGCCGCACCAGGTCGTGGCCGGGCGCGGCGGAGGAGAAGTCGTGCGGCGACATCCGGTTCTCCCGGACCTCGTCCCGCAGGTCCTGCACGACCTCGTCGAACACGGACTGCTGGTCCACCCGCACCAGGCGGGCGGCGGCGTTGTACGAGAGGATCCCGACCAGCACGGTGACGGTGGCGGTGACCGCCGCGAACGCCACCGCGAAGGTGGTCCCCAGGGACAGCAGCCGCAGCCGTCTCCGGGAAACCGGCCGCCCGTACGACACTCAGCCCTCCCGCAGCACGTAACCCACCCCGCGCACGGTGTGGATCAGCTGCGACGCGCCGGGCTCGTCGAGCTTGCGGCGCAGGTAACCGACGTAGACGGCGAGGTTCTTGGAGCCGGGGCCGAAGTCGTAGCCCCAGATGCGGTCGTAGATGGTGGAGTGGTCCAGGACGATGCCCGCATGGCGGATCAGCAGCTCCAGCAGCTCGAACTCGGTACGGGTCAGCTCCAGCTCCCGCCCGCCCCGCCAGGCCCGGCGCGCCTGCGGGTCCATGCGCAACCCGGCCGCCTCCACGAACCGGCCGGAGGTCTCCGGCCCCGCCTCCTCCACCGGCTCGGGGACCGGCACCACCGGGGCCGCCCGGCGCAGCAGCGCGCGCAGCCGGGCGAAGACCTCCTCGACGTCGAACGGCTTGACGACGTAGTCGTCGGCGCCCGCGTCCAGTCCCGCGATCCGGTCGGCGGTCTCCACCAGCGCGGTCAGCATCAGCACCGGCGTGCGGTCGCCCTCGGCGCGCAGCACCCGGCACACCTGGAGCCCGTCGATGCCGGGCATCATCACGTCGAGGACCAGCACGTCGGGCCGGCTGCGATGGGCCTGCGCGAGGGCCTCGACACCGTCGGCGACGGCCGTGACCAGGTAGCCCTCCAGGGTGAGGGCGCGCTCCAGCGCGTTGCGGATGGCGCGGTCGTCTTCGGCGAGCAGAACGGTGTGCGGCACGCGCCCAGTGTGCCAACCACCGGCGGGCCCCGGCCCCGGCGGACGGCACCGGAGCCCGCTTCTTACCCGTATCTCACCCGGCGGGCCGCAGCGCCGCCAGCCGCTCCTCGAACGGGGTGACCTCCTCGAAGGAGTCCCGCCGGGGCAGCGGACGGGCGGTGGACAGCCCGGCCGCCAGCGCCGCCAGCTCCCCGGCCGCGCGCTCGACACGGCCGTCCAGTCCCTCGGCGCCCCAGTCCTCCGAGGCGGCGTAGACGCCGGTGGGGACGACGACGGCCCTGAGGTGGGAGAAGAGCGGCCGCAGGGCGTGGTCCAGGACCAGCGAGTGCCGGGCGCTGCCGCCGGTCGCGGCGACCAGCACCGGCTTCCCGGCGAGGACGTCGGGGTCGGTGCCGCTCAGCGCGTCGAAGAACGACTTGAACAGTCCGCTGTACGACGCCGAGAACACCGGCGTGACCACGATCAGCCCGTCGGCCCCGGCCACCGTGTCGAAGGCCTCGGACAGGGCCCGGCCCGGGAAGCCGTTGGTGAAGGTGTGCGCGATCTCCACGGCGAGGTCGCGCAGTTCGATCACCTGGACGTCGGCCGGTGACTGCGCGGCGGCCGCGGCGGCCAGCCGGTCGCCGAGCAGCCGGGTGGAGGACGGGACGCCCAGCCCCGCCGAGACGACGACGAGCCTCATGCCTGTGCACCTTCCTTCGCCCTGGCTCCGGCCAGCAGCGAGCTGTGGACGGGCGCGTCCGGCACGTCGGCCGGGCGGTTCCTGGCGAACTCCTCGCGCAGCACCGGCACGACCTCCTCGCCGAGCAGGTCGAGCTGCTCCAGCACGGTCTTCAGCGGCAGGCCCGCGTGGTCCATCAGGAACAGCTGGCGCTGGTAGTCGCCGGCGTACTCGCGGAAGGACAGCGTCTTCTCGATGACCTGCTGCGGGGAGCCCACGGTCAGCGGGGTCTGCTCGGTGAACTCCTCCAGCGAGGGCCCGTGCCCGTAGACCGGCGCGACGTCGAAGTACGGCCGGAACTCGCGCACCGCGTCCTGCGAGTTCTTCCGCATGAACACCTGACCGCCCAGGCCGACGATCGCCTGCTCGGGGGTGCCGTGCCCGTAGTGGGCGTACCGGGACCGGTACAGCTCGACCATGCGCCTGGTGTGGTCGGCCGGCCAGAAGATGTTGTTGTGGAAGAAGCCGTCGCCGTAGTAAGCGGCCTGCTCGGCGATCTCCGGCGAGCGGATCGAGCCGTGCCAGACGAACGGCGGTACGCCGTCCAGCGGGCGGGGCGTGGAGGTGAAGCCCTGCAGCGGGGTGCGGAACTTCCCCTCCCAGTCGACGACGTCCTCGCGCCACAGCCGGTGCAGGAGCGCGTAGTTCTCCACCGCCAGGTTGATGCCCTGACGGATGTCCTGCCCGAACCAGGGGTAGACCGGACCGGTGTTCCCGCGCCCCATCATCAGGTCCACCCGGCCGTCGGCCAGGTGCTGGAGCATCGCGAAGTCCTCGGCGATCTTCACCGGGTCGTTGGTGGTGATCAGGGTGGTCGAGGTGGAGAGGACCAGCCGCTCGGTGCGGGCGGCGATGTAGCCGAGCATGGTGGTCGGCGAGGACGGCACGAACGGCGGGTTGTGGTGCTCCCCGGTCGCGAACACGTCCAGGCCCACCTCCTCGGCCTTCAGCGCGATGGCGACCATGGCCTTGATCCGCTCGCGCTCGGTCGGCGTGCGCCCCGTGGTCGGGTCGGGCGTGACATCCCCGACGCTGAAGATCCCGAACTGCATGGCCGCTCACCCTCCAGGTTGTTTACGCTTCAACTATACCCCTGGAACGGCTCCCCACCCCCTCCTATTCCCCTCCCCCCGCGGCACCCCCGCCACGCGGCTACGGCACCAGCACCAGCCGCCCCCGCACCCCGCCCTCCGCCAGGCGCGCGTGCGCCTTCACCGCGTCGGCCAGCGCGAAGACCTCCGCGACCCGGAGCGTCAGCACGCCCTCGTCCACCAGCCGCACCAGCTCCGCCAGCCGGGCCCCGTCGGCGGCCACCTCGACGGCGGCCGTCCGCACCCCGCGCTCCGACGCCGGCGCGGCCCGCGGGATGACACCGGCGTACGCGCCCCCGTCCCGCACCCACGCCAGCGCCCTCTCCCCGAGCACCGCCGCGTCCAGTACGGCGTCGAAGCCCCCCGCCTCCACCACACCGACCGTGAAGCGTGCGGCACCGAGGGAGCGCACCAGCTCCTCGTCGTCCTCCCGGGCCAGGGCGGTGACGCCGATCCCCCGGTGGGCGGCGAGCTGGACGGCGTAGCCGCCCACCGCACCCGCCGCGCCCGTCACCAGCAGCGACCCGCCCTCGGGCACCGCCAGCAGGTCCAGGGCCTGCGCGGCGGTCAGCGCGTTCAGCGGCAACGTCGCCGCGTGCACCACGTCGGCCGTCCGCGGGGCCCGCGCCACCGCGTCCGCCGGGACGACGACGTACTCGGCGTGCGTGCCCAGCGGCTTCACCAGGCCGTGGTCGAGCGCGACCACCTCGTCACCGACGCTCCACGCGGTCGCCGGCCCGGTCGCGTCGACCGTGCCCGCGACGTCCCAGCCGAGCCCGATCGCCTTGCCCGCACCGCCGAAGACGCCCTCCCGCACCCCCGCGTCCACCGGGTTCAGCGCCGCCGCCGCGACCTTGATCCGCACCTGCCGGGCGGCCGGCTCCGGCACCTCCGCCTCCACGACCCGCACGGCCTCGGGCCCACCGAACGACGTCACCACTGCAGCACGCATGACAGAAACTCCCTGATGGTGGCTGTGCACCGCGGTTCCTCCGCGGCTGGAAACAACCCTAGGAAGAGTTACTATCCAGGAGTAAGTAGTTACCTGAGAGTGCGTATGTCTCCCGGAGGTGAGCCATGGCGACCACGACGGCGGCCCAGCGGCGCGAACAGGCACGCTTCGAGTACGACGCGTTCCTCAGGAGCTGTCCCACCAACCAGCTCCTGGACCGCATCAGCGACAAGTGGGTCAGCCTGATCGTCAGCGCCCTCGCCGCGGGCCCCATGCGCTACAGCGACCTCGGCCGCAAGATCGCCGGCGTCAGCCCCAAGATGCTCACGCAGACACTGCGGTCACTGGAACGCGACGGCATCCTCACCCGCACGGTGACCGCGTCCGTACCCGTCCGCGTCGACTACGAACTCACCCCGCTCGGAACCAGCCTCAGCCTGCTCCTGACCGCCGTGAAGGACTGGGCGGAGAACCACTTCGACGAGGTCCACCGGGCCAGGGAGCACTACGACACCGAGACCGGCTAACCGTCCGGGACCTCCCCCGACCGCAGCCGGGCCGCCTGCTCCGCGCTGAAGTCCGTCGTGCGCCTCATGTGGTCGATGAACAGGGTGAGTTCGGAGTCGTCCAGGTCGTCGAAGAGCGCGAACCAGCCGCCACCCAGCCGCTCCCACACCCGCCCGAACTCGGCGGCCCGCTCCGGCACCACCGCCACCAGCACCAGCCGCCGGTCCCCCGCGTCCCGCTCCCGCACCACGTACCCCGCCCGCTCCAGCCGGTCCACCAGCCGCGTCGCCGAGCCGGTCGTCAGCCCCGTCAGCTCCGCGATCCGGCCCGTGGTCACCGGGCCGTCCTCCAGCGTCAGCAGGTTCAGACACTGCAGATCGGTGGGATGCAGACCCAGACGGTCGGCGAGCACCTGGTTGAACAGGGCGTGGGCCGCCATGTACCGCCGGGACACCACCCCCAGCTCCGCCAGCAGCCCGGCCCGCGCGTTCCCCGGCATGCGCAGCTCCTCTCCGCTCCTCCGCGTCTGCGGATGTATCCCACCTCCGGCCCGTGCCAGGCGCCGTCCATCAGGTGATGTACCCGGATGCGAAGCTGCACGCATGCTGATCCTCCGCTCCGCCGCCCTGTTCGTCCTCGCCGCCGTACTGGAGATCGGCGGTGCCTGGCTGGTCTGGCAGGGCGTACGCGAACACCGCGGCTGGATGTGGGCGGCCGGCGGTGTCCTCGCCCTCGGCGCCTACGGCTTCGTCGCCACCTTCCAGCCCGACGCCCACTTCGGCCGCGTCCTCGCCGCGTACGGCGGGATCTTCGTCGCCGGTTCGATCCTGTGGGGCGTGGTCGCCGACGGCTACCGCCCGGACCGCTGGGACATCACCGGCGCACTGGTCTGCCTCGCCGGAATGGCCGTGATCATGTGGGCGCCGCGCAACGGCTGACGGCTCCCGTCGCCCGCCCCGTCACCGCCCGGCCGCCCCCGCCTATGCTGGCCGCGCAGGTCCCGACCGCGCACACACCGCCCGCCCGAGGAGCAGCCCATGGCCACCGCCGTACCGCCCGCCGCGTCCCGTATCGCCGTCGTCACGGGCGCCAGCAGCGGAATCGGTGCCGCCACGGCCCGCCGCCTCGCCGAGGCCGGCTACCGCGTCGTCCTCACCGCCCGCCGCAAGGACCGCATCGAGGCGCTCGCCGAGGAACTCACCGCGGCCGGCCACGCGGCGACGGCCTACCCCCTCGACGTCACCGACCGCGCGGCCGTCGACGAGTTCGCCACCGCCTTCAAGACCGTCGGCGTCCTCGTCAACAACGCCGGCGGCGCGCTCGGCGCCGACCCGGTCGCGACCAGCGACCCGCAGGACTGGCGCACGATGTACGAGACGAACGTCCTCGGCACCCTCAACCTCACCCAGGCCCTGCTGCCCCGGCTGGACGCGAGCGGCGACGGCACGGTCGTCGTCGTGTCCTCCACCGCCGGCCACGCCACCTACGAGGGCGGCGCGGGCTACGTCGCCGCCAAGCACGGCGCCCACGTCCTCGCCGAGACCCTGCGCCTGGAGATCGTCGGCCGCCCGGTGCGCGTCATCGAGATCGCGCCCGGCATGGTCAGGACCGACGAGTTCGCCCTCACCCGCTTCGGCGGCGACACGGAGAAGGCCGCCAAGGTCTACCAGGGCGTCGCCGAGCCCCTCACGGCCGACGACGTCGCCGACACCATCACCTGGGCGGTCACCCGCCCGCCCCACGTCAACATCGACCTGCTGGTCGTCCGCCCCCGCGCCCAGGCCTCCAACACGAAGGTCCACCGGGAGCAGTGATGTCCGACAGCGAACAACGCCGCCTGGCCCTGGAGAAGAAGCGCGAACGCTACGTCTGGTACTACCTCGGCTACTTCCTCTTCGGCATCCACATCGTGGCCTTCGTCATGATCTACGCGGTGACGCACGCGAAGTGACGGCCGGGTCCCGGCCGGCTCAGGAGACGGCGGTGGCCGTCCTCTCCGCCGCCGGTGGCGATGCCGCCGATCGGCCTGGGTCCGGAGAAGGGCGGCCTGTCCTGTCGGCACGTCGCTTCGGCCGCACCCCGTACCCACGCGCGTCCGTGTCACCGGACGGACCCGGTGGACGCGGCGTGCGATGCCGGGCCCACCGGGCTCCTAACCCTTCACGCAGACGACCTGCTTCAGCTTCGCGACGACCTCCACGAGATCCCGCTGCTGCTCGATCACCTTCTCGATCGGCTTGTACGCACCCGGGATCTCGTCCACGACGCCGGAGTCCTTGCGGCACTCCACACCCCGCGTCTGCTCCTCCAGGTCCTTCGTCGAGAAGCGCCGCTTCGCCGCGTTGCGGCTCATCCGCCGACCGGCCCCGTGCGACGCCGAGTTGAAGGACTCGGCGTTGCCGAGGCCCTTGACGATGTACGAGCCCGTACCCATGGAGCCCGGGATGATCCCGTACTCGCCGGAACCCGCACGGATCGCGCCCTTGCGGGTCACGAGCAGGTCCATGCCGTCGTAGCGCTCCTCGGCCACGTAGTTGTGGTGTGCGCTGATCTCCGGCTCGAAGACCGGCTTGGCCTTCTTGAACTCCTTGCGGACCACGTCCTTCAGGAGCGCCATCATGATCGAGCGGTTGTACTTCGCGTACTCCTGCGCCCAGAACAGGTCGTTGCGGTACGCCGCCATCTGCGGGGTGTCCGCGACGAAGACGGCGAGGTCGCGGTCGACCAGGTTCTGGTTGTGCGGGAGTTTCTGGGCGATGCCGATGTGGTGCTCGGCCAGTTCCTTGCCGATGTTGCGGGAACCGGAGTGCAGCATCAGCCAGACGGAACCATCCGTATCGGTACATACCTCCACAAAATGGTTTCCCCCGCCCAAGGTGCCCATCTGCTTGGTGGCGCGCTCCTCGCGGAACTTCACCGCGTCCGCCACACCACCGAACCGGCCCCAGAAGTCGTCCCAACCGCCGGTCGCGAAGGCGTGGAAGCGGGACGGGTCGACCGGGTCGTCGTGCATACCGCGGCCCACCGGAATCGCCTGCTCGATCTTCGACCGCAGCCGCGACAGATCACCGGGCAGGTCGTTCGCCGTCAGGGACGTCTTCACCGCCGACATGCCGCAGCCGATGTCGACACCCACCGCCGCCGGGCACACCGCGCCCCGCATCGCGATGACCGACCCGACCGTCGCGCCCTTGCCGTAGTGCACGTCCGGCATCACGGCCAGGCCCTTGATCCACGGCAGGGTGGCGACGTTGCGCAGCTGCTGGAGGGCGCCCTCCTCCACCGTCGCCGGGTCGGCCCACATGCGGATCGGCACCTTCGCGCCCGGCACTTCCACGTACGACATGACGTCCTCATTCCCCCGGAAAACCAACAGAAGTATCGAATCGCAAAACCGGTGCCAAGGTCGACGAAAAGGGATGACGGACCGGCGTCCACGGCAGTGCGTGCGATACACATTGTCTGCAGGGGAGGCCCCCGTGCGGCAAGCGATTAACCAGCGGGGACACTGGGGAGACCCGGCGGGCACCGGCCCGCACCCCACCGTCGAGAGGAGCCCGAACGTGCAGCGGAAGGCGTACGTACCCGGCGTCGCCGCGCTCCTGGCGGCCGTCCTGGCCGGCTGCACCGGCAGCTCGGACGACGGCGGCCGGTCGGACGACTCCAACCCGGGAAGCGCCGGTACGGCGACCCAGGCGGCCCAGCCCGGCAGGTACGCCACGCTCCCCGAGCCCTGCGGCGTGGTCGAGGACACCACGCTCGACCAACTCCTGCCCGGCATCGGGGAGATGACCGACGAGGCGCAGCGCGAGAAGGCGTACGCGGGCGAGGCGACCCTCACGTACGACACCGACCGCAAGGTGGGCTGTCGTTGGAAGGTGGAGTCGGCGGAGGCGACCGACCATCTGCTGGTCGACTTCGAGCGGGCCGTCTCCTACGACAACGCCGTCAGCGACGACGCCCAGGCCGGGGAACTCTTCACGGCCAGGCAGGCGGCGGCGCAGCTCCCGGAGCCGACGGTGACGACCACGGAGACCGGCACTCCGTCCATCGGCCCTTCCACGGACCCGAGTTCGCCCTCCTCGTCCGGGTCGCCCACCACCGCCTCGCCGTCCGTCGCCCCCACCGATCTCCAGCCCCGTCTCCTGGAGGACCTGGGCGACGAGGCGTTCCTCGACGACGAGCTGAACAGCTCCGGTTCGACCGCCGGGCAGCGCACGGTGACTGTGGCGTTCCGCACGTCCAACGTGATCGTGACCATCGAGTACGCGGAGCAGCCGATGACCGTCGGCGTCGTCCCGGACAGCAAGGAATTGCAGGACAGGGCACGGAAGCTGGCCTCGGAGCTGGCCGATTCGCTGGGTGGCTGAGCGCGGTCCACGGCTCCTCCACCCCTCTGCGCGAAGCACGCGAAGGAGGACCGCACGGGCGGCTCACCGCGTACCGTGACCCCTCGGACCCCGTTCCGACCGCAGGGAACACAAGCGTCATGAGTGAAGGAACCATGCAGCGACGAGCACAGCGAGACCCGCGAAACAAGCGGGCGAAGCGCCTTACCCGCGTCCTTGTCTGCGCGGTCGCCGTCCCCCTGGTCGCCGCCGGCTGCTCCTCGGACTCCGGCTCCGACGACGGCAAGGACAAGGGTGCCTCCGCCTCCGCCTCGCAGTCCGCGAGCCCGTCCCCGACGGTGCAGGCGGCTGCGTACAAGAGGCTCCCGGAGCCGTGCGCGGTGCTGTCCGAGAAGACCCTGGACGACCTGGCGCCGAAGGCGAAGTCGGGCAAGGAGGGCACCTCGGACGACGTCTCCACCCGGGGCAGCTGCTCCTGGAGCAGTCTGGACAACAACGGCGTGAAGGGCTCGCAGTTCCGCTGGCTGAACGTGTCGCTGCTGCGCTTCGACTCGGACACCACCCGTGGTCCGGGGGACAAGCTCGCCCAGGAGTACTACGACAAGCAGGTGCGGGACGCCCAGTCGGCCGAGGGCGCGAAGAGCGTCAAGGCGGAGCCGGTCAGCGGGACCGGTGACGAGGCGACGGCGGTGCGTTACGACCTGAAGAAGAAGGAAGGCACCTTCAAGCAGCAGACGGTCGTGGCACGCGTCGAGAACGTGGTCGTCACCCTCGACTACAACGGTGCCGGTCTCGCCGGTGACAGGACGCCGGACGCCGACGACCTGATGAAGGACGCGCAGAAGGCGGCCAAGGAGGCGGTGGCCTCGGTGACGAAGGCGAACGGCACGGGCGCCGCGCCGTCCGAGTCGGCCTCGAAGTCCCCGTCCGAGTCGGCCTCGAAGTCGCCTTCCAAGTCCGCCTCGGAGTCCGCTTCGAAGGCGTCGAGCAAGAGCTGACCCGACCCTGAACGAGAACCGGCCACCCGTCCCCCGTACACATGTGCCACTCTGTTGCGCGCAACAACACGCACTGGGAGGGGAGTACGGGTGGCCGCGCCACTTCAGCTGACACGGACGCACCGGGTTCTCATCGGTGTGGTCGTCTTCGGTGCCGTGATCATCGCCGGAATCGGCTTCGCGGGTTCGTACGCGGCCGTCCGTGAGCTTGCCCTGAAGAAGGGCTTCGGAAACTTCAGTTACGTCTTCCCGATCGGCATCGACGCCGGTATCTGCGTCCTGCTGGCCCTGGACCTGCTGCTGACCTGGATCCGCATCCCGTTCCCGCTGCTGCGGCAGACGGCGTGGCTGCTGACGGCGGCGACGATCGCGTTCAATGGCGCGGCGGCGTGGCCCGATCCGCTCGGCGTGGGCATGCACGGCGTGATCCCGGTGCTGTTCGTGGTCTCGGTGGAGGCGGCCCGGCATGCGATCGGCCGCATGGCCGACATCACCGCCGACAAGCACATGGAGGGCGTCCGGCTCACCCGCTGGATGCTGTCGCCGGTGCCGACGTTCCTGCTGTGGCGCCGGATGAAGCTGTGGGAGCTGCGCTCCTACGAGCAGGTGATCAAGCTGGAGCAGGAGCGCCTGGTCTACCAGGCCCGCCTCCGCTCCCGCTTCGGCCGCGCCTGGCGCCGCAAGGCCCCGGTCGAGTCCCTGATGCCGCTGCGCCTCGCCAAGTACGGCGTCCCCCTGGCCGAAACGGCCCCGGCGGGTCTGGCGGCGGCAGGCATAGAACCGGCCCTGCTCCCCCCGGCCCCCGACACACCGGAGACAGCTGCGGGCAGTCGTGCCGCTGGGGCGGCACTGGTGGGCGCGGCAGCACCTCCGAGCGAGCAGCGCCTGGAACTCGAGGGCAACCAGACCCCCGAACCCCAGGGAGGCGCGGCCCCGGACCAGAACCAGTGGCTCCACGCCCGCGACCCCCGCACCGTCGCGTACAACGGCGGCTACGACCCCACCTACGACCCCGACGAGGAATACGCCCGCTGGTACGCGGAGCAACAGCACGCCGAGCAGTACCAGGACCAGTACCAGGAGGAGCCGCCCCTCCAGGAGCCCTCCCCGGAGGAGACCGGCAGTTTCCCCATCCCGGTGGTCCCCGGCGGCCGCACCCGCGAGCTGGGCGAGGGCGGCGGCACCCCCGCCTCCGACCCGGACGAGGAGGCGTACTACCAGGTGTTCCGCCAGTCGATAGACGGCAGCTACCCCACGCCCCGCGTCCTCGGTGACAACATCCAGGCGACCTACGGCACGACCCTGAATTCGAGCGAGCTGAAGACCCTCGCCGAACGCTTCCAGGCACGCCACACGGCAGAGATGGAAGAGGACCACATCGCCTGACGCGCGCACACGACGGAGGGGGCACCCGGATCACACCGGGCGCCCCCTCCGTCGTAGGACCGGGGCCTACTCCCCGAGCAGCGCCCGCACCCGCTCCTGCCCCACCGCCAGCAGCAGTGTGGGCAGTCGCGGCCCCGTGTCCCGCCCGACCAGCAGGTGGTACAGCAGCGCGAAGAACGACCGCTGGGCCGTCTTGATCTCCGCCGGCAGCTCCTTGGGCGTGGCGTCGGCGGAGAAGCCCGCCTGGACCTTGGGCACGCCGTAGACGAGGTGGGTGAGCCCGTCCAGCGACCAGTTGTCGGCGAGGCCGTCGAGCAGCAGCCGCAGTGACTGCTGTCCCCGCTCGTCGAGCGACTTCAGCAGCTCGGCGTCGGGCTCCGCGCGGACGATGGTGCGCTGGTCGGCGGGGACGTGGGTGTTGATCCACGCCTCGGCCTTGTCGTAGCGCGGCCGGGCCTCGTCCAGCGTGCCCAGCGGGTTCGACGGGTCCAGGTCACTCAGGATCCGCAGCGCCTGGTCCTCGTGACCGGCGGTGATGTCGGCCACCGAGGCGAGCGTGCGGTACGGCAGCGGCCTGGGCGTCCTCGGCAGCTCACCGCCCGCCGTGCGCACCGCGCGGGAGTGCGCGGCGACGTCGGCGGGCAGGGCCGTGCCGTCGGCGACCTTGGCGTCGAGCCGGTCCCACTCGTCGTAGAGGCGCTGGATCTCCTGGTCGAAGGCGATCTTGAAGGACTGGTTGGGGCGGCGCCGGGCGTAGAGCCAGCGCAGCAGCTGCGGCTCCATGATCTTCAGCGCGTCGGCGGGCGTGGGCACGCCGCCACGGGACGACGACATCTTCGCCATGCCGCTGATGCCGACGAAGGCGTACATCGGCCCGATCGGCTGCTTGCCGTCGAAGATCCCGACGATCTGCCCGCCGACCTGGAACGACGACCCGGGCGAGGAGTGGTCGACACCGCTCGGCTCGAAGATCACGCCCTCGTACGCCCACCGCATGGGCCAGTCGACCTTCCAGACCAGCTTGCCGCGGTTGAACTCGTTGAGCCGGACGGTCTCCGAGAAGCCGCACGCCGTGCAGGCGTAGGTCAGCTCGGTGGAGTCGTCGTCGTACGCGGTGACCGTCGTCAGGTCCTTCTCGCAGTTGCCGCAGTACGGCTTGTACGGGAAGTACCCGGCGGCCCCCGAGCTGCCGTCGTCCTCGGCGGCGGCGCCGGAACCCTCGGCGGCCTCCAGCTCGGCCTCGTCGACCGGCTTCTGCTGCTGCTTCTTCGCCGGGGCCTTCTTGGTGCGGTACTGGTCGAGGATCGCGTCGATGTCGGCGCGGTGCCTGACGGCGTGCAGGATCTGCTCGCGGTAGACACCGGAGGTGTACTGCTCCGTCTGGCTGATCCCGTCGAACTCCACGCCCAGCTCGGCCAGCGATTCGGTCATCGCGGCCTTGAAGTGCTCGGCCCAGTTCGGGTACGCGGAGCCCTCGGGGGCCGGGACGGAGGTCAGCGGCTTGCCGATGTGCTCGGACCACGACTCGTCGACGCCGGCGATCCCGGCCGGGACCTTGCGGTACCGGTCGTAGTCGTCCCAGGAGATCAGGTGCCGCACCTGGTGGCCGCGGCGGCGGATCTCGTCGGCGACGAGGTGGGGGGTCATGACCTCGCGGAGGTTCCCGAGGTGGATCGGGCCCGAGGGGGAAAGACCGGACGCGACGACCACAGGTTTGCCCGGGGCCCGACGCTCCGACTCCTCGATGACGTCGTCCGCGAAACGGGAGACCCAGTCGGTGGTCTCGGTGCTCTGAGCCACGATCGGCACGTCCTTCTTTCTGCTCGGGCAGCCGGTACGGTCGCACGGCTGACCGCTCCATTCTCCCAGTCCGGCCCGCATCTGCGAAAACCGCTTTTCACCGCGTGGGATAATCGACTTTCGCAGCAGTCCACGAACCCGAGAGAACGGCAGCCACTCCATGGCCTCGGTCACGTCCCTCACCGACTCCGTCCAGCAGCATCTCGCGTCCGCCCTCTCGGCCACCCGCCCCGAGGCCGCCGGCGCCGACCCGCTGCTGCGACGAAGCGACCGGGCGGACTTCCAGGCCAACGGCATCCTCGCGCTGGCCAAGAAGGCGAAGGCGAACCCGCGGGAGCTGGCCACCGAGGTCGTCTCGCACATCACCACCGGCGACCTGATCCGGGACGTCGAGGTCTCCGGCCCCGGCTTCCTCAACATCACCGTCGCCGACCGGGCGATCACCGGGAACCTCGCCGCGCGGCACGCGGACGGCGAGCGTCTCGGCGTGCCGCTGAAGGAGGACCCGGGCGTCACGGTCGTCGACTACGCCCAGCCGAACGTGGCGAAGGAGATGCACGTCGGCCACCTGCGGTCGGCGGTCATCGGCGACGCGCTGCGCTCCATGCTCGACTTCACCGGCGAGAAGACGATCGGCCGGCACCACATCGGCGACTGGGGCACCCAGTTCGGCATGCTCATCCAGTACCTGTTCGAGCACCCCGGCGAGCTGGCCCCCGCGGCCGATGTCGACGGCGAGCAGGCCATGAGCAACCTGAACCGCGTGTACAAGGCGTCGCGTGTGCTCTTCGACTCGGACGAGGAGTTCAAGGAGCGGGCCCGGAGGCGGGTCGTCGCCCTCCAGTCCGGTGACAAGGAGACGCTCGAACTGTGGCAGCAGTTCGTGGACGAGTCGAAGGTCTACTTCTACTCCGTCTTCGAGAAGCTCGACATGGAGATCCGCGACGAGGAGATCGTCGGCGAGTCCGCGTACAACGAGGGCATGCCCGAGACCGCCCGCATCCTGGAGGAGACGGGTGTCGCGGTGCGTTCCGAGGGCGCGCTCGTGGTGTTCTTCGACGAGATCCGCGGCAAGGACGACCAGCCGGTCCCGCTGATCGTGCAGAAGGCGGACGGCGGTTTCGGCTACGCGGCCTCCGACCTGACCGCGATCCGCAACCGGGTCGTCGACCTGCACGCGAGCACGCTGCTGTACGTCGTCGACGTGCGCCAGTCGCTGCACTTCAGGATGGTCTTCGAGACGGCCCGCCGGGCCGGCTGGCTCGGCGACGACGTCACCGCGCACAACATGGGCTACGGCACGGTGCTCGGCGCGGACGGCAAGCCCTTCAAGACGCGTGCGGGCGAGACCGTACGCCTTGAGGACCTGCTGGACGAGGCGGTGCAGCGGGCCGCGGAGGTCGTGCGGGAGAAGGCGCGCGACCTCACCGAGGACGAGATCCGGGAGCGGGCCGCGCAGGTCGGCATCGGAGCGGTGAAGTACGCGGACCTGTCGACGTCGCCGAGCCGGGACTACAAGTTCGACCTGGACCAGATGGTCTCGCTCAACGGCGACACCAGCGTGTACCTCCAGTACGCGTACGCCCGTATCAGGTCCATCCTGCGCAAGGCCGGCGAGGTCCGCCCCTCGGCCCACCCGGAGCTGGACCTGCACGAGGCGGAGCGCGCGCTGGGCCTGCACCTGGACGCGTTCGGGGACACGGTCTTCGAGGCGGCCGCGGAGTACGCCCCGCACAAGCTGGCCGCGTACCTGTACCAACTGGCGTCGCTGTACACGTCGTTCTACGACAAGTGCCCGGTTTTGAAGGCCGAGTCGCCGGCCCGGGTGGAGAACCGCCTGTTCCTGTGCGACATCACGGCCGCCACCCTGCACCGGGGCATGGCCCTCCTGGGCATCCGGACGCCCGAGCGGCTCTGAGCACCCGAAAGACACACGCCGTGGCCCGGCTGCTGGTGCTGCACGAGATCGCCGCCGAACGCTGGCGGAGGGACACGCGGTCACTGCCGGCCCCCGCCCGGCGTGCCGGCGGCATTCGAGGCCCGCGTGGACGCGGCCGCGACGGGCCGGCCGCCCTCCTAGGGTCGGGCGCGCAGCGCCTCCCCCAGCCTGCGCAGCCCCTCCGCGATCTCGTCCGGTGTCTGCGTGACGAAGCAGAGCCGCATCGTGGCCCGGTCCGGGTCGGCGGCGTGGAAGGGTGCGCCGGGGACGTACGCCACGTCGTGCCGGACCACTTCGGGGAGGAGGGCCGTGGTGTCGTACGACTCCGGCAGGCGGGCCCAGAGGAACATGCCGCCCTCGGGGCGGGTCCAGGTCGAGCCGGCCGGGAGGGCGGCGGGCAGGCCGGCGAGCATCGCGTCCCGGCGGGCGCCGTAGGCCCCGGCGACCCGTGCGACGTGGGCGTCGAGGTCGTTGTCGGCGAGGTAGCGGGCCGCGGCGAGCTGGTTGACGGTGGGGGTGTGCAGGTCGGCGGCCTGCTTGGCGACGGCGCAGGCGCGGCGCAGGTCGGCGGGGGCGCGCAGCCAGCCCAGGCGCAGGCCGGGGGCCATGACCTTGGAGAAGCTGCCGAGCAGCACGGTGCGGTCCTCGGCGCCGGGGTGGGCGGCGATCCACGGCACCCGTTCGCCCTCGTAGCGCAGTTCGCCGTACGGGTCGTCCTCGACGATCCACAGTCCGCGCCGGGCGGCGGCCTCGGCGACGGCGGCTCGGCGGGCGGCGGGCAGGGTGCGGCCGGTGGGGTTCTGGAAGGTGGGCACGGTGTAGAGGAGTTTGGGGCGTTCGCGCGCCACCAGCTCGTCCAGCGCGTCCGGGTCGAGGCCCTGCTCGTCGCCGGGGACGGCCACCACGCGGGCCCCGGCCAGGGAGAAGGCCTGAAGTGCCGCCAGATAGCAGGGGTTTTCGACCAGGACCGTGTCACCGGGTTCGAGCAGCACGGTGGCGAGGAGGGAGAGGGCCTGCTGGGATCCGGTGGTGACGAGCAGGTCGTCGGAGCCGGTGGGCAGGGAGCGGGCGGCCGTGCGGGCGGCGAGCGCCGCCCGTAGTGCGGGCTCGCCCTCCGTCGTGGAGTACTGCAGGGCCTGTGCGGGTGTCTCGGCGAACACCGCCCGGTACGCCGCCGCGATGCCGTCGGTGTCGAACAGTTCGGGAGCCGGGAGCCCGCCCGCGAAGTTGATCACCTCGGGGCGGGCGGTGACGGCCAGGATGTCCCGTACGGGCGAGCCGCCGACCGTGCGGGCCCGTGCCGCGAACGGCGGTGTGGGGGCGTGGGCGGCGGGCTCGGTGACGGTCATGGCACGGCTCCTTCGGCTGCGGTGACGACGCGTGCCCGCAGCCTAGGAAACCGCGTGCCCTCTACATGCGGCTTTCCGCGATCCGGACGGCCCGGCCGGCTAGTCGAGCTTCGTCGTGCCCTCCGGGACCCACTCCTCGCCGCCCAGCGGGAACTCGTACGCCGGACGCCCGTTGTTGCCGCTGGTGCGGAAGGGGCGCCCCTTGTCGTCCACGGTGAGCGTGCCGCTGCGGGAGCCGCTGGACCACTTCAGCTCCAGGTACCAGCTCACGTCGTAGGCGGAGGCGTCGGCCGTGACGTAGTAGACCTCGGGGTCCGACTCACTCACCGAGAACGGGAAGTTCCGCTGTCCGGCCTCCGGCGTCACGGCCGGGCGGGCGGCGTCCAGGGCGACGGCGAAGGAACGCGCGGGCACGTCACCGCCGCAGCCGACGCCGGGGTAGCCCATGGCGAAGTCGTTCCAGGCGAGCGGCGACCGCTTGGCCGCCACCCGCACGGTGAGCCCTTCCACGACGACCGTCTCGTCCCCGGTCCCCTGCACGGTGAGCCGCACGTACTGCTCCTCCGACGGGACGGCCCCGAACGAACTGACCCACGCCGTCGCGTCCTGCTCCGTCGGCGGCGGTTTCACCCCGCTCGCCGGCCTGTTGACCAGGTACCGCTGCGAACAGGGGCTCTCCCACGCGTACGGGTCGGTCTGCACGGTCAGCGGCACGGCGTCCCCGGCGCCGTCGTCCGCCGGGGTGGTGGAGGCGGCGGCCGGGGTACGGGGCGCCTCCTTGTCCTTCGCGGAGGGGGACGCGGACGCGGAGGCGGAGGCCGAAGCGGAGGCGGAGGCGGACGGTGACGCGGTGACGTCCTTCTTCCCGTCCGCCCCGCCGTCGAGGGTCGCGGCTCCCACCGGGTCCTTCCGGTCGTTCCCGCCCCCGTCGCCGCCGTCCGGCAGGCCCAGCGCGAACGTGACCCCGCCGAGCACGGCGGCCACGGCGATCCCCGCGAGGACGGCGGTACGGGTACGGCGGCGGGGGCGGGTGCGGACCTCGCCGGGGCCGGCGACCACCGGGATCTCTGCCTCCTGGGGCCCTGCCTCCGGGACCTCCGCCTCCGGGACCTCCGCCTCCGGGACCTCCGCTTCCGGGACCTCGGCCCCGGGCTGCCCGGGCGTCGGCTGCCCGGCCGCCGGGCGGCCGTCCGCTTCCTGGTCCCGGACCGCCGCGTCCTCCGCCGGTTCGCCGGCAGGCGCCGGTGCGCCCGCGGGCGCCGCTCCTTCCGGCGGCGACCCCTTCCGCCCCCGCGCCGCGTCCGCCAGCACCCACCGCCGGTGCAGCTCGACCAGTTCCTCGGAGCTCGCCCTGCACAGCCGGGCCAGCCGTTCCACCGGCGCGTACTCCGTCGGCACCGCGTCCCCGTTGCAGTACCTGTGCAGGGTCGACGTACTCATGTGGAGCCGCTTGGCGAGCACCCCGTAGCTCAGCCCGGACCGTTCCTTGAGCGCCCTCAACCGTGCGGCGAACTCCGCCGCTGCCGTGTCCTGCGACACCGTTCCTCCCACCCCACGTCCCATTCCGCCGTTCCAGGGAACGGTCGTTTCCCCAGGTCAACAACGGTACGAGCGTTCCAGCGTCCCGGAAGACCCGCCAGGCCTGGCGGCCGGGACGGATCACCGAACAAGCTCTGGTCATCCAAGCACGCCGCTCCCGGCCTCCGGTCGAGCGGTCACGCCAAAGCCGTACTCACACAAAGGAATTCGCCATGCGTACCTCCCGCATCCGTCTGCTCGCCGCCACCGGTGCCGCCCTCGCCGCCCTCGCCCTCACGGCCTGCGAGGACGGCACGGGCACCGAGGACGAGGGCGCCGGCACGTCCCGGCCCGGCGCGACGGCGACCACGGACACGCCCTCGGACAAGCCCTCGGACTCCGCGAAGGACGACTCCACCTCGAACGGCCCGTCCCGGACCGGCGGGAACAAGGACACCGGCAACGGAGGCACCGGCGGCGGGGACAAGGCCGGCGGCGGGACGGCCGAGTCCGACGACGGCCCGCAGGCCCGCGTCAGCTGCAACGGCTCCAACACCACCGTCGACGCCCAGCCGGTCTCCCGCCCCGTCAACCACATGCTGATCACGGTCAAGAACTCGGGTTCGGGGACCTGCGACCTCACCTACTACCCGGTGCTCCGCTTCGACGAGATGCAGTGGGTGCCGCAGCCCGTCGAGGCGTCGAAGCCGCAGGCCGTGGTCACTCTCGCCCCGGGTGAGACGGCGTACGCGGGCGTGCTCCTGTCGGCCGCCGACGGCAGCGGGGACGGCGGCGCCACCGCCCACAAGCTCACCGTCGCCTTCCAGGGCTCCACCCCGAACAGCGACGGCGGCCCGTCGGCCGTCCCGGGCCTGCCCGCGGACGGCGTGTACTACGACAGCAGCATGGCGGTGACGTACTGGCAGCAGTCGCAGGCCGACGCCCTCACCTACTGAACGGCATCCAGCTTCTGGGCCACTTCGGTGGCCCAGTAGGTGAGGATGTTGCGCGCACCGGCCCGCTTGATGCCGGTCAGCGTCTCGAGGATCGCCCGGTCCCGGTCGATCCAGCCCTTCTCGGCGGCGGCTTCGATCATCGAGTACTCACCGGAGATCTGGTACGCCGCCACCGGCACGTCCACCGCGTCCGCGACCCGGGCCAGAATGTCCAGATACGGACCCGCCGGCTTCACCATCACCATGTCGGCGCCCTCCTCCAGGTCGAGCGCCAGCTCGCGCATCGACTCGCGGACGTTCGCCGGGTCCTGCTGGTACGTCTTGCGGTCGCCCCGCAGCGAGGAGGCGACGGCCTCCCGGAACGGCCCGTAGAAGGCGGAGGCGTACTTGGCGGTGTAGGCGAGGATCGCCACGTCCTCCCGCCCGATCCGGTCGAGGGCGTCGCGGATGACCCCGATCTGCCCGTCCATCATCCCGCTCGGCCCGACGACATGGGCGCCCGCGTCGGCCTGCACCTGCGCCATCTCCGCGTACCGCTCCAGCGTCGCGTCGTTGTCGACGCGCCCCCGCTCGTCGAGGACCCCGCAGTGCCCGTGATCGGTCGTCTCGTCGAGGCACAGGTCGGACATGACGAGCAGGTCGTCCCCGACCTCGGCCCGCACGTCCCGCAGGGCGACCTGGAGGATCCCGTCCGGGTCGGTGCCGGGCGTCCCGACCGCGTCCTTCCCGGACTCCTCCGGCACGCCGAACAGCATGATCCCGGAGATCCCGGCCGCCACGGCCTCCGCCGCCGCCTTCTTCAGGCTGTCCCGCGTGTGCTGCACGACCCCCGGCATCGCCGTGATCGGCACGGGTTCGCCCGCGCCCTCACGCACGAAGGCCGGGAGGATGAAGTCGGCGGGGTGCAGCCGGGTCTCGGCGACCATGCGCCGCATGGCGGGGGTGGTACGCAGACGCCGGGGCCGCGTGCCGGGGAAGGATCCGTACGTCGTCATACCACCTACGCTACGCCCGCCCCTCCCGTGCCTTTACCGACGCGCAGTCGGCCCGGGGCCGCGTGCGGGACCCCCGCCGAGGGGTCATGCTGGTGGAAGGGACCCGCACCGGCCACCACAGTCGGCCTACGCCCCAGGACGGACCCCGACGGCAGCTCGCCCCCCGCCGCCCATTCCGACGTCTGACCTGCAGTCCGCCGCCGTCCCTCCGTACGCGCGCCACGGAGGACGTCATGACAACCACGCACCACACCCCCGACCTGTTCGCCCTCTCGGAGATCCGCGGCCCGGTACTGCGCCCCGGCGAGGACGGCTACGCCGAGGAGGCCACCGGCTTCAACCTGGCCGCACTGCACACTCCCGACGTGATCGTCGTCGCGACCGGCACCGACGACGTCGTGACCGCGCTGCGCTGGGCCTCGGCCACCGGTACTCCGGTCGCCGTCCAGGCCACCGGCCACGGCGCCAACTTCCCCATCGACCACGGCCTGCTGATCAGCACCGCCCGCATGACCGACGTACAGGTCGACCCGGAGCGGCGCACCGCGACGATCGCCGCCGGCGCGAAGTGGCGGGACGTGCTGAAGGCGACCGCACCGCACGGGCTGGCCCCGCTCAACGGCACGTCCACGGACGCGGGCGCGATCGGCTACACCGTGGGCGGCGGCCTGCCGTTGCTCGGCCGGACCTACGGCTACGCCACGGACCTGGTCCGCTCCTTCCAGGTCGTCACCCCCGACGGCACCCTCCGGGAAACGGACCCGACCCACGAACCGGAGCTCTTCTGGGCACTGCGCGGCGGCAAGGGCAATGTCGGCGTCGTGACGTCCCTGGTCACCGAACTGGTCCCGCTGCGCACGGTACTCGGCGGTGGCCTCTACTCCTCCGGCGAGCACGCCGAGGCCCTCCTGACCGCCTGGGCCGAGTGGACGCGAACGGTGCCGGAGGAGATGTGCAGCGCGTTCGGCGTCCTCCGCCTGCCGCCCATCCCGCAGCTCCCCGAACAGCTCCGCGGCCGCTTCTGGGCCCGCGTCGCGGTCACCTGGACCGGCGAACCGGCCGAGGCCGAGCAGCTGTTGGCACCGATCCGCGCGGCGGCGCCGGTGGAGGTCGACATGGTGGAGGAGATGCCGTGCACGGACGTAGACCGCATCTACATCGAACCGCAGGACCCGCTCCCCGCCCGTGAGTCGTGCTCCCTGCTGCGCGACCTGACGCCCGACGCGATCGGCGCCTTCCTCGGCCAGGTGGGCCCCGACGTCCCCGACTGCCCACTGCTGGTCGCCCAGCTCCGCCACATGGGCGGCGCCCTGTCCCGCCCCGCGCGGACGGAGGACGCGGTCTGCGCCCGCGACGCGGCACACTTCCTGGAGTCGGTCGCGGTCATCGGCGCCCCGCCCGACGCCGAGGCGGTCGAACGCGCCACGACCTCCCTGCACGCCGCGATGTCCCCGTACAGCACGGGCCGCACCATGGTCAACATCCACGGCACCCCGGGCGACGCGACGGACCGCGCCCGTGCCTGGACCCCGGAGGTCCACGATCGCCTGCGCCGCGCCAAGCAGACCTACGACCCGTCGAACCTCCTGCGCTTCGGCCACACGGTGTGAGTACCGTTCTCCTCTGCCGCGATCACGCCACCGAGGGGAACCACACCGTGCACAGCGCCACCGTAACGGCCGAGGGCGACCGCATCCGCTGGGTCGAGCTGCCCGGCCGGGACCCGGCACGCGTCTACGTCCACGGCCTGGGCGCCACCTCCCCCGCGTACTTCACGGCGACCGCGGTCCACCCGCTCCTCGCGGGTCACCGCTCGCTCCTGGTGGACCTCCTCGGCCACGGCCACAGCGACCGCCCCACCTCGTTCGCCTACACCCTTGAGGACCACGCCGACGCGCTCGCCACCGCCCTGCGCGCCGCAGGCGTCGCGGGGGCCGAAGTGGTCGCCCACAGCATGGGCGGCTCGGTCGCCGTCGTGCTCGCCGCCCGCCATCCGGAGCTGGTGTCCCGGCTCGTGCTGGTCGACGCCAACCTGGACCCGCTGCCCCGGGTGCCCGGCTCGTCCGGCAGCAGCGGCATCGCGGCTTACACGGAGGAGGAGTTCGTGTCCGGCGGCTGGCGCGAGGTCCGCGACCGCGTGGGCGCGCACTGGTGGTCGACGATGCGCCTGGCGGGCCTGGAGGCCCTGCACCGCAGCGCCACCCAGCTGATCCGCGGCACGACCCCGACCATGCGCGAGCTGCTGCTCGCCCTGCCGGTCCCCCGCACGTTCCTGTTCCCCGAGCCGGACTCGCCCTTCCCCGGTGCCTCTGAACTGACGGCCGCGGGCGTTTCGGTGATCCCGGTGCCCGACTGCGGCCACAACGTCATGCTGGACAATCCGGAGGCGTTCGCCCATGCCGTGGCGGAGGCCCTGGCCCCGTAGGAGAGGACCGACATGCGGCTTCGCTGCGCCGTGCTCGACGACTTCCAGGACATCGCCACCACGATCGCCGACTGGAGCCCCCTCCGCGACCGGGTGGAGGTCACCGTCTTCACCGAGCACATCGCCACGGAGGACGAACTGGCCGCGGTACTCGCGGACTTCGACATCGTGGTGACCCTGCGGGAACGGGTCCCGTTCCGCGCCCCGCTGCTCGACCGGCTCCCCCGGCTGAAGCTGATCGTCGCCTCCGGCATGCGCAACTCGGTCATCGACCACGCGGCCGCCGAACGCAACGGCGTCACGGTCTGCGGCACCCGGAGTTCCTCCGTCCCACCGGTGGAGCTGACCTGGGCGCTGCTGCTCGGGCTGGCCCGCGGCATCGTCACGGAGAACAACGCCCTGCGCACGGGCGGGCCCTGGCAGTCGACGGTCGGCTCGGACCTGCACGGCCGCCGTCTCGGCCTGCTCGGGCTGGGCAGGATCGGCGGCAGGGTGGCGCGGGTGGGCCTCGCCTTCGGGATGGAGGTCACGGCGTGGAGCCCGCACCTCACCAAGGAGCGCGCGGACGAGGCGGGCGTCGAACTGGCGCCGTCGAAGGAGGAGTTGCTCAGCACCAGTGACTTCGTCTCGCTCCACCTCGTACTGGGCGACACCACCCGGGGCATCCTGGGCGCCCCCGAACTGGCCCTGATGAAGCCGACCTCCTACCTGATCAACACCTCCCGCTCGGCACTCGTCGACCAGGACGCGCTGCTCACCGCGCTGCACGAGGCCCGGATCGCGGGCGCGGCGGTCGACGTCTTCGACACGGAGCCCCTGCCCGCCGACCACCCGATGCGCACGGCACCCCGCCTCCTGGCGACTCCGCACCTCGGTTACGTCTCCCACGCCAACTACCGCACGTACTACGGCCAGGCGGTCGAGGACATCGAGGCCTACCTGTCCGGCACCCCGATCCGCCGCCTCGGCTGAACCCGTGCCGGGGACACCGAGGGACCGTTGGGCGATCCCGCCGAAGATCGGCTATGTCAACGCCGCGCAGAACGCGCACTTCGTGGCGGCCCCGCTGCTGGCCGCCGCGGCCATCGGGATCGCCGGGGTGATGGCCGCCGACGGCGACAAGTTCCGCTGGCCGGGGCCGGCCATGATGCTGCTGACCGTGTGCGCGGTGCTCTTCGTCACCTGCATCCAGAGCAGTTTCAACGCGGCCACACACCTCTTCAACCCGGCGGACCTGGACACCTGGTACGGGGCGTCGGAGAAACCGCCGGACACCGTGCTGATGCAGATCCAGCAGCACGACTTCCAGATCTGGAAGCGCTCGTCCCGCAAAGCTGTCAGGCTCTACAACTGGGGTGTGGTGACGCTCGGCATGGGGACGGCCGTCGCGCTGGCCCCGCACGAGAGTGCGTCGACCGAGCATGCGGCATGCCGCTGGGCCGCCGGCACGATCGTGGTCGTCGCGACGCTGCGCGTGGCCGTCGCCACGGTGGTGGAGGCCCGGCGGGTCCGACGCAGGCAACACGGCCGGAGGGACGCACCATGAGTTACGGCATCGACTGGGACGACGACTTCGACGACCGCGTGAAAACGTACTGCCCCCTCTGCCGCGGCGCGTACATGCCCGCGTGGAGCGGGAACGAGGCGTACTTCGGTCACGCGCCCGACTGCGAGGCACGGATCCTTTCCACGCGGACCCTGCTCCGGCTGTACTACAGCGCGACCGCCGTCCGCGCGGAGATCGAGCGCCAACGGCCGGCGGGTTCCTCCTGACGGGACGGGATCGCGGGGGTGCTAGAATGTGCGTGTTGGCCTTCGGCGCCCCGGCGGGTGCGTCCGGAGGCTTTTTTCATGCCTTCCGACCTCTCCGAACCCACCACCACCTACCGGGCGTTGCTCCGCGACCGTGAGTTCGCCGGCCTGTACGCGAGCTTCACCCTCACGGTCGCCGCGAGCACCCTGTCGGGCTTCGCCCTCGGCACGCTGGTCGACCGGCGGACCGGCTCCCCGTTCCTGACGGCCGTGAGCATGTACGGCGCCACCTTCGCGACCGTGCTCGGCGCGATGACGCTGATGTCGGTCGCGGACGGAAACCGTCCGCGCCGGACCCTTGTCACGCTCCAGTGCGTCTCCCTGCTGGGCGTGGCCGCACAGGCGGTCCCCGGACTACCGCTGACCGTCCGCTTCGCCCTCCTCCTGCTGCTGGGCTTCTTCCAGTCCCTGGGCACCGGTACCCGGATGGGGCTGCTCGCCGAGGTGGTGCCGGCCTCCGCGTACGTCCCGGCGCGTTCGCTGATGAACATCACCTCGGGCGGCACGGCCGTCCTCGGCTACGCGCTCGGCGCCGTGCTGCTGCGGTACCTGACCCCGCAGGGTCTCTTCGTCACGGCGGCGGTCCTGACCGGGACCGGCCTGATCGCGACGGCGGCAACCGTCCGGGAACGCTCGATCCGCCCGCCCCGCCGCCCCGGCCTCCGCCAGACCTGGACGACGAACACCGCACTCTTCTCCCGCTCCGGCCCCCGCGCGCTGCTGCTGAACCTGTGGGTCCCCAATGGCCTGATCGTCGGCTGCGAGGCCCTGTTCATCTCCTACGCCCCCGATCACGCCGGCATCCTCCTGGCCGCCGGATCCGCGGGCATGCTCCTCGGCGACCTGATCGTCGGCCGACTGCTCACCGCCGCCCGCCGGGACCGCTGCGCGTTCCCCCTGCGCCTGCTGCTCGCCGCTCCCTACCTGCTGTTCGCCCTCCACCCGCCCCTGCCGGTGGCGACGGCCGCCGTGTTCGTCGCCAGTGCCGGTTTCGCCGCCACCCTCCCCCTCCAGGAACGTCTCCTGGCGCTGACCCCGGACCCGGTCCGCGGCCAGGTCCAGGGCGTCGAGTCGGCCGGCCGCATGACATGGCAGGGCATCGGCGCCGCGCTCGCGGGCGGTATCGCCCAGCACCTCACCCCCGCCACGACGATCACCGCGCTCGCCGCGGTCTCGGTCGCCGTCACGGTCCTCTCCCGCCCCTTCGTGAACCGCACCTGAGCCGCCGCCCGACGGGGGTGGTGCCAGGTCGGGCACCCCGTGGCTTTTGGACCGGTCGGACCGGTGCCTTTTGGCTCTGCCCTTCGGACCATGGCCGCAGCAGGCTGGGAGGACCGTCGACCTCCCGGAGGGTTCTCTTGAGTCTCGCGTTCCTGCTGACCACCCTGGTCGTGGTGGTCACCCCCGGCACCGGCGTGGTGTACACCCTCGCCGCCGGGCTGTCCCACGGCCGTCGGGCGAGCGTGGTGGCCGCGCTCGGCTGCACCCTCGGCGTCGTGCCGCACCTGGTGGCGACGATCAGCGGTCTCGCCGCGCTGCTGCACACCAGTGCCGTCGCCTACGGGGTGGTGAAGTACCTCGGTGTCGGCTATCTGCTGTACATGGCGTGGGCGACGCTGCGCGACAAGGACACGCTGGCCGTCGAGGCGGAGGCCGAGCCGCGGCCGGCGCTCCGCGTGATCGCCTCAGGAGTCCTGATCAACGTGCTGAACCCGAAACTGACGATGTTCTTCGTCGCGTTCCTCCCCCAGTTCGTCCCCGCCGGCGCGCCCGGCTCCCTCGGCCTCATGCTCCGGCTCGGCGCGGTCTTCATGGCACTGACCTTCGTCGTCTTCGCCGCGTACGGCATGTTCGCCGCGGCCGTGCGCGACCGCCTGACGGCCCGCCCCCGGATCATGACCGGCATCCGCCGGGTGTTCGCCGTCTGCTTCGTGGGTCTGAGCGCACGGATGGCGGTGGCGTGACATGCGTTTCCGGCACGCAGACGCGCTCTGGTCCGACCATCCCCACCTCGCGGTGGGCGCGCTCCACACCACCGGCGTCAGCCGGGCGGCCGACGTCGGCCCGCGCGTCGCGGAGTACACCGCCCGCGCCCTGGCCCGGCTGGCCGACGCCCCCGAGGGCCAGTTCCCCGAAGTGCTCGCCTGGCGGCGGGTCTTCGCCCGGATGGGGCTGAAGCCGACCCAGTACAGGTGCGCCTCGGAGTCCCTGCTGCGGCGGCTGCGCAAGGAGGGAGCACTGCCGCACATCCACCCGGTGGTCGACCTGTGCAACGCGATCTCCGTCGCGTACGCCGTCCCGGTCGCGGTGCTCGACGCCGACCGCGTCACCGGCCCGCTGCTCGAAGTGCGTCACGCCCGTGGTGACGAGGAGTACACGACCTTCGGCGGCGGTACGGAACACCCGGCACCCGGCGAGGTGACGTACGCCGACTCCGCCGGGCGGGCGCACGCCCGCCGCTGGACCAACCGGCAGAGCGGCCACTCCGCGGTCGGCGACCGCACCAGCCGGATCTTCGTGGTGGTGGAAGCCGTGCACGACGGCGGAACGGACACCGTCGCGGAGGCGCTGCGGACGATCGAACGGGAACTCACCGCGCACTGGCAGGTCACTCCGGTGACGGCCCTTCTCACCCCCTCCGCAGGGGAGTTCACGTTCAGCGACGAGCCACTGTCCGGCACTCGGGCGGCGCCGTAGCGGTGCGGGGCACCGGTGGCACCATGGGTGCGGTGAGCGAGAGGGAAGCACTGACGAGCGGTACGGCGGCGCACGGCTCCGACTTCCTGCAGTTGCGGCCCGACGACGCACCCGCGGGCGGCAAGGCGGACTGGCTGGCCGGGCGGCTGCGGCAGGCGATCACCGACCGCCGGCTGACCGTGGGCAGCAGGCTGCCGGCCACCCGGGTGCTCGCCGCCGAGCTGCGCGTCTCCCGGGGCGTGGTCACCGAGGCGTACCGGCGGCTCGCCGAGGACGGCCACGTCGAGGGACGCCGACGCGGCGGCACGGTGGTGGTCGCGGCGCCCCCCGCCCGCGAACCGAAGGTCCCGCACCCCGGCCGGACAGCGCCCCGCTCCCCCTTCACCGGCGAGCCCGGCGCCGACGTCTTCGACGCGCTGCGCGCCGCCGACGCCCGCATCGACCTCACCCCCGGCCGGCCCGACCTCTCCGCGTTCCCCCGCACGGCCTGGCTGCGCGCCGAACGGGCCGTGCTCGCCGAACTGTCCACCGCGGACCTCGGATACGGCGATCCCCGCGGTGCCCCACGGCTGCGCCGCGCCGTCGCCGACTGGCTGGCGCGCAGCCGCGGCATCCGGGTCGAGCCGGACGGGATCCTGATCGTCGCCGGCACCGCGCAGGCGCTCACCCTGCTGCACCCCGTGCTGTCGGCGGACGGCGTCACCGGTGTCGCGGTGGAGGACCCCGGCTCGCTCGGCACCCGCCAGCACCTGCGGAACGGCGGTCTGGCCACCCCGCCGGTACCGGTCGACGACCAGGGCCTGCGCGTCGACGCGCTGCGCGCCACCGGCGCCCGGGCGGTACTGCTCACACCGGCCCACCAGTTCCCCACCGGGGTCGTGACAAGCGGCGGGCGCCGCCGCGAACTGCTGCGCTGGGCCGCGGACGGCGGCCTGATCCTGGAGGACGACTACGACGCCGAGCACCGCTACGACCGCCCGCCCGTACCCGCGCTGCGCTCCCTGCTCACCGACCGCCTCTGCTACATGGGCAGCGTCTCCAAACTCCTCGCCCCCGCACTGCGGATCGGCTGGATGATCCCGCCGCCCCACCATCTGCACGCGCTGACCGAAGCGAAACGCTTCACCGACCTGGGCAACGCCGTGCTGCCGCAACTGGTCCTCGCCCGGCTGATGGAATCGGGCGGACTGGAGCGGCACCTACGCCTGCTCCGCGCCCGCCACGTCCGCCGCCGCGACGCGGTGATCGACGCCGTCACCGCACACCTGCCGGGCGCGGCCGTCCACGGCGCGGCGGCCGGCCTGCACCTGACGGTCACCTACGCGCCGGACGTACCCGACACCGAACTGGCCGCCGCCGCCCTCGCCCGCGGCGTGAAGTGCCACCCCCTGTCCTGGCACCGCCAACTCCCCGGCCCCCGGGGCCTGGTCCTCGGCTACGCGGCCGACCCGCCCGGAGCCCTCACCGAGGGCGTACGGACCCTCGGCCAAGCCCTGCGCGAGCTGACCCGGCGCTCCTGAGCTCCATGTCACCGTCTCTCCCCATCTGTAACAGGGGTGTATTAGGGGGTGGTTGGGCGAAACGGCGACCGGACCGAACGGCTCTTGGTGCTCAGAAACGCTCGCCCGGACCGACGGGCCGGCACCCCGACCGACACCGAGGAAGACACCATGCGCGTCAACAAGATCACCATCGCAGCCCTGGCCGTTGTCGCGGGTCTCTCGCTCACCGCCTGCCAGAACGACGACGCCGCCACGGGCCAGGGCAACTCGTCCGCCGCGTCCTCCTCTTCCTCCTCGTCCTCTTCCTCCTCGAACGACGGTTCGGGCTCGGGTGACTCGGCCCAGGGAACCGCGGAGGACTCCGCCGGGGAGAGCTCGGACCAGGAGCAGAGCGCGACCGGCAAGTGCCGCACCGACGAGCTGGAGGTCACGGCGCAGGACAACACGATCGGCGGCGACGAGGACAACACCGTCGCGGTGACGTTCACGAACGGCGGCGGCCGGGACTGCTCGATCGCGGGCTTCGCCGGTGTCGACCTGAAGACCAATGCGGGGACGGTGTCCGCGGAGCGCACGGGTGAGCCGGCCCCCGCGACCGTCCTGAAGGACGGCGAGTCGATCTCCTTCCACATCTCCTACCCGGCCAACGACACGGGCGGCTCCGGCGTCCGCATCACCGGGCTCGTGGTGACCCCGCCGAACGAGACGAAGTCGGTCACCCTCGACTGGCCGGGCGCCGCCTCGCTGCCCGTCACGGACGGCTCCGGCACCCCGGTGAAGGTCGGCCCGATCGGCAGCGCCGGCCAGGGCGGCTGACCGCACCACCGGCACCGGGCCGCCTCGGCGGACGGTACGGGTGGGCACGGGCTCAGGCCGCGCTCGCCACCCCGCTCGTTGTCGTCGGTCCGTACCGGCAGTCACGGCAGCGGCCGGGTTCCGGGGCGCGGAAGGGCCGATCGCAGCCGTCGCAGTCCTGGAAGGGAGGCGGGCGGTGGGCGCCTGCCGTGACCGGTGAACGCGCCGGGACCGCGGGAAGCGGCGGGGGCAGCAGCTCGCGGAGGCGGTAGGCGAGCACGCCCGCCGGATGCTTCATGGGGACGGGCAGGTCGGCGGTCAGGGTGCGGTGGACGGCGGCGGGGGCGGCGCCTCGTTCGAGCCAGTCGACGACGCTCGGGGCCAGTCTGTTCACGTCCCGCAGGGACAGGGTGAGGCGTTCGTCGGTCCGACGCAGGCCGGCGAGGAGGGTGACCGCCTCCTCGTACCACCGCCCCGAGCGGGCGGGCTCGCGCGGCGGATCCACGGGGACGGCAGCGGGTACGGACGTCACCTCAGGGGCCTCCACCGGCGCGTCCGGGACGACCGGAGCGTCCGGGACGACCGGAGCAACCAGGACAACCGGCTCACCAGGTGCTTGGTCGCCCTCCTCGGGAGTCTCCCGACCGCCCGCGCCCTCCACCGAGTCCCGAGCACGGGCACGTCCCGTCCCCGCACGCCCGGCCGTCCGGGCGGGAACGGACGACACGGCCGCCCGCGCGGGCAGCGGCGTGTGGTGGGCGTACGTACGCGTCACCAGACGGCCCGCCTCCGTGTGCTCGCGGACCCGCTCCAGATAGCCGTGCGCCTCCAGCTCCCGCAGTGCGAACGCGATCCGGTCCCGCCCCTCGGGGAAGCGCTCGGCGAGACTGCGGATGTCGACCGGCGTGCCCTCGGGCACCGACATGATGTGGGCCGCCAGCCCGATCGCGGTCAGCGACAGCTCGCGGTGCTGGGCGAGGTGGTTGCCGATCACCACGTACTGGCCGGACTGGTACGTGCGTACGTGGGTGACACCGGAGGGTGTGGCGGATCCTCGAACACCCTGAATCGGGAGCGGGGCAGGACTAGGCTTCTTCTCAGCCATGGGGAAGCTCTTCTCTTCCTTGTTGGTCAGGCCCTCGCCTCGGAAGTGAAGTTCCCGGCGGGGGCCGACGTACGTACGGGCTTGTGGGAGCGCCGAGTTGCTTCGGCCCTCAGCGCTGAGACTGCCCGCCCGAACCCCCGCCGCGCCAGCCAGTTCGAGGCGTTTCACCCGCCCGAGTGACCTACGCGAGGTTTGGTCGGGTTGGTTGGTTTTTACCCTTGGTACTTAGGTCTTTTACCGCCCGCAGCCCCGTCCCGCGCCCCGCCGCGTCCCGCCGCACCCGGCTCCGGTGCCCCACCACCCAAGACACTCCCCTCCGGCCCTGTCGCCAGTGACGGTGGTTACGGCGCCCGAGTGACGACCGCGGCCTTCCACCCGCCCTCGCCGACGCGGCCCCCACCGCACTCGCCGAGGACATCGACGCTCTCTGCCCCCGAGGTCACCGGAAGCGGCCGGGCTCCAGCTCGGCCCACACGGTCTTGCGCGGGAACGGCCCCGGCAGCACACCCCAGCGGTCGGCCGACTCCTCGACCAGCAGCAGCCCGTAGCCCGACTCGGCGGGCTCCGGCGGCGCGTCCCGGGCCACGGGCGCGCTCTCGCCCCTGGGGTCGGCCACCTCGATGCGCAGCACCCCGTCCACGGTGACGGTGAGGGTGAGCCGGAAGCCCCGGCCCGGGACACGGCCGTGCAGGACGGCGTTCGTGGCCAGTTCGGCGACGATCAGCCGGGCCGGATCCAACGGCAGCCCCCAGGCGTCCAGTTGCTCGGTGGCGAGCAGGCGGGCGAGACGGGCGCCCCGGCGGGTGGCGGAGAGCGGCACGGTGAACTGGTGGAGCGGGGTGCGTGATGCGGCGATTCCTTGATTCATGTCACTCAGCGTGTTCAGTCACGCGCCTGTTGTGAAGGCGAGTGGCCCGTGCGGCCGGGGGCTGTCCGGCTCCGTCCGGGCCGCCCCCTCAGGGCGACGGCAGCGGAAGGCACGGCACGCGCGGGTGCCGCAGGTGCTGTCCGCCGTCGTGGACGCACAGGGTGAAGGTCTCCGGCCCCGGCCGCCCTGCCGTGTCGTAGGCGTCGAGAACGCGCTCGACCCGTTCCCACAGCCGCACCGGACCTCCCTCCCGCACCCGCCAGCCACCGTCGCCGTCCGGCGTCAGCACGGCGGCCGACCCGCTCACCACATCGATCAGATGCAGGACATCGCCGACGGTGGCCAGTTGGGCGTCGGGCACCGCGCTCTGCGCGAGGAAGCGCAGGTGGAAGGCCTCCTCGGTCGCGGCGGTGATCCGCTCGGGACCGTGCCGGGCGACCCGCGCCTCCCCCGGCAGCTCCGCCGCCCAGTGGGCGGGGTTGCCGAAGGCCGGCGCCGCATGCGTACGCGCCGACATGAAGGAGACCGCGCCACCCAGCAGACGCCCCTCGGCGGTGCCGTCCCCGGCGACCGTGAGCAGGGCGCGGGCGTACCCGTAGAGCCAGCCGGAGAGCGTCAGCAGGATTTTTCCGCCCGGCCGGGTCTGGGCGACCAGGGCCGGGGGCACCGCCCGGAAGGAGCAGGCGGCGACGATCCGGTCGAACGGGGCCTCGGGCCAGTACCCGTACAGCCCGTCCGCTACCGCGAGGGTGGGGGCGTAACCGCAGCCGTGCAGCGCGCTCGCGGCCCGCTCCAGCCGGTGCGGGTCCACCTCGACGCTCGTCACGCCGGCCGACCCGAGGCGTTCGCAGGCGAGCGCGGTCGAGTAGCCCGTCCCCGTGCCGATCTCCAGCACCGTGTGCCCCTCCCGGACATCGGCGTCGGCCCACATCCGCACCACGAGCGACGGCAGGGTGGAGGACGAGGTCGGGGCCCCTCCGAACCGCTCGGCCGGGTGCTCCCAGTCGGGTTCGTCGCCGTCGAACTGCGTGACGAGCGTGGTGTCGGAGTACGCGGCGGCCAGCCAGCGCCCGTGGTCGAGGCGGGCGGTGACCGGCTGCCACAGGGGCAGCCCCTGCCCGTCGCGCCCCTCGCCGGGCAGGTAGAAGCCGGGCACGAACCGGTGCCGGGGCACCGCCTCCACGGCCGCCCGCCAGCCCGGATCGTCCAGCGCCCCGCGTACGGCGAGGTCCTCCGCCATGACCGCGCGCAGCCGCGCGGCATCGGTGTCGAGGTCGACGGGCAGCGTCATGAACGGCCCTTCCTTTCCACGGTGAGAAGATCGGCGAACGCCTCGGTGACGTCCTCGGCGTCGGGCAGCCGGCCCCACTGTCCGTTCGGGTTGCACTCGATCGCCGTCCAGTGTTCCGGGTCGCCCCCGTCCCCGGTGAGCGCGAAGTCGAAGCAACCGAAGACCAGACCGAACGAGGCCAGGTAGGCGTGCAGCGCCGCCTCGACGGACGGCGGCACGGTGATCGGGGCGTGGAGCAGGGCGCCCCAGTCGCCCCGGCGCCAGTCCAGCGCACCAGGTGTAGCGGGCGGTCTGGGTGACGGGGTCGAGCGCCACCGTCGCGTACGGCGGCGGCCCGACCGGCAGCCGGTCGGTGACCAGGCGCAGCGCCCAGGGGGTTTCGGGGGTGAGCGTCGTCATGGGGTTCCCTTCTCTGTCCGCGATGCGGAGTTCCAGATTCTCGCCACCCAGTGTGCTCACGCGTGTGCACACTGTGAATACGGGCAGCTCGTACGGCCGGTGGCTGTACGCCGGCTGTCCGGTTTCTGTCCGCCCTGCCCGGGGTGACCGCGCGCGGGCGGCCGGAGTTGGTCCGGGGAAGGGCGCGCGACGGGAGGCGGCGAACATGGGTGAGTGGGAAGCGGGGCTGGACGACGAAGAGGCCGGGGCCGTGATGCGTACGGTCACCCGGCAGCTGAAGCTGTGGCGGGAGGCGGCCGGCCTCACCCAGGCGGAGTTCGGGGCGGCGATCAAGTACGGGGAGGAGACGGTCTCCTGCGTGGAGCGGGGGCGGCGGATTCCCCGCCCGGAGTACCTGGACGCGGCGGATGAGGTCCTCGGCGCGGGCGGCAAGATCGCCGCGATGAAGAAGGACGTGGCGGAGGTCCGGTACCCGAAGAAGGTGCGGGACGTGAAGCGCCTGGAAGCGGAAGCCGTCGAGATCTGCTCTTACAACAACTCGGTCATCGACGGGTTGTTGCAGACCGAGGAATACGCGCGTGCGGTGTTCGGCTCACGGCGTCCGCCGTTCACGAAGGAAGAACTGGAGCAGCAGGTCACTGCGCGGGCGGCACGCCAAGAGATCATGGACTGCACCGCCACGTTGCCGGTCTTCAGCTTCGTCCAGTGCGAGTCGACCTTGCGGCGCCCGTACGGGGGCACAATGGTGATGCGCAAGCAACTCGAACAGCTGTTGCGGTTGGGCGGGTTGCTGAACGTTGACCTTCAGGTCATGCCTCTTGGGCGCGAGGCGAACGCCGGGGTCGATGGCCCGTTCCGGGTACTCAGGCTCAAGGAAGGCATCACCGTGGGCTACAACGAGGTTCAGCTCACCAGTCGTTCGATCGTCGACCCCAAGCTCGTTCAGATCCTTGAGATCCGTTACGGGGCCATCCGCTCCCAAGCCCTCACTCCCGAAGAGTCCCTGGCCTTCATCGAGAAAATGCTGGGAGAGCCATGAGCTTCAAGCCCGCCTCCAGGGACGAGACAGTGCTCAAGTGGATAAAGAGCAGCTACAGCGGTGCAGACACCCCCTCCTGTGTCGAAGTCGCCACTACCTTGGCAACCGTCCACGTACGCGACTCCAAAATCCCGGACGGCCCTCGCCTCGCCCTCGCCCCCACCACCTGGGCGACCTTCCTGCCGTACGCCTCGGGCAGCTGACGCGAACGGGGCGGGCACAGCACACACGCGTGCTGCACCCGCCCCGCCGCTCGCCGGGATCAGGTCGTCGACCGCCGCCTCCGCGCCCCCGGCCGCCGCTCGCTCGGCCGGGTCACCGGGTCGCCGGCGTCCAGCGCGGCCAGCCGGCGCCGCGTGCCGAAGTCGGCCAGGGCCTCCGCCAGCTTGTGGACCGACGGCTCGGGAGCCATCACGTCCACGCGCAGGCCGTGCTCCTCGGCCGTCTTCGCCGTCGCCGGGCCGATGCAGGCGATCACCGTCACGTTGTGCGGCTTGCCCGCGATGCCCACCAGGTTCCGGACCGTCGACGACGACGTGAACAGCACCGCGTCGAAGCCGCCGCCCTTGATCGCCTCGCGGGTCTCCGCCGGGGGCGGCGACGCGCGCACGGTCCGGTAGGCCGTGACGTCGTCGACCTCCCAGCCCAGCTCGATCAGGCCCGCGACCAGCGTCTCCGTGGCGATGTCGGCACGGGGCAGGAAGACCCGGTCGATCGGGTCGAAGACCGGGTCGTACGGAGGCCAGTCCTCCAGCAGACCCGCCGCCGACTGCTCACCGCTCGGCACCAGGTCCGGCTTCACTCCGAAGGCGATCAGCGCGTTCGCCGTCTGCTCGCCCACCGCCGCGACCTTGATCCCCGCGAAGGCACGCGCGTCGAGGCCGTACTCCTCGAACTTCTCGCGGACCGCCTTCACCGCGTTGACCGAGGTGAACGCGATCCACTCGTAGCGGCCCGTCACCAGGCCCTTGACCGCCCGCTCCATCTGCTGGGGCGTGCGCGGCGGCTCGACGGCGATCGTCGGCACCTCGTGCGGCACGGCCCCGTACGACCGCAGTTGGTCGGAGAGCGACGCCGCCTGCTCCTTCGTGCGCGGTACGAGCACCTTCCAGCCGAACAGCGGCTTGGACTCGAACCACGCCAGCCGGTCCCGCTGGGCGGCGGCACTGCGCTCACCGACCACGGCTATCACCGGCCGGCCGCCCTCCGGGGAGGGCAGCACCTTCGCCTGCTTCAGCATCTGCGCGATCGTTCCGAGCGTCGCCGTCCAGGTGCGCTGCCGGGTCGTCGTACCGGCGACCGTCACCGTCAGCGGGGTGTCGGGCTTGCGTCCGGCGGACACCAGTTCGCCCGCCGCGGCGGCCACGGAGTCCAGCGTGGTGGAGACGACCACCGTGCCGTCCGACGCCCCGACCTCGGTCCAGCACCGGTCGGACGCCGTCCGCGCGTCGACGAACCGCACGTCCGCGCCCTCGGCGTCGCGCAGCGGCACACCGGCGTACGCGGGTACGCCGACCGCCGTCGCGACACCGGGGACGACCTCGAACGGCACCCCTGCCGAGGCGCACGCCAGCATCTCTCCGGCGGCGTACGCGTCGAGCCCGGGATCACCGGACACCGCACGCACGACCCGCCTGCCGCCCCGCGCGGCCTCCATGACAAGATGTGCCGCATCCCGCATCGCGGGGGCACCGGCGGTTGTTGACGCGCCGTCAACGACCGTCAGCTGGGGCGTACCCGTGCCTGGATCCGACGTATCGGCGTCCGTGTGCACTTCGGCGACGCCCCGCCTCGCGTGCGTGCGTACGACGTCGAGCACCTCGTGCTCGGCGACGAGGACGTCCGCGTTCGCCAGCGCCTCCACGGCGCGCAGGGTCAGCAGTCCCGGATCCCCGGGTCCGGCACCGAGGAAGGTGACGTGCCCGTGTTCCGGAGGGGCGGGAAGGGTGGTGGGGCTCACTGTGCTCGCTCCCCCATCAGACCGGCCGCGCCCTGCGAGAGCATCTCGGCGGCGAGGTCGCGACCGAGCGCCATCGCCGCCTCGTGCGTCTCGGGCACGGGACCGGTGGTGGACAGCTGCACCAGCGTCGAGCCGTCGGTCGAGCCGACGACGCCGCGCAGGCGCATCTCCTTGACAATCTGCCCGTCGGCCAGCAAGTCGGCCAGCGCCCCCACGGGTGCGCTGCAGCC
This sequence comes from Streptomyces sp. NPDC020731, assembly GCF_044334705.1. Taxonomy (NCBI): domain Bacteria; kingdom Bacillati; phylum Actinomycetota; class Actinomycetes; order Kitasatosporales; family Streptomycetaceae; genus Streptomyces; species Streptomyces sp. NPDC020731. The sequence continues at coordinate 183,452 of NZ_JBIRTN010000016.1, forward strand.
GGCCTCCAGGGCGGCGAGCAGGGAGCGCTCGGCCGTCACGGCGGCCCGCGTGAACGGGTCGTCGAGCTCGGCGAGCGCGGCGATCAGCTCCGCGTTGTCCGCGGCGCATTCGATCGCCAGTGCCCCCTGGCCGGGGGCGGGCAGAACCGTGTCGACCGACAGGAAGTCGGTCACCTCGTCACTGCGTCCGATCCGGTTCATTCCGGCGGCGGCCAGCACCACGGCATCGAGTTCGCCCTTCATGACGTACCCGATGCGGGTGTCGACGTTGCCCCGGATCGGGACCGTCTCGATGTCCATGCCGTGGCTGCGCGCGTACGCGTTCAGCTGCGCCATGCGGCGCGGCGAACCGGTGCCGATACGGGCGCCGCGCGGCAGATCGGTGAGCTTCAGCGCGTCCCGCGTGACCATCACGTCGCGCGGGTCCTCGCGCACCGGTATGGCCGCCACGACCAGTTCGTCGGGCTGCGCGGTCGGCAGGTCCTTCAGCGAGTGCACCGCGAAGTCCACCTCGCCCCGCGCCAGCGCCTCGCGCAGCGCGGCCACGAACACCCCCGTGCCGCCGATCTGCGCGAGGTGCTCGCGCGAGACGTCACCGTACGTGGTGATCTCGACGAGCTCGACGGGCCGTCCGGTCACCTGGCTCACGGCTTCCGCCACCTGCCCGGACTGGGCCATGGCGAGCTTGCTCCGCCGCGTCCCCAGCCTCAGTGCCTTCTCAGTCATGCCGGCCCTCGGTTCCTTGCGTTCTTCTCGGTGCTTTCCTCGGCTCGGGAGACGGAGGCCACCGTCTCGGGGTCGAGGTCGAACAGGGTGCGCAACGCGTCCGCGTACCCGGCGCCGCCGGGCTCGGCCGCGAGCTGCTTGACCCGTACCGTCGGCGCGTGGAGCAACTTGTCGACCACCCGCCGCACGGTCTGGGTGATCTCCGCGCGGTGCTTGTCGTCCAGGCCGGGAAGCCGCCCCTCCAGTCGGGCGATCTCGCCGGCCACCACATCGGCCGCCATGGTGCGCAGGGCGACGACGGTCGGCGTGATGTGCGCCGCCCGCTGTGCCGCCCCGAACGCGGCGACCTCGTCGGAGACGATACGCCGGACCTGGTCCACATCGGCAGCCATCGGAGCGTCCGCGGACGCCTCGGCGAGCGACTCGATGTCGACGAGGCGCACACCGGCGAGGCGGTGCGCGGCCGCGTCGATGTCGCGCGGCATCGCGAGGTCCAGCAGGAACAGCACGGGCTCGGGGCGCGGCGGCTCGGCCACCGGCTCCGGACGGCGCCGCTCGGGGATCCGGCCGACGGCGGAAGCGGTCGCGACGAGCGCGCCGATCAGCTCGGCGTCGGCCTCCGGACCGCCGCGGCCGGCCCGGCGGCGGTCGACGGTCGTCCCCGCGGCCCACGTGGCGTGCTGCTCCAGCGTCGCCGCGTCCATACCGGCGACGGCGGCCTCGCCCATCACGGAGAAACCGGGCCGTACGGCGGACAGGTCCAGCGGGCAGCCCTCCTCCGCGCCCACGGAGGTGGGCGGGAGCGGAGCCTCGGCGGCCTCGTCGTCCAGGTCGACGACCGGCTGCTGTCCGATACGGCTCTCCACACCCGCGGCGATCGCGTCGGCCGTGAGGACCAGTCCCGTCGCGCCGGTGCAGGAGACGACGACGTCGGCACGTGTCAGCTCGAACGGCACCGATCCCATCGGGACCGCGCGGGCCAGCACGTCCGTGTCGTCGCCCTCGGCGAGGATCTGTGCAAGACGCTCGGCACGCTCGGGCGTGCGGTTGGCGATCACGATCTCGCCGACACCGGCCCGCGCGAGCGTGGCCGCGGCCAGCGAGGACATCGAACCGGCACCGATGACCAGGGCCTTCTTGTCCCGTACCCAGGTCTCGACGGGCGCGCCGACGGCCAGCTGCTCCAGGCCGAAGGTGACCAGGGACTGTCCGGCGCGGTCGATACCGGTCTCGGAGTGGGCCCGCTTGCCGACCCGCAGCGCCTGCTGGAACAGGTCGTTCAGCAGCCGTCCGGCGGTGTGCAGCTCCTGTGCGCGGGCGAGCGCGTCCTTGATCTGGGCGAGGACCTGGCCCTCGCCCACGACCATCGAGTCGAGGCCGCAGGCCACCGAGAACAGGTGGTGGACGGCCCGGTCCTCGTAGTGCACATAGAGATAAGGAGTGAGCTCCTCCAGGCCGACCCCGCTGTGCTGGGCGAGCAGCGTGGACAGCTCGGCGACACCGGCGTGGAACTTGTCCACGTCGGCGTACAGCTCGATGCGGTTGCAGGTGGCGAGGACCGCGCCCTCGGCGGCGGGCTCCGCGGCGACCGTGTCCTGCAGCAGCTTGGTCTGCGCGTCCGCGTTCAGCGAGGCCCGCTCCAGCACGCTGACCGGCGCGCTGCGGTGGCTCAGTCCGACGACGAGGAGACTCATGCCGGCATCACGGCGGGTACGTCCCCGTCGGGCCCCTGGTCGGTGGCGGAGTTCTTGCGGGCAACGGCGGCCGGGGCGACGGCGGTCCCGGCCGCCGCCTCCTCACCGGCTTTGCGCTGCTCGTGGAAGGCGAGGATCTGCAGCTCGATGGAGAGGTCCACCTTGCGCACGTCGACACCGTCCGGAACGGTCAGCACGGTCGGCGCGAAGTTCAGGATGGAGGTGACACCGGCGGCCACGAGACGGTCGCAGACCTGCTGGGCGGCGCCGGCGGGGGTCGCGATCACGCCGATCGACACGCCGTTGTCCGTGATGATCGACTCGAGCTGGTCGGTGTGCTGGACCGGGATGCCGGCGACGGGCTTCCCGGCCATCGCGGGGTCGGCGTCGATCAGCGCGGCGACCCGGAAACCACGGGAGGCGAACCCGCCGTAGTTGGCGAGGGCGGCGCCGAGGTTACCGATTCCCACGATCACGACCGGCCAGTCCTGGGTCAGGCCGAGCTCACGGGAGATCTGGTACACGAGGTACTCGACGTCGTAGCCGACGCCCCTGGTCCCGTACGAGCCCAGGTAGGAGAAGTCCTTGCGCAGCTTCGCGGAGTTGACCCCCGCGGCGGCCGCCAGTTCCTCCGAGGAGACCGTGGGCACCGAGCGCTCGGAGAGCGCGGTGAGGGCGCGGAGGTACAGCGGAAGGCGGGCGACGGTGGCCTCGGGAATCCCTCGGCTACGGGTCGCCGGTCGGTGAGTTCGGCCAGTTGCCACGGTGCTCCTGCGGGTAGAGCGGGGCTTCAGGCGGTCATACGTCAGGTCATACGTCCCCGGACCGCCCCGTCGAATGCAGGCTATGTCTTTGTGAACGCGTGCACAAAGATTGTGTCCGATTTGCCCGGCCAACGTGACCGGGGTCACGCGCCCCCGGCGCACTCGCGAGGAACCGGCGCGCGAGCACCACCGTTCCTTTTCTTCTGGGGGCAAAACCGCACACTCTCCTCTGTGAATCCCGCCCCCGAGACCAAGTCACCATCGATCCTAAGCGACTTTCCGGTCGGTTTGGACTGGCCGGTCAGTCGGCGAGGGCCTTGCGGAGACGGTCCTCGTTCACGCGCCAGAAGGTGTGCTGACGGCCGTCGACGAGAACGACGGGGATCTGCTCCCAGTACCGGTCGTGCAGCTCCTGGTCCTGGGTGATGTCCTTGCGCTCCCACGGGACACCGAGCTCTCCGCACACCTTCTCCACCACCACCTGCGCGTCGTCGCACAGATGACAGCCGGGCTTGCGGACGAGGGTGACGAGCCGGTCCCGCGGGGCGGCCGGGGCGTTGCGGCGGAAGAGAGGGCTCATACGGGCCATTGTCGCGCGCGCCCCGACTCCCGGACCCGGGGAGTTCACGAGGCTCGAACCTCTCGGCTCCGGAACATCCTCGTCGACTGGCTATGCTCACGCCATGGCCGCTCTCGGATGGCTCACTCCCCGTAGGCGCTCCGCCACGGCGCGGAGCGTGTTGGCAGGCGAGGCCTCGGCGGAGGCCGCACGGAAGTCCACCCAGGAGATTTCCGAACGCGAACCCGAATTCCCGGTACCCGGCGACGAACGGGCCGCCGCGTTCTTCGACCTGGACAACACGGTGATGCAGGGCGCGGCCCTGTTCCACTTCGGGCGGGGCCTGTACAAGCGGAAGTTCTTCGAGACCCGCGACCTCGCCCGGTTCGCCTGGCAGCAGGCGTGGTTCCGGCTGGCCGGGGTCGAGGACCCCGAGCACATGCAGGAGGCCCGCGACTCGGCGCTCTCCATCGTCCAGGGCCACCGCGTCTCCGAGCTGCAGTCCATCGGCGAGGAGATCTACGACGAGTACATGGCCGAGCGGATCTGGCCGGGGACCCGGGCGCTGGCACAGGCGCACCTGGACGCGGGGCAGCGGGTGTGGCTGGTGACGGCGGCACCGGTGGAGATCGCGCAGGTGATCGCGCGCCGGCTGGGGCTGACCGGGGCGCTGGGGACGGTCGCGGAGTCGGTCGACGGCGTGTACACGGGCAAACTGGTGGGCGAACCGCTGCACGGTCCAGCGAAGGCGGAGGCGGTACGCGCGCTGGCGCTGGCGGAGGAACTGGACCTCGGCCGCTGCGCGGCGTACAGCGACTCGCACAACGACATCCCGATGCTGTCGCTGGTGGGCCACCCGTACGCGATCAACCCGGACTCCAAGCTCCGCAAGCACGCCCGCCGCATGGACTGGCGCCTGCGCGACTACCGCACCGGCCGCAAGGCGGCCAAGGTCGGCATCCCGGCGGCGGCGGGCGTGGGCGCGGTGGCCGGCGGCACGGCAGCCGCCATCGCCCTCCACCGCAAACGCCGCTGACCCGCACGAGACCACGACCACCCGCAGCCCCTACTCCCACGAACAACCGCCGCATTCCACCGCTGCCGCCCCCACGGGCAGCCGCCGCATCCCGCCGCCCCGCGGGCAGTCGTGCCGCTGGGGCGGCACGGACGGACCGGGGGTACCCCCTCCGGGGGAGGCACCCCGCAAGCGCCGGGCCGCGCGAACACCCCCGACCGGCCACATGACCGCGCAACCGGTCAACACCCGGCCAATCCGACTCCCGTACCCCGCAACCCCCCTGTCCAGCCCTCTTGGCTGCACACGGCCACAACCCGCCCCACACCGCCACGAAACACGAACGATTCCGGTCAACAACCGGTCACCAGACCGCACCTGATCGCCCATCAACCGGTTACAGAAGCGACGCAATCGGTGATTTGAGCAACTCGGTGTAGCAGAGCCTGTACGAAGCGTTATTCTCCTCAGACGCAATCCGGTACCCACCCATAGCCACGACGGGTGAACGGTCCCGCACTGCACGTGATGGAAGCTCTGCCTCTGGGAGTCCCGTGTACCCACATGTCGGGGTTGACGCCTCGGGCCTGGCTACGCTGCGCGCGACAGTCGCGACAGCCCGAGACCTGCTGCGCGGCATCGTCCCCACCGCGCACGCAGTCCCCGCATTCGCCACCGCCCCCGCCGCCGGCCCGTGCTACGCCCTCGCCGACGGCAGCGCCGCGGTCGGCAGACGGGGGCGCCACTCCGCGGCACCCTCCACAGCGCCCGCCGCCGCGGCCAAGGGCGCGGCCAGAGGGGCCGCCGCCAGGACGACCACCGGCGCCCCCACCGCCCGCCGCCCCGCCGCCGACAGCGACAGCGCCCGGATGATGGACCTCGTCGAGCGCGCCCAGGCCGGCGAGGCCGAGGCCTTCGGGCGGCTGTACGACCAGTACAGCGACACCGTCTACCGCTACATCTACTACCGGGTGGGCGGCAAGGCGACCGCCGAGGACCTCACCAGCGAGACCTTTCTGCGCGCACTGCGCCGCATCGGCACCTTCACCTGGCAGGGCCGCGACTTCGGCGCCTGGCTGGTGACCATCGCCCGCAACCTCGTCGCCGACCACTTCAAGTCCAGCCGCTTCCGCCTCGAGGTCACCACCGGGGAGATGCTCGACGCCAACGAGGTCGAGCGCTCCCCCGAGGATTCCGTTCTCGAGTCACTGTCCAACGCCGCCCTCCTCGATGCCGTACGACGACTCAACCCCCAACAGCAGGAGTGCGTCACGCTCCGATTCCTCCAGGGTCTGTCCGTCGCCGAGACCGCCCGTGTGATGGGCAAGAACGAGGGCGCCATCAAGACCCTCCAGTACCGGGCCGTCCGCACCCTCGCCCGGCTCCTCCCGGACGACGCCCGCTGACCGAACACACCCGCCGGCCGGAACATGCTCCGCGACACCCAACTCGCGGTACGTGAAACACGGTTGGCTTCCTCATTCGGTCATCCCGGGTCCGTAACCCAAGTGCCGCGCCACTCGTTGTGCGGGATACAGGCTCCCTGTGGTCACCCCCTGACCGGCTTCGATCACTCGATCGTATGGCCCCGGTCAGGGCGGGGAACCCTCAGAACCCCCTGGGGAGTCGACCGTGATGACGAGAGGAGGTGCCGCCAGTGATCGCGAACGTATCGGCGCACCGGCGGGCGAACGCCTTCGCCCAGGCCCTGGAGGAGCAGTCCGACCGGGGCACGGCGGCCGAGCAGTCCGAAGGATCGGCACCGGCCCCGGCCGCCGCCGCGGAGACCGGGCAGGCACAGCTGCTCACGCTGGCCTCCGGCCTCGGCGCGCTGCCCAAACCGGAACTGGACCCCGAGGTCAAGGTCGTCCAGCGGGCCCAGCTGGTGGCCGCGTTCGAGGCCATGCTCCAGGAGGGCACCGCTGCGGGCGAGGCGAGGGATCAGGCCGTACCCGGACAGCGCTCGCGCCGGGCCGGGGGCACCCACCGGGCGACCCCACTGGGCAAGCTGCGACCACGGTCGCGGCTGGCCAAAGGGCTCACCGCGGGCGGACTCACCGTCGGCGTCGCCGCCGGCGCCCTCGGCGGAGTCGCCGTCGCCAGCTCCGACGCCCTGCCCGGTGACTCCCTCTACGGAGTCAAGCGCGGCATCGAGGACGTCAAGCTCGGCCTCGCCGACGGCGACGACGAGCGTGGCCGGGTCTACCTCGACCACGCCTCCACCCGTCTCGGCGAAGCCCGTCGGCTGATGGAGCGCGACCGCAGCGGCCCCCTCGACCACGAGTCCCTCGGCGAGATCCGCCGCGCCCTCTCCGGCATGCGGCACGACGCCGCCGAGGGCCACCGGCTGCTGCGCGAGGCCTACGAGCGCGACCCGGACTCCCTGAGCCCCATGCAGGCGCTCTCCTCCTTCTCCCAGGCACACCGCCAGAGCTGGGGCACCCTGCGCGACCGGCTGCCCGTGCAGCTGGGGGACGTGAGCGAGCAGGTCTCGTCGGTGTTCGACGCCATAGACGAAGACGTCGCCCCGCTGCGGTCGCTGCTCCCCCGGCCCCCGGCCGACGAGGACGACGACGGCGCACGGCGGCGCGACTCCGGTCCGGCGTCCGACGCCCCGTCCGGCACGGGCCCCTCGCAGTCCTCCGGCACCGGCGACGGCACCCCCGACGAGAGCGGCGCCGGCAGTACCGGTCCGTCCGGTTCCGCCGACGCCGACCGCGAGAGCGACGGCCTGCTCGGCGGCAACACCGGCGGCCTGCTCGACCCGCCCAAGGAGAGCGCCACCGTCACCACCCCGCCACCGGGGACGGGCGGCATCACCCCGCCCTCCGCCCCCGACGTCACCCTCCCGCCCCTCCTCCCCGGCCTCCTCCCCGGCCTGGGCATCGACAGCGAGGACGCCGAGTAGGACCGGATACGCAGTTCCCGCCCCTCCCAGGGGCGGGAACTGCGCCCTTCAGGGGCGCGGGGAACTGCGCGAACAACCACGACCGGCCCGCACCCGCCACACAACCCGTCGCACCGAGCTCTCCCGCGCCCCCGAGGTCAAAAAGGGGCACCCCCTCAAAAGAACACCGACCGCCGCTGCACCAGCAACTTGACCCCTCCTGCCTGCTGCCCTCGCACTGCTCCGCAGGCTTCGCACAGCTGCGCCGGACTCCGCCCGTCGCCTCACCTCACCCGGTCGGTACAACGCGCCTCAGAAGAACACCGACCGCCGCTGCACCAGCAACTTGTACAGCGTGTGCTGGATCTGCTCCCTGACCTGGTCGGTCAGGTTGAACATCAGCATCGGGTCGTCCGCCGCCTCCGGCGGATAACCGTCCGTCGGGATCGGCTCACCGAACTGGATCGTCCACTTCGTCGGCAGCGGAATCGCGCCCAGCGGGCCCAGCCACGGAAACGTCGGCGTCAGCGGGAAGTACGGAAAGCCCAGCACCCGCGCCAGCGTCTTCGCGTTGCCGATCATCGGGTAGATCTCCTCCGCCCCGACGATCGAGCACGGGATGATCGGGGCGCCCTGCCGCAGCGCCGTCGAGACGAACCCGCCGCGCCCGAACCGCTGCAGCTTGTACCGCTCGCCGAACGGCTTCCCGATGCCCTTGAACCCCTCCGGCATCACCCCCACCAGCTCACCCTGCCCGAGCAGGCGTTCGGCGTCCTCCGCGCAGGCCAGGGTGTGCCCGAGCTTGCGGGCGAGTTCGTTGACCACCGGCAGCATGAACACCAGGTCCGCCGCGAGCAGCCGCAGATGACGGCCGGCCGGATGACGGTCGTGGACGGCGACCTGCATCATCAGACCGTCCACCGGCACCGTCCCGGAGTGGTTGGCGACGATCAGCGCGCCGCCCTCCGAGGGGATGTTCTCGACGCCCTTCACCTCGACCCGGAAGTACTTTTCGTACATCGGCCGCAGCAGGGACATCAGGACCTGGTCGGTGAGCTCCTCGTCGTAGCCGAAGTCGTCGACGTCGTAGTCCCCGGTGAGCCGACGGCGCAGAAACGCCAGACCGCTCGCGACCCGCTGCTCCAGGCCGCCGGCGCCGTCGCCTGCCGGCTCCTGGGGCTGCTCGTCCACACCGGTCACCGGTTCATCATCCTGCACGGACGCCACACCCGGCAGCGGCTGGACGTCCCCGACCGCCGCGGGCTGCGCGCCGCCCTGGCGCCGGCCCCCCGCGCCCCGGCGGCGCGACGGGCGCTGCGTGGCACCCCCGCGCGAGCGGTGGTCGTCGTCGAACGGAATGACCTTGGCGTCCGCCATCGTTGCTGCGCTCCTCAGTTGGCGCTCTGCGTCGGGGGGTGACCGCTGCCCGGCAGGGGCAGCGCGGCGATCCGGTCGACGGCCCTCACGAGCGTCTCCGGCGGAAGCAGCCCGGGGCCGCGACTGCGCACGAAGTCCGCGAACGTTTCGGCGGTCGAGTACTTCGGGGTGAAGCCCAGCGTCTCCCGCATCTGGTCCGTCGCCACCACCCGCCCGTGTGTGAGCAGCCGGATCTGCTCGGGCGAGAAGTCCGTCATCCCCAGCGTACGCACCAGCGAACCTGCCCAGGTGACCGCGGGAAGCAGCAGTGGCACGGTCGGCCGGCCGAGCCGCCGCGAGCACTGCGAGAGCAGCAGCACGCCGTCACCGGCGATGTTGAAGGTGCCGCTGTTGAGCGTGGATCTCCGGGGTTCGTGCGAGCCGATCCGCAGCACCTCGATGACGTCGTCCTCGTGCACGAACTGCAGCCGGGGGTCGTAGCCGAACACGGTCGGCAGCACCGGCAGCGAGAAGTACGAGGCGAGCGGGCTGTCCGCGGCCGGGCCCAGGATGTTGGCGAACCGCAGCACGCACACGGCGACGTCCGGACGGCGGCGCGCGAAGCCGCGCACGTACCCCTCGACCTCGACCGTGTCCTTCGCGAAGCCTCCGCTGGGCAGGGACTTGGGCGGGGTCGACTCGGTGAAGACCGCCGGGTCGCGGGGCGCGGAACCGTAGACGTTCGTACTGGACTTCACGACCAGCCGCTTGATGTTCGGGGACTTCTGGCAGGCACCGAGCAGCTGCATGGTGCCGATGACGTTGGTCTCCTTCAGCGCGGTCCGGCCGCCGCTGCCGAGCGGCGTGCCCGTCACGTCGAGGTGGACGACCGTGTCGGCGCCCGACTCGGCGAGCACCCGCGCGATGGTGGGCTGGCGGATGTCCCCCTGGACGAAGTCGGCGCCGCCCAGGTGGTGCTCGGGCGGGACCGCGTCCACGGCGACGACCCGGTCCACCTCGGGATCCCGCAGGATCCGCCGGACGAAACGGCCCCCCAGCTGACGGGCCACCCCGGTCACGAGCACGACCTTTCCCAAGATCAGCGCCTTCCTCTCGCCCTGCTCCCGACGGCCAACCTATCGGGTCGTCGTCGCTCTGTGGTGCCGACCGGATGCTTGAAGTGACGACAGCCCCGGACGTACGAATGGCAGTGGCCCCCCACCGAGGTGCGGTGGGGGGCCACTGGACACGCTCTCGCGCTGTCGCTTACTTCTTGTTGCGACGCTGGACGCGCGTGCGCTTGAGCAGCTTGCGGTGCTTCTTCTTGGCCATCCGCTTGCGCCGCTTCTTGATAACAGAGCCCACGACTACCCTCGCTCACTTCTCATCACTCGGTGTTTGGGCGCCATGGGCCCACACGACCTACGAGGGGCTAGCCTACCCGCCCGAGCGCCGAGACCGTAATCGAGGTGACCGGGGAGGCCCGTGAGTGCCCGGTACGGACCTCCCCGGATCGCCGTCAGGCGGTTTCCACCCCCACGTAGCTCTCGCGGAGGTACTCGTGAACCGCTTGCTCCGGGACGCGGAAGGACCGCCCCACCCGGATCGCGGGCAGATGACCACTGTGCACCAGCCGGTACACGGTCATCTTCGACACTCGCATCACCGAGGCGACTTCCGCCACGGTAAGGAACTGAACCTCGTTCAGAGGCCTCTCGCCAGCTGCAGCCATGACACACCTGAACCTTCCGCACTCGACGGCCACCGGCTTCCCCTTCCGGTGACTCTTCGTCGCTGCGTGCTCACTCCCCAATGTAGGGGCGGGTGATGCGAGTGGGGAAGAGGTGCACCCATCGGCGGCCTACTGTGACAGACACGCTCGATTGAGTATGTAGCGGGTCAACGGCAGGTAGTAATCGGACCGCACGCCGTCATCAAGTGGAACGACGAGGGATACGGCCCCCTCGGCCTCGCCGACGAACGGCGCGGGGTCGTTCACATCGGCCGGGCCGACGGCCTCGAACCCCAGCTGACCTGCCCCGCATACCCAGCCGTGGTCTCCGATCACCAACTCCGGAAGCGGTCCGCCGGCGTCGGCCGCCGCGACGAGCGCGGTCCGAACCGGGAGGGGGGAGTGCGTGTGTGCGCCGGGCTCACAACCGGGGCGTTCCGCGGTCGCGCCCCGGACGAGCCCGACTCCTCGTACGTAGTCGAGGTTGTACGTGCGTAGACCGAACCGGGTCGTTATGTCGACACAGCGACCCCGTGCGGGGGTGAGGACGGCACATCCCGCCGCCGACAAGGCGTCTGCCAGAGCGGCGTAGAAGCCGAGCAGCCGGTGCGGATGACCGGTGCCGAGCAGCACCGGCCCGCCACGCTCCGCAACGACCGCCAGCCGCTCCGCGAAGGCGTCCAGGGCGGCCAGGGTCCGCTCGGGGTCGATCACATCATGGCCGGAGGTGTGCGCGGGATCGGCCGAAACTCCACACCTGTCCGCCATCAAAGCGAGCAACTCCCGCTCACCCCATACCCATTCGGGGTCCAACCCGATCAGCAGACGCGGATCCCGGGCGGCGAACAACCGGTAACTCCGCAGGCTCTCCTCCCGCGTCGTGCCCACGACCCCGGCGAGCCGGGCCGTGAGGAGATGCGCGCGGAGGTCAGCGGTGGTCAGCACGGAAGCGATGGTGCGGGACACGGGATCGGGGCGCGCCCGGAACCGGCGGACACCGCACGGTCGGAGTAACGGGCACCGCTCCTACGGCAGCAGCCCCCGCAACGGGAACACCGCCCGCCGCGCCGCCAGGATCGCCTGGTCCAGGCGGTCCGCCGGGTCGTACCCCTCGTCCCACGCGGCCCAGGACACCGGCCACCGCCCGTCCGTCATCCGCCGGGGCGCCGGCTGCCGGGTCCGGGCGTACACCTCCTGCCGCCAGCCCTCGGGGATCACCGTCGTGGGGTCCACCGGCCGCTCGGCCGCGATGCCCACCAGATGGGTCCAGGACCGCGGCACGACCTCCACCACCGCGTAACCGCCACCGCCCAGCGCCACCCAGCGACCGTCGGCGTACTCGTGCGCCAGCTCGTGGCACGCCACCTGCACCGCCCGCTGCGCGTCCAGCGACACCGCCAGGTGCGCCAGCGGATCCTCGAAATGCGTATCGGCCCCGTGCTGCGTCACCAGCACCTGCGGCCGGAAGTCCGCGATCAGCTCCGGCACGACGGAGTGGAACGCCCGCAGCCACCCCGCGTCCCCGGTCCCGGCCGGCAGCGCCACGTTGACCGCGCCGCCCTCCGCGCCACCCGCCCCGGTCTCCTCCGGCCACCCGGTCTGCGGGAACAGCGTCCGCGGATGCTCGTGCAGCGAGATCGTCAGCACGCGCGGATCCTCCCAGAACGCCGCCTGCACCCCGTCCCCGTGGTGCACGTCGACATCGACGTACGCGACCCGCTCCGCGCCCAGCTCCAGCAGCCGCGCGATCGCCAGCGCGGCGTCGTTGTACACGCAGAAGCCGGAGGCCGCGCCCGGCATGGCGTGGTGCAGCCCGCCCGCGAAGTTCACCGCGTGCGGCGCGTCCCCGCGCCACACCGCCTCCGCCGCGCCCACGGACTGCCCCGCGATCAGCGCCGACACCTCGTGCATCCCGGCGAACGCGGGATCGTCCAGCGTCCCCAGCCCGTACGACTGGTCAGCGGCCGCCGGGTCCGCCGACGCGGCCCGCACCGCCTCGATGTAGTCCTCCCGGTGGACGAGCCGCAGCGTCGACTCCCCGGCCGCCTTCGCGGCGACCACCTCCACCTCACGGTCGAGCCCCAGAGCACCGACCAGACTCCGGGTCAGCGCCAGCCGGACCGGGTCCATCGGATGGTCCCGGCCGAAGTCATAGCCCGTTACTGCCTCGTCCCACATCAGCTGTACGCGCCCGCTCATGCCCGCCACCGTATCGGTCCGGTTCAGTCGCGAACGACCTGGCGTACACGAGCGTCACCAGCACCAACACCATCGGCACAAGCATCGCCCCGCGGTAGCTCCAGGCGTCGCCGAGCGCCCCGACCAACGGCGAACCGATCAGGAAACCCACATAATTGAAGACATTGAGCCGCGCCACGGCAGCATCCGAAGCTCCCGGACGACCACTCTCGAAAGCCCGCCGCCCGGCCGCCGCGAAGGTCTGCGGCACCAGCACACACAGCCCGAGCCCCAGCAGCGTGAACCCCAGCATCCCCACCCACGCCCCCGAAGCCCCGGCCACCACGGCGAACCCCACCGCCGCCACCAGCGCCCCCGCCCGCACCACCGCCACAGCACCGAACCGCCGCACCCCGACATCCCCGATCACCCGCCCCAGCAGCGTGGTGACCATGTAGACGTTGTACGGAACGGTCGCCAGCTGCTCCGAACCCCCCAGCACGTCCTGGAGGTACTTCGCACTCCAGTTGGAGACCGTCGAGTCCCCGATGTACGCCACCGTCATCACCAGGCACAGCGGCAACAGCCACCTGAGGCCGTCGGCCGCCTGTTCGCCCTTCTTGTTCTCCTGTGCCGGCTCCTCGCCCCCGTCGACGTACCACCGGCTGCCGACCAGCGCGGCCGGCAGCAGCACCAGCACCACCGGCAGATACGACACCCACAACGCCAGATCCCAGTGCGCCCCCGCCCACGCGAGCGACGCCCCGACGATCCCGCCCAGGCTGTACGCGGCATGAAAACTCAGCATGATGCTGCGCCCGTACGCCCGCTGCAGACTCACCCCGAGCATGTTCATCGACGCGTCCAGCGCACCCACGGCCAGCCCGAACGCGGCCAGCGCCACGCCCAGCCCCACCATGTGCCCGCCCGCCCCGACGCCCAGCAGCGCCAGCAGCACCACCGGCTGCGACCAGCGCAGCACCCGGCTCGGCGGCACCCGCTTCACCAGCCGCTCCGTCGTGACGCTCCCGACGCCCGCCAGGATCGGCACGGCGGCGAGGAAGACCGGCAGCAGCGCGTCGGACACCCCGTACCGGTCCTGGATGGCCGGGATGCGCGTCACGAGCAGGGCGAAGGCGACGCCCTGCACGAGGAAGCCGAACGCCAGCGAGGCCCTGCCGCGCCGCAGCACATCAGTCATGGCGGCGAGCGTAGGGCTCGGGGGTACCGGTGGGTAGATCCGGTCAAAGATGAATTACCCTCAGTTTCGCGCTCGTGAGAGCAGGGGGACCAACTCCCCCATGTCCCCGAAGAGCCCTGTGGCCCCGGAGAGCCTCCCGGCAGGCGTCATCGCGGTGAACCCGTACACGTCCATCCCGGCCGCGACCGCCGCCTGCACGCCCAGCGGGCTGTCCTCGACGACCAGGCACCGCTCGGGCGCCACGCCCATCCGCTCGGCCGCGTACAGGAACAGGTCCGGCGCCGGCTTTCCCCGCCCCACGTCCTGCGAGCTGAAGATCCGCTCGTCGTCGAACCACCGGTCGAGCCCGGTCGTGCGGTGCCCCACCCGGATCCGCTCATGGCTCCCGGACGAGGCCACGCAGTACGGCACCCCGTCGGCGACCAGTTTCTCGAGTACGTCCATGGCGCCGACGACCGGCTTCAACTCCCGCTCGAACGCGGCGAAGACCCGGGCGTGGAACACGTCGTCGAAGTCCGCCGGCAACCGCTGCCCGGTCCGCTCCTCGACGAGATCGTGCACGCGATGCATGGCGGAGCCCATGTAGTCACGGATGGAGTCCTCGTACGAGGTCGGATGGCCGAGTTCGGTGAGAAAGGCGGCCAGGAGCCGGTTGGAGATCGGCTCACTGTCGACGAGAACACCGTCGTTGTCGAAGATGGCGAGGTCATAGCGCATGACTTCGACCCTAAACGCAGAAAGCCCCCGTGCCATCGGCACGGGGGCTTTCTCCAAGAATTGTTCGGCGGCGTCCTACTCTCCCACAGGGTCCCCCCTGCAGTACCATCGGCGCTGTAAGGCTTAGCTTCCGGGTTCGGAATGTAACCGGGCG